>JAFAUQ010000020.1 GCA_019243195.1 Hyphomicrobiales bacterium
CATCGAATTGACGGCGTCGCTCGGCGGCGCGCCGGTCTGCGCCGCAGCGCTCGTGACGCCCGCCAGGACCAGCGTGAGGGCAAGCAAATAAACCCGCATGCCGACCTCCTCACGTCCGCCGCGGCGGCCACGGCGTCTCCGGCACCGGCGTGATCGGCTTTTTGCCAGCCGCCCAGGCGAGGAGATTGTCGACCACGAGCTGATTCATTGCGTCGCGGGTGGGCACCGAGGCCGAGCCGACGTGCGGCAGCAGCACCACGTTGTCCATCGTCAACAGCTCGGGCGGGACGTTCGGCTCGTGGGCGTAGACGTCGAGGCCGGCCGACAAAATCTTTCGTTCCTTGAGAGCGGCGATCAGCGCGTCCTGGTCGACCACGGAACCGCGCGAGACGTTGATGAAGACCCCGTTCGGCCCCAGCGCCTCGAGCACCTTGGCATTGATGAGGTGGCGCGTCGCCGCGCCACCCGGCGTGATCACGATCATCACATCAACGTCGCGCGCCATTTCCACGAGGTCGGGATAATAGCGATACGACACGCCGGCCTGCGGATTGCGGCCGTGATAGGCGACCGGCAGTCCGAATGCTTCGAGCCGCCGCGCGATGGCCTTGCCGATGCGGCCGAGCCCGACGATGCCGGCGCGCCGTCCGCGCAGCGACGCCGTGAGCCGGTACTCGCCGTTGACCCATTGGCCGGCGCGCAGATAGCGCTCCGCCTGGGGCAGCTCGCGCACCGTGCACAGCAGCAGGCCTAGCGCGGTATCGGCGACTTCTTCGTTGAGCACCTCGGGCGTGTTGGTGACGACGATGCCGTGCTCGCCCGCCCACTTGGCATCGACATGGTCGTAGCCGACGCCGAAGCTCGAGATCATTTCCAGCTTGGGAAGCTTCGCCATGAGGGAGCGATCGACATGCTCGTGCACCGGGCCGCCGGCGGCGATCGCGCGCAGGCGCGGCGAAAGCTCGTCGATCAGGCGGTCGCGATCCGGCGCTTCCCACAGCTTGTGCAAGGTGAACGCCTTGGCGACGCCCTCGATGGTCTTGGGCGCCATTTCCTCCATCATCAGCACGTCGGCTTTGTCGCCGGCCATTCGTTTATCTCCATGAGATTCAGCAATAGCGAATAGTGAGTAGTGAATGGTGAGTGGTGAATGGTGCGGAACAGGCCCTTTCTATTCACCACTCACCACTCACTACTCACCTTCCTACACCAGCATCGCCACCGGCCGCTCGATGAGCGCCTTGAAGGCGGCGAACAGTTCGGCACCGAGCGCGCCGTCGACCACGCGATGGTCGCAGCCGAGCGTCACCGTCATCTGATCGACGAACTTGACGCCGCCGTCCGCGGTCTCGACCGGCCGACGCTGCGCGGCGCCCACCGCCAGGATGGTCGCATGCGGCGGATTGATGATGGCGGTGAACTCGCGCACGCCGTACATGCCGAGGTTCGAGACCGCGGTCGAGCCGCCCTGATATTCGCCCGGCTGGAGTTTGCGGTCCCGTGCGCGCGTGGCAAGCTCGCGCGCCTCCGCCGAAATCGCCGCCAGCGACTTCGTTTCCGCGGCGCGGATCACCGGCGTGATCAGGCCGCCGTCGAGCGCGACCGCGACGCCGACGTCGGAATGTTTAAAGCGCAGGATACGGTCCCCGGCCCAGGCGGCGTTCGCGGCCGGTACGCGCTGCAAGGCCAGCGCCAACGCCTTGACGATGAAATCATTGAGCGAGAGGCGGAAGGCGGGCGTGCCATCCTTGTCGGTAGGCGCGGCCGCATTCGCCTCGGCGCGCAACGCGAGAAGCCGCTCGATGTCGACGTCCGCGGTCAAATAAAAGTGCGGGATCGTCTGCACCGCTTCGGTCAAACGCCGGGCGATGGTGCGCCGCATATTGTCGAGCGGAACCTCGTCGAACGGACGCTCGGCATAAAGCGCCTTTATTTGCTCGGTGCCCGGCTCGAGTGCCGGCCGCGCCTTTGCGCGCGTCGCCTGCTCGATATCGCGGGCAACGATGCGCCCGTGCGGCCCCGAACCCGTGATCCGTGCAAGATCAATGCTGGCCTCGCCGGCAAGCCGCCGCGCGAGCGGCGTCACCACGATGCCGCCGGCAAGCCGCGCCGGCCCGAAGTTGCGCTCCGGCGTGCGCACCTCGCGGAATGGTTCGAGTTGGATGGGACGCGCCGCAGCCGGCGCTGGCGCACTGGGCGCAACCGAAGGCGCGCGCGGCGTCGGCGCACTCGTCGCGACGCTGGACATTGTCGCCGCGCCGCTGCCGTCCGCGATGATCGCGACGATGGCGCCGACCGGCACCACCGCGCCTTTCGGCACGCGGATTTCCTTAAGTTCGCCCGCGGCCGTCGCCGGAACCTCCATGGTCGCCTTGTCGGTCTCGATCTCGAACAGGTTCTCGCCCGGCGCGACCTTGTCGCCGACCGCCTTGAACCACTGGGTGATCGTGCCCTCGGCGACGGTCTCGCCGAGCTGCGGCATCAGGACGTCCACAACCCCTCCCCCACGCAGCGCGTCACCAGCTTACCGAGATGTACTGAGTCTCGAGGAACTCCATCAGGCCCTCGTGCGCACCTTCGCGGCCGACGCCGCTCTGCTTCATGCCGCCGAACGGCGCCGCCGGATCGGAAACGAGCCCGCGGTTGAGCCCGATCATGCCGAAGTCGAGCTTCTCCGATACGCGCAGGCCCCGGCCGATGTCCTTGGTGTAGAGATAAGCGACGAGG
Source organism: Hyphomicrobiales bacterium (assembly GCA_019243195.1). Lineage (GTDB taxonomy): Bacteria > Pseudomonadota > Alphaproteobacteria > Rhizobiales > Xanthobacteraceae > AP-16. The sequence continues at coordinate 2,728 of JAFAUQ010000020.1, forward strand.
CCGTAGATAGTGTCGTTGGCGCGACTGATCACCTCGTCCTCGGACGTGAAGGTCTGCAGCGAGGCGACCGGCCCGAAGATTTCCTCGTTGAGCATCTTCGCATCATCGGGAACGTCGGCGAGCACCGTCGCCGGATAGAAGAAACCGGTGCCGTCCGGGCGCTTGCCGCCGGTGAGGATCTTCGCGCCCTTCTTCACCGCATCGTCGACCAATTCGACCACCTTGTCGCGCCCATCGGCGTTCACCAGCGGTCCGAGCGACACGCCCTCGTCGAGCCCATTGCCCATTTTGAGCGCCGCCATCTTGGCGGTGAGCTTCTTGGTGAAATCCGCCTGCACCTTTTCGTGCACGTAGAAGCGGTTCGCCGCCGTGCACGCCTCGCCCATGTTGCGCATCTTGGCGACCATCGCGCCCTCGATCGCCGCGTCGATGTCGGCATCCTCGAACACGATGAAAGGCGCGTTGCCGCCCAGCTCCATCGCCGTCTTGAGTACGTTGTCGGCGGCGCTGTGCAGCAGCTTGCGGCCGACCTCGGTCGACCCGGTGAAGGAGACGATGCGCACGCGCGGATCGTGCAGCATGTGGTCGACCACGGGTCCGGAGCGGCGCGACGGGATCACGTTGACGACGCCGGCCGGCACGCCGGCCTCTTCCAAAATCGGCATCAGCGCCAGCATAGTGAGCGGGGTCTCCGAGGCCGGCTTGAGCACGACCGTACAGCCGGCGGCGAGCGCCGGGCCGATCTTGCGTGTCGCCATCGCAGCCGGGAAATTCCACGGCGTCACCAGCACGGCGACGCCGGCGGGCTTGTGATGCACGAAGATGCGCGCACCGGAGGACGGGGCGCGGCCGAGGTCGCCGAGATTGCGCACGCCCTCCTCGGCGAACCAGCGGAAGAACTCGGCCGCATAAGCGACTTCACCTCGTGAATCAGAAAGCGCCTTGCCGTTCTCGATGGTGATGAGTTTCGCCAGCCGCTCGGCGTCGCGCATGATCAGTTCATAGGCCTTGCGCAGAATTTCGCCGCGCTCGCGCGGCTTCTTTGCCGCCCATCCCTCGAAGGCGTCGCTCGCCGCGTCGAGCGCGGCCTTGGCATCGTCGATCGATGCGCTTGCGACCGAGGCGACCTTGCTCTCGGTCGCCGGATCGATCACGTCGAAGCGCGCGTTGTCGGAGGACTTGCGCCACTTGCCGCCGATCCACAGGTCGGTCGGCACATTGGCGAGCAGGTTGTCGTATCTTGAACTCATGAACGGACCTCGGGCTCAGCTTGAGAGGGACCGCCGCACCGTCTCGGCGATGCGATCGACGGTCGGCAGCACGATGTCCTCGAGGGTGTCGGCGGCGGGCAGCGGGATGTGCGGTGTCGTGATCCGCACCGCCGGTCCGTCGAGGTCGTAGAACGCCTCGTCGGCGACGATCGAGACGATCTCCGCCCCCCACCCGCATAAACGTGGGTTTTCCTCGACCGTAAACAAGCGGTGAGTGCGCGCGAGCGAGCCGAGGATCGTCTGCGTGTCGAGCGGCACCAGCGAGCGCACGTCGATCACCTCGCAGTCGATGCCGGCCTCCGCCTTGAGCTTCTCAGCCGCCGCGAGCGCGCGCGGCACCATCAGCGCGAGCGCCAGGATGGTGGCGTCTTTTCCCGGCCGGAGGATCTTGGCGCTGCCCAGCGTGTCGACGATCTCGCCGTCGGGCACCTCGCCCTTCATCGGATAGAGCGACTTGTGCTCGAAGAAGATCACCGGATCTGGGTCGCGCACCGCCGCCGCCATCAGCCCGATCACGTCGCGCGGAGTCGACGGCGCCACGACCTTGAGGCCCGGGATCATCATGCACCAGTTCTCGACGCTCTGAGAGTGCTGGGCGCCGAAACGCGAGCCCGCGCCGTTGCCCGTGCGCACCACCAGCGGGCATTTGAGCTGCCCGTTCGACATGTAGCGGCTCTTCGGGAACTCGTTGGCGATGAAATCGAAGCACACCGCGAGGAAGTCTGAGAACATGATTTCGGCGATCGGCTTGAGGCCGGTCATCGCCGCGCCCATGGCGGCGCCGAGGATCGCCTGTTCGGAAATCGGCGTGTCGCGCACGCGCACCGGCCCGAATTGATCGAGCAGGCCGACCGTCGCCTTGAACACGCCGCCCGCCTTGGCCACGTCCTCGCCGAGGAACACAACGTCCGGATCGCGCGTCATCTCCTGGGCAATGCCGCGCGCCACCGCTTCACGATATGTCAGTTCCGCCATGCCCAGCCCCCGTCGGCGTAAACGTCGGTGGTGAGAATTTCGAGCGGCGGCGGCCCTGCCGCCTTGCACTTCTCAGTCGCCTCGTCGACGTCGCGCCGCACCTCGGCATCGACCGCGTCGATCGCGTCCTGCTCCACGCCGAACTGCAGCAGCCGCTCGCGATAAATCTTGATCGGATCGCGCTTGAGCCACGCTTCAAGCTCGCCCTTGGGCCGATAGGTCGCCGGATCGGCGCGCGAGTGGCCGCTGTGGCGATAGGTGAGGCACTCGACGAGCGACGGGCCGCCGCCCGCGCGCGCCTTAGCGTAGGCCGCGCACGCCGCGCGGTAGACCGCGTCGGCGTCGTTGCCGTCGATCACGATCGCCTCGAGCCCATAGGCGGACGCGCGGTCGGCCGCCGGATGCTTGACCGGGATCACGTCGCCGATCGGGGTGTATTCCATGTACAAATTGTTCTCGCACACGAACACGACCGGCAGCTTCCACACCGAGGCGAAATTCACCGCCTCGTGGAAGGCGCCGATGTTGGTGGTGCCGTCGCCGAAGAAGCACACCGCGACGTCGCCGGTGCCTTTGTATTGCGCGCGCCAGGCCGCCCCGCAGGCGATCGGCAGATGCGCGCCGATGATAGCGTAGGAGCCCATCACACCGTGCTCGGCGGACGTCAGATGCATCGAGCCGCCCTTGCCGCGCATCAGTCCGTTGTCGCGCTGCATCAGTTCGCCCAGCACCTTCTCGACCGGCACGCCGCGCGCGAGCGTGTGGGCGTGGCCGCGGTAGGTGCAGAAGCTCAGATCCCTCGGGCGCATGGCGGCGGCAAAACCGGTCGCCACCGCCTCCTGGCCGAGCGAGAGGTGGCTCGTGCCCTTGACCAGGTTCTGCAGGAACAGGTCGTAGGCGCGCTGCTCGGCCTGGCGGATGGTGACTTGCATGCCGTACATGCGCAGCCGCAGCTCTTCCCCGATATCATCGTTGAGTTGCGGCTTGCGCGCTGCCGTAGGCGGCCGGCCTTGTTTCTTGAGCATGATGGACCCTCGAACGCTTCCCCGGCGCAGCTACGCGCCGGCCCGGACGATAGCAAACCGCCAAACCTCAGGGCAGCCTTTTCACCTTGCGCTCGCGGTAGAGCACATAGAGGCCCGAGGCGATGACGATGGCCGAGCCGCCCATCGTCCAGGCGGTCGGAACATGGGCGAACACCAGGTAGCCGAACAGGATCACCCACACGAGCTGGGTGTAGATGAAGGGTGCGAGCAGCGAGGCGGGCGCGAGCCGGTGCGCGGCGATCAGCAGATAGTGCCCGAGGCTGCCGAACAGGCCCATGCCGATCATCATGACGACGATCAGCGGCGATTGCGGCGTCGTCCACGCGAAGGGCAGCACCGGGAACATGGCGAGCACGCCGACGAGATTCGAGTAAAACAGGATCGTCTCGTTTGAATCCGTGCGGGCGAGCATGCGGGTGGTGATGGAATAGAAGGCGTAGCAAAGCGCGCTGGCGAACGACAGCAGGGCGGCCGGATGCATGCCGCCGATTCCCGGCCGCGTCACCACCAGCACGCCGGCAAAGCCGATCAAGACTGCCGTCCAGCGTCGCCAGCCGATCCACTCGCCCAGCATGGGTCCGGACAGGATCGCGATCAGAAACGGGGTCGAAAACAGGATCGATAGTGCCTCGTCGAGCTGCAGGAACCGGAGCGCGAACACGTTGAGGATGGTCGAAAGAAGCATCAGGGTCGAACGGCCGATCTGCAACAGCGGTCGCTGGGTGGTCAGCACGCCCGGGCGCGTGACCGGATTGGACACCATGAACGCGAGCAGGAACGCGCCGGTGTAGCGCGCCCACACCACCTCGAGGGTGGCCATGTAGCCGTTGAGATACTTGGCCGAGGCGTCGAGGCAGGCGAAGCACACGACGGCGCAGACCATGAGGCCGATGCCGGTGAGCCGTTGGCGCCGCTCGCGCGCCTCGGGCAGGCTAACAATATCCCTCAATACGTCGCCCGCCCGCCGGAAATGTCGAACACCGCGCCGGTGGTGAAAGAGCAATCCGCCGACGCGCAGAAGGCGGCGAGCGCCGCGATCTCCTCGACCAGCACGAAGCGTCCGCGCGGGATTTTCGCCAGCATGTAGTCGATGTGCTCTTGGGTCATCTGGTCGAAGATCGCGGTCTTGGCGGCGGCCGGCGTGATGGCGTTGACCGCGATGTCTTTGTCGGCCACCTCCTTGCCGAGCGACTTGGTGAGCGCGATCAGGGCCGCCTTGGAGGCCGAATACGCCGACGCATTGGGATTGCCTTCCTTGCCGGCAATCGAGGCGATGTTGACGATGCGGCCGTAGTTCTGGGCGAGCATGCCGGGCACCAGCGCGCGGCAGCAGTTGAACGGGCCGTCGAGGTTGATCGCCATCACCTGTGCCCAGGCCTCGGGCGGATATTCCCAGGTTTTGACGTTCGGACCGGCGATGCCGGCGTTGTTGACGAGAATGTCGATGCGTCCGAACGCGGCTTTCGTCTCCTCCCGCGCGCGTTCGACCTCGAGGAGCTTGGTCACGTCGACCGCAACAGCCGCGACACGGTTGCGCGCTTTGAGCTCGCCCGCGGTTTTCTCCGCCAGCCCGCGGTCGCGGTCCCAGATGGCGACGGCGGCGCCGGAATCGAGAAAGCGCTCGACGATCGCCCGCCCGATTCCCTGCGCGCCGCCGGTCACGACCGCGAACCGGCCGCTCAGATCGATGTTGTTGCTCATGGTTCCTCGCTGTGCGGCGGAAACCTATCGAACTGACGGCAGGCTGGCGAGGGTCACGCGGCCACGGCACCCCTCGTCCATCGCGTCATTTCCGCGGCGATTCTCGCGGCGAGCGCGTCGCTCACCTCCATCATCGGCAGGCGTACCTCGGGGCTATCGATCAGTCCCGCGCGCCACAGCCAATGCTTGATCGGCGCCGGATTGGGTTCGGCGAACAGCAGCCGCGCGAGGTCGACCAAGTTGTGCCATTCGCGCAACGCCTCCTCGCGGCGGCCGCTGACGAGAGCGGCGCGTACCGACGCAAAGCGCGCGGTCTCGACGTGAGCGGCGGCAAGAATCCCGCCGTCGGCGCCGTGCGCGACTGCACCATAGAACAGCGCGTCTTCACCGGTGAGCACCGCGAAACCTTGCGGCCGCGTGCGCAGCAAATCGAATGTTTGCATTTGCTCGGCGCAGCAGTCCTTCACGCCGACGATGTTGGGAAGCTCGGCAAGACGCAGCAGCGTGGCATTCGCAAGGTTCACGCCGGTGCGGTACGGGATGTTGTAGACGATGATCGGCTTGTCTGTCGCGCCGGCGAGCGTTTCGAAGTGACGGTATAGACCCTCCTGCGGCGGCCGCACGTAATAAGGACACGTGATCAGATAGCCGTCGATCGGCCACGACGCGGTGCGCGCGAGCGCCGCCGCAACCTTGCGCGTGTCGGCGCCGCAGAGGCCGAAATACATCGGCAGCGCGCGCTCGCGCGTCGCCGCCGTGATGGCAACCACGCGCTCGGTTTCTGCCTCGTCGAGCGTCATTCCTTCGCCGGTGGTGGCGGCGAGGATCAGGCCGTCGATGGGCTCGGCCGCGTAGTGGCGTACTAGCCGCGCCAGCGACGTTTCGTCGAGCCGGCCGTCCTTGAACGGCGTGATCAGCGGCAGCCACACTCCGGCGATGGGTTGGTGCGTTGGCATGTCGATCTCTCCTCGGTTGATGCCGGAGGAGGGAGCCAAAAATGCAAAGACCCCGTCCGAGCCGGCGGGGTCCTGTCGGTATCAGCTGCGCGATGCGTTCAACGCAGGCGAATCGTCTCCGGCCCCCGGATGTTGGAGGCTTTCGCTTTCGCCTTGGTGAAGCTGCGCATGGCGGTGACCTTCGACGGTTTGCCGCTCAATGTCAAGAAATGACAATCGCCTGCGCCTCGGCCAGCGGCACTGGCGCGTCGGCGAGCAGCAAATCGGTCGCCCGATCTTCCCATGCCGCCGCGTCGTGCCCGAACGGATCGTGCGGCGCCAGCCGATGCTCCAGCACCATGCGGCTGAGCAGCAGGCGCCGCGCATCGCGCGGGTCTTGCACGCCTTCGTGCGCAAGCAGAACGGCGCTCACCGCGTTGTAGAGCGCGGTCGCGGCCTTGCGCGCGAGCGACTCGGAGTTCGGATCACGCGCGACGCTCTCGGCCAATGCGATGGCGCGGTCGAGCGCGGCCCCAAGGCGCGCGCGGTGATCATTCGGCAGGCCTTTCGCCTGCGCCAGCCGCTCCGAAAGGCGCTGCGCCAGCGCACGATGCGCGCCCGCCTTGCCGACCGCGCGGCTCACGACGTCGAGCGCGATGATGTTGCTGGTGCCTTCCCACAGCACACCGATATGGGCGTCGCGCACCAGCCGCGCCGTGACCCATTCCTCGATGTACCCGTTGCCGCCGCGCGCCTCCATCGCGCCGGTCGCAACCGCGATGTTGTCGCGGCAGGCGCGGAACTTGAGCAGCGGGGTGAGCAGGCGCAGCAGCAGTTCCGGCTCGGTTGATCCCGCGTTCGCGCGCCCCATCGCGTCGGCGGTGAACAGCGCCATCGACAGCGCCTGCTCGGCCGGGACCATCAGCTTCATGAGCTGCCGGCGCATGAGCGGATGCTCGACCACGCGCCGCCCGAACGCGGCGCGCCCGCGCGCGGCTGCCAGCGCCTCGTTGAGGCAGCGGCGCATCATCGCGGCGGCGCGCACGCCGTGCGACAGGCGCGAGAGGTTCACCTGGTCGAGCATTTGTTTGAAGCCGCCGGCGAGATCGCCGACCGGATAAGCCACCGCGCCTTCGAGCTTGATCTCGCCGCTCGCCATCGAGCGCGTGCCGAGCTTGTCCTTGAGCCGCACGATCCGGTAGGCGTTGCGCCGTCCGTCCTCGAGCCGCCGCGGCATGGCGAAGAGCGCGAGCCCGCGCGTCCCGGCCGGCGCGCCTTCCGGCCGCGCCAGCATGAGCGCCACGTCGGCGTCCGTGTGCGAGCAGAACCACTTCTCGCCGTAGAGCCGCCACTGCCCGCGCTCGCGCCGCGCCACCGTCTCGAGTGCGCCCACGTCGGAGCCGCCCGCCTTCTCGGTGATGAACTGCGTGCCCTTCCATTGCCGCGCCGGGTCGGACGAGAGCATGCGCGGCAGCAGCAGATTTTTCAGTTCCTCGCTGCCGTATTTGGCGACGAGATGGATCGAGGTGTCGGTGACGCTGATCGGGCACATGAGGCCGAACTCGGCTTGCACGAACAAATATTGGAACGCGTATTTGGCGACCGGCGGCAGCGGCGCATCGAACCCGAGGACGCCGCGATGGCTCATGACGTGGAACTCGAACTCGCTAAAGGCAATCGCCTCCATCTCGCGGTAGGCAGGGTGATATTCGATCCAGTCTTCGTCGCGACCCTGGCGGTCGCGCGCGTGCAGCACCGGCGGGTTTTTGTCGGCGATCGCAGCAAGCTCGTCGAGCCGCCCGCCGGCGAGCGCGCCCAGCCGTTCGAAATGCGGCTCGAGGCGAGCGAGCGTCGGCGCGTCAAGATAGAGCGGCAGCAGTTGGCGCAGACTCGCGTCGATACGGAAGAAATTGAGGCCGCGGCAATCGGGCGCCAGCACATCGGCCGCACTCGCCGCCGCTGTCGGCGCGCCGCGCTCCAGGGGAACGATCGCCACCGTCCGCCCCTTACGCGGCCGCCTCGACCTGGCGCGGCCGATAGATCGCCGTGTGAGCGATCCGCGCGAGCACGGTGCTGCCGTTCGCGACCGCCAGCGCGTCGATCTCGACGAAGCGGTGGCCCTTGCGCTCGTAGTTGCCGGTCACCCGCGCACGCACGGTGAGTTCGTCGTCCACGCGTGCGGCGGCGAAATTCTGCAGATTGCTGCCCACGTGAATCCATGGGCCGAGCACCACGTTCTGCGCCAACACCCAGTTGCACAGGCGCAGGATCGTGCCCGGATGGGCAAGGCCCTCGCGCGCGTAGATCGGATCGGTCTCGCGTACGTCGCGCAGATGCCGTTCGGCAAATTCGGGCGTGAGCCGGAACGGCGCGATGCCGAGCGTTCTTCCCGGCGCCAGCGTCTGCTCGTCGGCGGGCGGCCGCGTTGCCGGCGGCTGCGCTTCGCCGAAGTCGGCAAGTTTCGGCACGACCGGCGCCTCGGTCATGAACGCCGCGCCGCTCGCGCAGGGCTCGCCGCGGCTCTCCACCGCGATCGCGAGGCCGCCGTCGCTCTCGACCGCGGTGACGGTCGCGATCTCGCCCTCGTACACCGGCTTGAGGAAACGGCACTCGGCGCGCCCGCGCTCGAGCCAGGCGCGGCCCCAGCGCGCGAGCGCCGCGTGCGTCATGTAGGCGTAGACATCGACGCCCGGCACGAGGCCGCCGGAGAAGCCGTAGCGGCGCGCAACCTCGTCGTCGTGGATCTTGTTCTCGGAAAAATGCGCCGTGTTGTAGGCCTCGACCCGGTAGGGCGCGATTGCAATGCCGCTCATCGTTCGTCTCTCCCTCACCAGTCCTGATCGTAGCGCAAAATGAGGCTTGTCGCTCACCGCTCGGGCGAGAGCGCGCTCTCGTGCCAGCGGCGCAGCACGAGGTGCGAGAGGAGCGACAGCAGGAAGAAGATCGCGATGCCGGCGAGCGAGAGCAGCAACAGCGCCGCGAACATGCGCGGGATCATCAGGCGATAGCCGGATTCGGCGATGCGGTAGGCGAGGCCCGAGCCGGCGCCGGCCGACCCGGCGGCGATCTCCGCCACCACCGCGCCGATGAGCGAAAGGCCGCCGGCGATGCGGATACCGGCGAGCATCGCGGGCAGCGCGGCCGGCAGCCTGAGGTAAGCAAGGATTTGGCCGCGCGAGGCGCCGTAGAGGTGAAACAAATCGACCAGGTTGCGGTCGACCGAGGCGAGGCCGAGCGCGGTGTTGGCGAGCACCGGGAAGAACGCGACGATCCAGGCGCAGGCGAGCACCGCCGCCGGTTGCGGCAGGTAGATGAGCAAAAGCGGCGCGATGGCAACGACCGGCGTCACCTGCAGGATAATTGCGTAGGGATAGAGC
>JAFAUQ010000101.1 GCA_019243195.1 Hyphomicrobiales bacterium
GGTTCCCTTGCATTCGACCACTTTGGACTGCTCGGCGTCCCGATTCACGAACTGACTCTCACCCGGGCGGCAGGCGCCGGCCTCCTCGTCCTGGGGGTAATCATGATTGGGCTATGAGAATGGGGTCGGGAGGCTGCCAGCCTGAGCGCCTCTGGCTGGTCGCGCTACATGATCCTACGTGGGGAACAGGACGCAGGTGCACCGTGTTCCTTCCTCAATGCGGCACCTGATTGAATACTACCGCGCTCGCGCCGAGGAATGCGAGCGGCAGGCCAAGGAAACAAAGGACGAGCCCACCCGTCGGCAATACGAATTGCTGGCCGAACATTGGCGCCTGCTGGCTGAAGAGTTTGAGAAGCACTCACTATAGGTCGTGTTGACCTGCGTGTATTCGCAAAAGGGGAATGGGTCCTCTCGTCACCGCGGCCGGCGCAAACCATTGCTCGATTAAAATCGCCCAGATGGGCGCGTCCCCGGGCCGCGAGCGAATCTCCAAACTCAGTCAGCGGTAACATGTGGAACTTTCCTGCCGCTCACAACGTTGTGAAGCAGACACGAGGCGGTAATGCCTGACCGGCGAGGCCAATCATGAGCGAGCAACGGGCGGGACTGGGACTGACAGCAGAAGAAACATCCGTTTCGGCGGTGTCGTGGGCGGCGATCGCGGCCGGAGCCTCGGCAGCGGCCGCGTTGACCTTGGCCCTGGTGGCATTGGGGGTGGGCTTGGGACTTTCCGCCGTGTCGCCGTGGTCGAATTCCGGACCGTCGGCGACGACGTTCCAGGTGACAACGGGCATCTATTTGTGCGTTGTCGCCATGCTCGCCTCCACTGTCGGCGGCTATCTCGCCGGCCGTTTGCGCACCAAATGGACTGGGCTGCACACCAATGAGGTCGTGTTCCGCGACACCGCGCACGGCTTTCTGGCGTGGGCGTTCGCCACCGTGGTCAGCGCCGCCGTGCTCGGCTCCGCCACCACCACCATCGTCGGCGGGGCGGCACCCGGGGCCGCGCCGGCTGCGGCCGCCGCATCGCAATCGAGCGGCGTCGACACCGGCTATTTCGTTGACGCCTTGTTCCGCGCCGACGCACCCGCGGGCCAGCCGGCCGGCGATCCCGCCGCGCAACGGGCCGAGGCGTCACGCATCTTCGCCAAGTCCATTCGCGACGGTTCGCTCAACCCAGCCGACCGCGCCTATCTCGCCAAGCTCGTCTCGGCGCGCACCGGGCTTGCGCCCGCCGACGCCGAGAAACGGGTCGACGAAGTCGACACCAACATGCGCAACGCGATCGACGCCGCGCGCCGCGCCGCCGCGCATCTTGCGCTCTGGCTCACCGCCTCGCTCTTCATCGGGGCCTTCGCGGCGAGTCTCGCCGCCCTCGAAGGCGGCCAACTGCGTGACGACGTGTGGGACCGCTCGTTCCGCGGGCGCCGCCCGCGCGACACGGCGGTCGTGAGCTAAAACCACGGGAGACTGACATGGGTTACATTCTGCTCTGGCTGATCGGCATTCCGATCCCGATCCTCCTCATCATCGCGCTTTTGCATCACTGAAACGCGCGCCGCCAAACAGGGGGCGTCATCGGTGACCGCGGCCCGCTGGCCGCGATCGCCGTGGCAGGCGAGACCGAACCTCAATGTGGAGGTTGGCCAAAGACACGGTTTTCGCCTTCGTCGAGGACGATGCGTTGAGCCGGGGCGCCGCGATCTCCTTTTATACGGTCACCTCCATCGCGCCGATCCTTCTGATAGTGGTGGCCATCGCCGGCTTGGCTTTCGGCCGCGACGCGGCGCAGGGAGCCCTGACGGCGCAAATCGGCGACCTCATGGGTCGGCAAACCGCCGACGTTCTCCAGGCCGCGGTAGCAAGCGCGAGCGGCAAGTCCTCTGGGATTCTTGCGACAATTATCGGGATCGTCACCGTGGTGGTGACTGCTTCGGGCGTTTTCGTTGAAATGCAGTCTGCCTTGAACGTGATCTGGAAGGCCGAACCGCAGGGCGTCACGGTCTCGCGGCTCGTTTGGGCGCGCGCCGAAAGCCTGGGCCTGGTTGCGGCGCTGGGATTCCTGCTCCTGGTCTCGCTGGTGGTGAGTGCCGCGTTGACCGCTTTCGGCAATTATCTCAATTCGATCTTGCCGTTCGGCAAGGTCATCGTCGAGGCATTGAACGTCCTCGTCTCTCTGGTGCTGATCTCGATCCTTTTCGCTGCCATATACAAAGTGCTGCCGGACCGGCCGATCGACTGGCGCGACGTGATCATCGGCGCGGTGGTGACCGCGGTGCTGTTCACCATCGGAAAGTCGCTGATCGGTTGGTACATCGGCAGCAGCGCGGTCGCTTCCAGCTATGGCGCCGCGGGCGCGCTGATCGTGCTGCTGCTGTGGGTGTATTATTCGGCGCAGATCTTTCTGCTCGGCGCCGAGTTCACCAAGGTGTATGCGAGTCGCAGGGTGGGGGGAATTCCGTAGGGCAGGCTAAACTAAGCGGGCGTAGCAAAGCGGAAACCGCGTGCCCACCAGGATGTTTGTTTTATTGCAGTGGTGGGTACGCCGCGACAGGGCCGCGATCGGCAAGGGAGAGATGGAGGTGTCCATGTTGAAACATTTTTATTGGGTTTGCTTGGCCCTGATGGCGGCTTTGGCGGGCGTCGGGTTATTCAATTTAATCTAGTGCCCCGATTCCGAAGTTCGCATCATTTTGTGGCACGCTCGTTTGCGAACTTCGGAATCGAAGGGCACTAGCAAACATATTGATCTAGTACCCACTTTCACGAATAGGTGATTCAGGGGCCGTACTAAAATGACGAGGCTTTTGAGTCACATAGCAGGTCCCCTCAGCCCACTTATTCGTGATTCCGGGTACTAGTGTGGCTTTGGTTCAGAAGTCCGCATCTCGGACTCGCTGCAAGAATGATGCGGACTTCTGAACCGCCACACTAGCCTTGATCGTTATTTTCAGATGGGCCGACCCTCTAACGCAGTCGAAACGTTTTGAAGCCGTCTACGTTCTGGCCTCACGGGGAACCTCCAGGCGCTTGAGGAATAGAGCTTAGCCACGCTCTAAGGCTGGGGTTCCCCGCCAATCTCTCCGAACAAGGCCGACGCAGCCCCGGCACGACCGGTTTACCCCGCCGGTATGTCAAATTACATAGGCCGCATCGTCGGGCGCGCGCCTCTTCCGCTCTCAGCTCCTGTGGCGCCCAGCGGCGATATTAGCTACATTGTTACCTCTCCTGCCGGGGGCGGAACTGCCGACCCAGCGGGGCTTGGGGGCGCAATTCCGGCAATCCGAAGTCTATCGTATCCGTGGTATCTCGATGACTTCCCCATCAGCTGAGTTGAGCTCTTTTCAACGCGAGGTCGTGAGTCGGTTCGGCTTGGTTCCGAATTTCTTTGTCTCCGCCCCGGACGCACCTGAAATCGTCGAACGTCTGTGGTCCTTTGCCGTCTCGGCCTACTTCGACAATCCCATTCCATCGCTGTTCAAGGAGCGCCTGTTCGTCTATCTCTCGCGATTTTGCGAAGTACGTTATTGCATCATCCGCCACTGCGCGTTTTTGCTCGGCTACGGCCATTCGGCAGGCGATCCGAAGGCGCCGCTCCAAACCGTTGAACAGGTCATACGGCTGCTCGCACGGCCGACCCCCTGGGAACGCGGCCCCGACAAGGTTGCCGCCGTCCTGGAACAGTCACCGCCTTGCACCGATTGGCCGGAACCCGAAAGCGATCTCGAGGACAAGTTATTCAGCGCCTTGGCGCTTGTATTTGTTGAGGCGCGCCGTTCCGAGCGGGCCGGCAAGGCGCTGTGCCACGTTCTCGGCGGCAGGCGCTATGAGTACCTGCTCGGGCTGCTGGCGTTCATTCGAACGGCGCACTACTGGACGGTGGTGCATCCGGGATTGCCGCTCGAAGCGGATGCGGAAGAAATGCTGAAGATCAACGAAGAATTGACGCAACGTTTGCTGCGCGATCCGGAGGCGGCGCGCTGCGACCTGGGGCAACGCCTTTTTGCCGAGCTGGAGGAGCTGCGCGGGCTCAGCGAGCGGCGGGAGCTGGAACGCGCCAAGAACGCCCTGGAAGCGGAAGTGGCGCAAAAAGAGCTTCTGCTTAGAGAGGTCAATCACCGCATCAAGAATAGTTTGCAGATCGTCTCCAGCTTCCTCCACCTGCAACGCGCGCACGTGCAAAACGCCGAAGCAAATGCCGCGCTGCAGAGCGCGGGCGCCCGTGTCCACGCAATCGCGGCCGTGCATGAGAGGTTGTACGGCGTAAAGGACATCCGGGTGGTTTCCCTCGGAGAATTCCTCGCGAGCCTTTGCGAGAGTATCGGAAACGCCCTGGGACGCGGAGATTCCCTCGAACTCGATCTCGCTTCGGTCGAGGTCCCGACCGACACGGCGATTCCCGTGGCTTTGATCGTAAACGAGCTTCTCACCAATGCCCTCAAGTACGGGCGCGCGCCATACCGAACCGTTCTAAAGGCCGCGGAAGGGCGTTTGCTTTTGACCGTAAGTGACGGTGGCTCCGGTCCGCCGGCGAATGGAACACGGACGGGCCTTGGCTCGCAAATCGTCAAAGCGCTCGCCAGGCAGCTTGGAGCGACGCTTGAAACGAAGTGCCGGGCTGGAGGATACGTGGTGGCGCTGACTATACCGCTGAAATCGGCGCCGAACGATGAACCCGGTAATGAAACTCGTCGGTGAATATTTGGACCATGGCGAGCGCATGGCCGAGGCGGGCCTTTGCTGCAGGCCGTTGAGAACATCGAGAAATGATGCGAACTTCGGAATCGGGGCACTAGACCGCGAGATAAACCCGTTGGCAGAAACCGCCTATGCTACCCGAGCGTAAGCTGCACCGCCTTGCAGGTCATCGCAATGCATCGCCAAGCTTAAAATTTGACATGTTTGCGGCGTATTCCCGCACTTGACCCGTGGAGGTGCTGCGATAGCATCCCGCGGGGGCCATAGACGAAGTTTAATGTCACCTCCCGCGCGAGAATCGCTGATGCCTGCGACGTCGGAAACGCGCAGCGTGCCCTGCGCCGAGTGCCCGTTCCGATCCTTTCACGAGGTCTTCCGCGACTTCACGCCTGATGAACTGCAATTCATTTCCGGCTTCAAGGCGGGCGAACTGAAGGTCGAAAGCGGCAACACCTTCCTGCTGCAAGGCACGAACAGCGCTCATCTTTATACGGTCCTGAACGGATGGGCATTCCGCTACAAAACACTCCCCGACAACCGCCGCCAAATTCTGAATTACGCCTTGCCCGGCGATTTCGTCGGCCTGCAGGGGTCGGTTCTCAACCAGATGGAACATTCCGTCGAGGCGCTGACCGACATGGTTCTCTGCATTTTTCCGCGCGACAAATTATGGGAACTTCATCGCGGCCATCCCACCCTCGCCTTTGATCTCACCTGGCTCTCGGCTCGTGAGGAGCAGATCCTCGACGAGAATTTGCTCAGCGTGGGACGACGCACCGCGCTCGAACGCGTGGCCTATCTGCTGCTCCACCTCTATACCCGTGCGCAGCAGCTCGGGCTCGGCAAGGGCAACATCATTACTTTCCCGCTCACCCAGCAGCATGTCGCCGATACTCTTGGAATGTCCCTCGTGCATACCAACAAGACGTTTCAGCGCCTGCGGCGATCGAATGCAGTGCGCTGGAATCGGAACCAACTGGAAGTAACCGACGGGGAGGCGCTGGCCCGGATCGCCCAACTGGCCGTGCCAGATCGGAACATCCGTCCGTTCATTTGAACTCGAAGGCACATTTTACGTCTCGGCGGTAATCACCTGCCCACCTCCGGGCGAGATGGTTTCGTAATCGTCATCCCTCTCATGCGCCACGCCGGGCTCCGCAACTTTCTCCCTGCCTCTCGGTTACCAATCAGGAGCGGGATTGAGCGGGAAGAACGATGCGCCGCCCTGCATTCAAACCAAAGACCTTACCGCCTACGTACCGTGGTGCTTGGCCTTTGCCCGCGGCCGAGGAACTGCACCGGTTTGCGCGCGAGTGCCACAACTTGGCGGGCCAAGAGAAGAACACGGCGCGACGGGCCCTGTTTCACCAAATGGAGGCAGCCTGGATAGCCCTGGCGGCGCAGGTGGAGCGTACCGACGACCTCGTTCTCAAGCTGCAAGCCATGCACTGCGAGTCGCTGAACTGAGATGGCTCGCCTGAGATGCCTCCCCTCACTCGTCGGAGCTTTTCGGAGCCTTGGACCGCCCCACGTCCGCGAGGCACGCCGTGAGCGGACAGGAGTGGTCGGTAGTAGGCTGCCGTAGCCCGGCTGGCGCGGGAACCACGTAGCGGACGCTCCGGAGCGCCGGCCGGCCTTCTAACATTGGGCGTATGCGGTTTTGCGGCGCGAAATGATTCGTCGGAGCGGGTCAGCCGTGCCATAATTCGATCGGGTTGAGGGCCGTTGTGCGGGCGCGCGGCAGGAGTGCGCCATGCTGCAAAAACTGGGTGGCCAGATCGCTCATGCGCTTGAAAGGGCGCACGAGACGGAGCAGCGCGCGGCGGAGACGGCCGACCCGGAATTAAAGGCGTCCTACCAGGACATTGCCTGGCGCTACCGACGTGTAGCCGAAAGCTTCCAGTTTCGTGGAAAGGCTGGAGCGCTTCCTCATGGACGCGAGACGCCGGCGAGAGGCGGAGCCGCCGGCCGGATGACGCTCAGATCATCGAGCGCCTGCGATGGTCGCTGGATTTTTTGTCAATGATGGCAGAAGGTCGTCGTGCCCGAGCGGAGCGCCACGTGCGAGAAGGGCGCGTCACCGTCGCGCGTCAGCGCGCGCTGGTCGCGAAGCTCAAGGCCAGCGGCCATGATACGACCGCCTCGCAATCGTTGCTCGACGCCTTCGAGTGCAGCCTTGCCGCATTCGAAGAACATCTCGCTTTGATCCTTAGGGAGGCGTGAGGCCGCCTCACCGGACATGAGAGCTACCGTAATTTCAAACCGCGTCCGCCCGGAACTGCCGATAATGCGGCACTGCGATGTAGGTCACAGCCTACATGCCACGATTTCGTAAGCAACCGGCGCATTGGTTCTTCGAGTGCCCGGCGTGCCACGCCGAGGCTGCGATCACGGAGCCTTCGTCCGACCAGCCGGACACGACGGCTGGCCCGGGGGGCGGCTGACCTTACTCTGACGCGATATTTCAGCCGCCGGGATCGGCTTGCGGCGGAGGCACGCCCAGCTGTGTGGCGCGTTTGGTAGCGAGCTTACGATAGGCTTCGCTCTGCTGCAGCAGTTGCTGGCGAAGCTGAGGATCCTGAGTGTATTCGGCCATGCGTTCGAATTGCATGGCGCGATCCAGATACTCGGCGACCAGTCTCATGGCGAACCCCCGCCGACATGATATACCGCCGCGCCGCGGACTATATCGTCTCGGCACCTTTCTCGACAATACCGTTGTGGATCGGACCCTCAGGCCGCACCGCCCGGGCATAACAGCGGGATGCCGTGAAACTCTTTGCCACGCCGGATCAGTTCAGCGGCTTGCCGTTGGGGGTGAACGCCTGATGCCCATCGATGCGGAACGCGCCGATGCGTCTCGCTGCGATTGAGGCCGACCGCCGCGGATGTTAGCGTATTGCGGGGGTCGCCTATGTGGATCACGCTCCTTATTGCGCACGGCCTTGCAGCCTTCATGCTGCTCGGCGCGGTGACGCATCAAGCCCTCGGCGTTTGGCTGCCGGCGCGGAGCAAGTCTCCCACCTTCGTAAACCGGCTGCGTTCCGTGCCTCCGGCCTCTTACGTCAACGCTATTGTCGTATTGTTTCTGACGACGATGATCCTCGGCGGCATCATCTATACGAACTATCGCATCGGCGCTCGCCTGACGCTGGAACGCGCCCGCTTCTGGAAGACGTTCGGCGCATTTGAGCTGAAGGAGCACATCGTCACCATCGGCTTCGGCATCCTTCCCGCCTATTGGTACTTCTGGCGAGCGGCCTCGCGCGAAGAGTCCGCCGTCACGCGCGCGATGCTGACCACCGTATTGGCCTTTGTCGTGTGGTGGGGCTTCCTGGTCGGGCACCTCGCCAACAACGTGCGCGGGCTCGGAACATGAGGGTCTCCCCTTCGTACGCCGTGTTCACCGTGACCTTCGCCGCGGTATTTTCGCTCGTGTACGTGCTCGCGGTCGAAAAGAATTGGGCGCTTTTCTCCTATGCGCCGGCAACCGGCACGTTCGCGCCGCTGACGACTCCGGCCGCGGCCGGGCCGACCATGTACTGGTACGGCTGGATTGCGACCGCGGCGATTGTGGCGGGGGCCGTGGCTGCCGTTGCGAGCCTCCTGCCGGAACGCCTCGCCAAGTTCGTGTGGCCGGGCTTCGCCTGGGCGGTTCCGGTCGCGGTCCTGATCGCGTTCGGCTATCTCCTCAGCGGCTATTTCCTGCGATAGAGTTATACATCCCCGGTTCCCGGTCAGCCCGACCGATGGAGCTTCCGATGAATCGCACGATCACAGCCGGCCTTGCCGCGCTGCTGGCGCTTGGTCCGGGTTGCGGCTTGGCCGGCACGGCGCTCGCCGGCGGTTCAACGCTCGATGAAGACGATCACCACGCTTACTATTTCGGGTCGGTCAAGGATACGAACGGCGCCGCGGTCGAGAACGCGAAGGTGAAGGTTCAGACCAAGACGATCGCGCTCATGACACAGAGCGACATCACCGGCGCCTACAAGCTTCCCATACTCGCCTTTCAGACAAATCCCGATGACGTGACCTTCTCCTGCAGCAAGGATGGCTACCGGCAGCTCGACGTCATCCGGCGGAGCGCCCCGGGCGGCGACGCCAAAGATCCGATCGAGATCGACTGCACGCTCCAGCGCGAATGAGATCCGTGCGCGCGCAACGGCAAACGAGGGTGCGGGCGCTCCTCGCCGCGTTTGTCGTGCTTGGCGCTGCGCTGCCGTTCGTTGGCGGCACGGCGGGCGCGCAGGCGCCGACGATCGCCGGCGAGGTGGCTTCGGCGGAAGAAGGCCCGATGGAAGGGGTGCTGGTCAGCGTTCAGAAGGCCGGCGCGCCGATCAGCATAACGGTCGTCACCGATGCGAACGGCCGCTTCCGCGTTCCCGGGGCGAAGCTCTCGCCCGGGTCGTATTCACTGCGCATCCGTGCCGTCGGTTACGATCTCGACGGCCCGCAAACAGTGACCATTCCGTCGCCGGAAGCCGACGACCTTCAGCTCGGGCTGCGCAAGACCGAGGACCTGGCGGCCCAGCTCACCAATACCGAATGGCTCATGAGCATGCCCGGCACGGCGGAGCAGAAGCGCCCGCTGATCGAGTGCATGAGCTGCCACACGCTCGAACGGATCGTGCGCTCGAAATTCGACGCCGAGGAATTCGCTGCCGTGCTCCGGCGCATGACCAATTACGCCAACAACACCACCATGGCGCGGGTGCAGCCGCGTATCGCCGAGCGCGAGGTGCCCGAGGAGCGTGTGCGGAAGGTGGCGGCGTATCTTGCGAGCGTCAACCTGAGCGCCGCGCCGACGTGGTCATATCCGCTCAAGACGCTCCCTCGGCCGAAGGGCCGGGCGACGCGTGTCGTGATCACCGAATACGATTTGCCGCGGCCGGCGATCGCGCCGCACGACGTGCGCGCCGATCGTGATGGAATGATCTGGTATTCGAATTTCGTCGAGCCGTTCCTGGGTCGGCTCGATCCGCGCACGGGCGAGCACGCCGAATATGCCGTGCCCGTGCTCAAGCCCGGCTTCCCAACCGGAAGTCTCGCCATGGAGCCGGACGAGGACGGCAACTGGTGGCTCGCCCTGATGTTCCAGGGAGGCTTGGCGAAGTTCGACGTTCGCACCAAGCGCTTCGCGATGTTTCCCGTCCCGCCGGAGATGAACGGCGATACCACGCAACAATCGATGGTCATGCCGCGGCGCTCCCATGTCGACGGCAAGGTCTGGACTAACGAAGTAAGCAAACAGGCGATCCTACGACTCGATCTGGCCTCGGGCCGATACGAGAGCTTCGAACCGTTTGCCGGGTTGGGCGGCGGACGGACGCATTCGCCCTATGGGCTTGCCGCCGACGCGGCGAACGATCTCTATTTCATGGATTTCGGCGATGAAAGCATCGGGCGCGTTGATGCCAAAACCGGAGCGGTGACGCTCTATCCGACGCCGACGCAAGCTTCGCGGCCGCGCCGCACCATGCTCGATGCGCACGGGCATTTATGGTTCGCCGAGTTCGCCGCCAACAAATTGGCGATGTTCGACATCAAGCAGGAGACTTTCAAAGAATGGGACGTGCCGACGCCGCACACTTATCCTTACGACGTCTTTCTCGACAAGAACAGCGAATTATGGAGCGGATCGATGTCGAACGACCGCATCCTGCGGTTCGACCCGCAGAGCGGCGCGGCGGTCGAATATCTGCTGCCGCGCCAAACCAACATTCGCAGGGTGTTCGTCGACGATACGACCACGCCGGTCACGTTCTGGGCCGGCAACAATCACGGCGCCGCGATCGTGAAACTGGAGCCGCTGGAGTAGGGTGGGCTAATCTAAGCGCGCTCCCCGCGAAAGCGGGGATCAGCGCGCGTGCCCACGCGTGGGCACGCGGTCACCCCCTCGCTTTCGCGAGGGTCCGCCCGCTTCGCCCACCCCACGCGCGCAACGGTCCGAGGAAACCGCACATGAATCGTCCTCCGCTTCCTCCCTTCACCGCCGAAACCGCCGCGCAGAAGGTGCGCATGGCCGAAGATGCATGGAATACCCGTGATCCTGCGCGGGTCGTTCTCGCCTATACGGAGGACAGCCGCTGGCGCAATCGCGCGGAATTCCTGGTAGGGCGCGCGGAGCTCACCGCATTCCTGACGCGAAAATGGAACCGCGAGCTCGATTACCGGCTGATCAAGGAAATCTGGGCGTTTCGCGACAACCGCATTGCCGTGCGCTTCGCCTATGAGTGGCACGACGACAGCGGGAACTGGTTCCGCAGCTACGGCAACGAGAACTGGGAGTTTGACGCACACGGGCTGATGCGTCTGCGCATCGCCAGCATCAACGATCTGCGGATCGAGGCGAGCGAACGCAAATATCACTGGCCGCTCGGCCGTCGCCCCGACGATCACTCGTCTCTCAGCGATCTCGGCTTGTGATACCGGCTACGGCTCGCGCACCATGGGGTGGGCTACTGTAAGGCGGAGGCGCGCATGCGCCGACGCCGTGCCCACCATCAATCATCACGAACCATCGTTGGTGGGCATAGGCGGCCTTTGGCCGCCGTTCTTAGCGTTGAAGAACGCCGACGCGAAGCGTCGGCTAGCCGCTCACATTTGCTCGCGGCCTTAGCCCACCCTACGGAACTCGTGATGGCTCACTGCTTGCTGCCGGAGTTTTGCCCGCTGCTGCCGCCGCCGCTGCTCGTTCCGCCGCCGCCAGAACCGCTGCCGGTCTGGCCACTTCTATTGCCGGTGGTGCCGCCGCGACCGCTGCTCCCGCCGCTCTTTGTCTCGCCGCCGCCGCTCTTCGTCTCGCCGCCGCCTGTCCTCGTCTCGGTGCGCTCGCGCGACCGTTCCTCCACGCGGCCACGCCGCCCTTCCCGTTCCTCCACACGCCCGCGCCGGCCTTCCCGTTCTTCCACGACGCCGCGCCGGTGAATGGTGACGCCGTAGCCGCCGTGCCCGCAGCCGTACCCCCAACCGTGGTTAAAGGAACGATGCTTGTAAGGACGGCAGTGTACGGTGGCGAGCGGGTCGACGCTTTCCGCCGCCGTGCGCGGGCCGGTGCTCGAGTTGGGCGTGAGGGCGCCCGCCGGCGCCGCAAAGGCGCTCACGGCAATGCCGGTCACGGCCGCGAGCACCAACGAAGTCGAACGCATGTGATCCTCCTGGACCTGTGTTCTCCGCCGCCTCAACTCTGTTTTTTGCTTTCCGTTCCATTTGAGGCGGTGCATGTCGGAAATTCGAGAGGCGATTAACGATCGTTAATCGCCCGCGTAGCGCCTCTACGCAGCGAACTGGCCGTTCGGTCTGCCGTCGTGCACCATTTTCTCGCAATAGGCATGGAGCGCGTCGTAGACGATCCACTCCGCCGCGTTGAGCGCGTGGTCGTCCTTGAAACCGAGGTGGCGGAAGCCTTCGGCGATCGCTTCGAGCCCGGCTCCTTCGGGTTGGCCCACGTGGGTGATGGTGAAGTGAGACAAGATGTAGGGTGGGCTAAGGCGGAGCGGAGCGACGCCGTGCCCACGCGCGCACACACGACAAAGAATTCGCGATCTTATAATCACGTGGGCACGTCCGCCTTCGCTGCGCTTCGGCGGCGGTAGGGTGGGCTAAGCCGGCGAAGCCGGCGTGCCCACCGCGGATCGTCACAAACCATCGTTGGTGGGCACGCGCCTGCGGCGCTTAGCCCACCCTACGGCCGCTTCCGCAGCCGATCGGCGACGCGACGCGCGATCTCGGCCGGCGCCTCGTCGGGCATCGGGGACACCGAACTGACGTTGATTTCGCCGAGCACATAGCTATCGGCTCCGTCGGCGCCGGGCGGACCGAGCATGAAGTCGGCGTCCCAGATCATCGGCAGGTCGCGCCGCGGGATGTCCAACAAAGAAATCAGCTGCGGCGTCCACTCGTCTTCCATCAACCGGCGCAGGCGCTGGAAACGCGGGTCGGCCTTCGAGCTGTAGCGCCGCGGGCCGGCCTGCGCGCGCGCAGCCGGATCCTCGACCAGCGCCTTGACCTTGTGATGGCCGAAGCCGGCGCAGCGATCGCCGGCCATGTAGCAGCGCATCACGCCTTCGCTCAGGCGCGCCTGGAACGGCTGATCGATCACGCAGCCGTCGGCGAAATAATCCGCGCAGCGCGCGAGAAATTCATCGAGCGCCAGCTCCTCCGCTGCGTCCTCGGTCGCATCGAGCACACGCACCATTGGCCGGTTGCGCGGAGCTGCGAGCGTCTCGACCTTCCAAACGCCCTGGCCGCCATTGCCGCGGTTGCGTTTGATCACGCGCGCGCCGGCGGCGAGCCGCGCCGGCAATTCGGCGCGCATCGCCTCGGCCGTTCGATAAAGCGCCGTGTCGCAGCCCCAGCTCATCGTGCGGGTCCGATGCAGCACTTCCTTGGTGCCCATCTTGAGGATCACATCGGGGTGGGCGCTCACCCAGACGCCGCGCGCCGCGACCTCGCGCAGCAGCGCGTCGAGATGGGCGCGGTTGCGCCCCTCGTGAATCGGATTGACCCAGACGAGCACGCCGTCGAGCGCAGCAAGCTTTGCGCGCACGGCGTCGCGGATATCGTCCTCATAAACAACCGGTTCGGCATCGACGCCAACATCGGCGAGCGCTGCGAACACGGCCTTGAACCGGTTGTTCTCCGGCGTGACGCCGCGGCGCGCCGCTGCGTCGCCGCGCCAAAGAAGGGCGACGCGGCCGAGGCGGGTGGTGGGATCGGAGGTGGGGAGCGGGTTTATTACGTCCATTGCGCACTCCTCGCATTGCGAGTGGCGCAGAGCTTGGACGCAGGCCGTCTGACGGGGTGTCTGCTTGACCCCAATGTTCCCTCCTAAATCAAATCCACGATCGTCTGTCAATCCAGCGGGCGATTGCGGCGAGGGTAGGGGGGCTTGCCGAAAAGGAAGCCCGGCGCTTTTCATTCAACGCCTGAGTTTGACCAAGGACCACCGCATGACCTCCTTCGACTGGCAGTTCCCGTATCCATCGCAGCGCATGCCCGTGTTGGCGCGCAATGCCGTGGCCACTTCGCAACCGCTCGCGGCGCAGGCCGGGCTCGCCATGCTGCTCAAGGGCGGCAACGCCGTCGACGCGGCGCTCGCGGCGGCCATTACGCTCACGGTCGTCGAGCCGACCAGCAACGGCATCGGCAGCGATGCGTTCGCTATCCTGTGGGACGGCACGCAGTTGCATGGGCTCAACGCTTCCGGCCGTTCACCCGCCGCATGGGAGCCGCGGCGCTTCGCCGATCGGCGCCAGATGCCGACGACCGGATGGGATGCCGTCACGGTGCCCGGCGCGGTGTCGGCGTGGGTCATGCTTTCGCAGCGCTTCGGCAAGCTGCCTTTCGCCGATCTCTTCGCGTTCGCGATCCGTTACGCCGCCGACGGCTACATGGTCTCTCCCACCATTGCGCGCCTGTGGAGCAACCAAGTGCCGCACTTGCGCGACGTTCCGGGCTTCGCCGAGCACTTCCTGCCGCGCGGACGCGCGCCGCAAGCGGGCGAGAAGTTCGTCGCTCCGGCGCACGCCAGAACCTTGGCGCGCATCGCGGAGACCAACGGCGAGGCTTTCTACCGCGGCGATCTCGCCGAGAAGATGGTGGCGCATTCGCGCCAGCACGGCGGCGTCCTCGCGTTCGACGATCTCGCGGCGCATGCAGCCGAGTGGGTCGAGCCGCTCGCACACGATTATCGCGGCTACACCTTGCATGAAATTCCTCCCAACGGTCAGGGGATCGCCGCGCAAATGGCGCTCGGCATCCTTGAGGAGTTCGATCTCTCCGCGTTTTCGGTGGACTCCGCCGACAGCCTGCATCTGCAAATGGAGGCGATGAAACTCGCCTTCGCCGATATCTATGCCTACGTGTCCGATCCCGCCACCATGCCGGTGCAATGCGCGGCGCTTCTCGATAAACAATATCTGCGCAGCCGTGCGCGCCTGATCGACATGAACAAGGCGCAGAATCCCGGGCATGGCGTGCCCGGCCCCGGGGGGACCGTCTATCTCACCGCGGCTGACGCATCCGGCATGATGGTGTCCTACATCCAGTCGAACTTTCACGGTTTCGGCTCGGGCGTCGTGGTGGATGGCATCAGCATGCAGGACCGCGGCAGCGGCTTCGTGCTGCAGCCGAGACATCCCAACGAGGTCGGCCCGCGCAAGCGTCCGTTTCACACCATCATTCCGGCCTTCATCACGCAGAACGGCCAGCCGGTGATGAGCTTCGGCGTGATGGGCGGCTCGATGCAGGCCCAGGGTCACACGCAGGTGATGACCCGCTTTGTCGATTATCGTCAGAATCCGCAGGCGGCATCCGATGCGCCGCGCTGGCGGCTGCTCCAGGGCCTCGACGTCGACATTGAGCAGGGCATGCCCGCGGACGTGATGAACGAACTTACGCGCCGCGGCCACAACTTGCGCCCGGCGGACCGCTGGGCCACGACCTTCGGCCGCGCCCAGCTCATCTGTCGCATGGAGGACGGCTATCTGGCGGCGTCCGAACGGCGCACGGACGGACAGGCTGTCGGGTTTTAACGCCCGCCCACCGGAATGTTTGCTTCAACTCTCAGCTAGCGGCCGATCGCGGCTCTTGCATAACAGACCAAGCGGCAAGGCCGCGATCGGCAACGCAACAAAGTTGGATCGCGTTACCTTGACGTGCAGTGAGAAGGTCGTTATACCTTGAACAGCGTATTTTGGAGAGTGAGACAATTTGGAGAGTGAGACAATGGCTGGTCCGACATTCAGGAATATCAACGTAAGCGGAATCGGGGTGGAAACGGGAATTGGGCCAAATCAAGGGCGGTTGCGCTCGATGCTGAGCACGAGGGCGGAGGCTCCCCAACTCGAGTCCACCCGGCGGAGTCTTGCCAGGTTGACCGATGAAGCGGCGAGCCGGCTCATTTTGCAAACCTACCTCGAGGACGAAGGCGACGGGGCTTTGCGGGAAATAACGACACCGAGTCGTGCCGAATTGGTTCCCGACATGCAGTTGCGCGGTATAGCTCCCCAGCCAAGCTTAAACGCCCAATCGCTCACATATCAGCAATCGGCCTCCAATATTCCAATTTTCGGAGGCCGCGTAGTTGTCGACATCGATGCTCACGACAAAACGCTCGTGTCAATCAACGGCCGTGTTGCACCGATGCCCGATATTTCCTCCGTTGCCAGCGTGAGCCAACTACAGGCGTGGAAAAATCTGGTTAACTGGTCGGGTGCTAAAAACCCACCGAACGCTCCGGAAACGTCCCCCCTCTTGACCTGGTTTCTTGATGAGGGGCAAGAAAAGTGGCGGCTCGTGTATCACTTTGCCGCGGTGCCATTTGCCCCGCCGGACGCGGACTCGGATGAGGGTCATGCGTGCGTCCGGCCGTCCTTCCGTTCCAATAGGGCGTATGATTACTTCGTGGATGCGCATAACGGTGATGTGGCGTTCTGGTTCCCTTCCGCTCCGGGTTTAGATATCCCCTCTCCAATGACCGGAATGGATTGCTTTAATGTGCAAAGACAGTTTTATGGGCTGAGCGGACAAGGAGGATTCTCGCTCGTCGATCCGCTCCGCAACATCGAAACATATGACTACACCTATCAAGATATCGATCAGAATCCCGCGCCACCCTTCCCAGCTGGACCGATCGTCAATCCAACAAGCAATATGGCCGCAGCCTCGCCGCAGGCTGTTTCTGCGCACTATCATGCAGGCCTTGTTTCGGATTTCTACAATAATGAAATGAAGCGCAGTGGCATCGACAATAAGGGAATGAAGCTTGTTTCTGTCGTCAATGTTTATTCCAGTGATCGCAATCCTCTGCCCTCGCCGCAATGGGGTAATGCGGTGTGGTTTCAAGGTAAGATGTGGTACGGGGAAGAGAACGGTGTAAGCTTCGCAAAATACCTCGATGTCATCGCCCACGAGCTCACCCACGGCGTGACGGAATCGTCTTCAAACCTCGTCTATCGAAATATTCCGGGCGCGCTAAACGAGTCATACAGCGATATTTTCGGAGTGATCATTGCGAACTGGTATCCGAGCCAGCCCAATTCGATCGGCACCTGGAATTGGAAGATCGGCGCGGGCCTAGGCCAAGCTGGCGGCCCAATTCGAAACTTCGCGGACCCCGCAGCTGCTGGGCAGCCGGACCACATGAATCAATATCGCCCGATTACTCGGGATTACGGGGGCGTTCACATCTACAGTGGCATCCATAACAAGGCGATCTACAAGCTCCTGACCGCCACCGAACATGGACAGCCGGTGTTTCCGACTCGGGAACTCGCGTTATTGCTGTATCTCACTCTCACGCGGTTGACGCAGATGTCCGACTTCAGTGACAGCCGTAGGACCCTCAAGAACGTTGCGGGGGTCTACTATGCGTCTACTACACCGGCCGATCTCAGTACAAAGCTCGGCGCGATTGACGCTGCCTTCGACTCTGTCGGGATCACATAAACAGGTCGATAGGCCCGTCGGTCGGTGGGCACCGCCTGCGGGTTGCCGGGCATCATGTAACCGTGCAGGCACGCGCCTGCGGCGCGTGGAGTGGCTAAGCGCGCCGATGGGCGCGCGTGCCCACAAACGGCGATTGTTTGTTGGTAAATGCGGGTCGGCACGCCCTAAAAACGAAATGCAATGACATTATTTGTTGACATACTGTGAACAAAGTGACAACATTGACTAATGTCGCGGTGGGCACGGCATCGCGTTCGCTCCGCCTTAGCCACCCTACGGCAACCTACGCATTGAAGGATGCGACGAGGGCATCGACCTCCTTCTGGTCCGGCCCCTTGCACCGGGCGTTGACGCGCGGGCCCGTGGCGTAGCCGAGCCACAGCACGATCTCCTGTGGCCGCGGCGCGTCATGGATCAGCACCGGGGTCGAATCGAAGGCATCGAGATCCCAACCGTCGTCGAGCGGACCGTAGATCAGATCGACGGCCGTGCCGGGCGGGCCGACTTTCGCGTGGCCTGGAATAATGACGCGCCCACGTTTGATCGAGCGGCGCATGGCCATGCCGAGTCTCGGATGGATCATGGCGGCGCCATGCTCGAGGTCGCCGCCGATTCCGACTACCGCCGCCTTGGTATAGGCGCGCAGTTCACCCGGGCTCGCGCCAAGCGTCGCCAGCGCCGTCTTGGTGAGCGAAGCGCCGAGTTCGAGCGAATAGTCGATCAGGGGCTTGAGGTCGGCGCCGGCCGCCTTGCCGGCGAGCGGGTTCTCGAAAACCGCGGCGATAGCGACGCGCCGCAGCGGGGGATTGGCGCGGGCGCCGTATTCGCTGTTGATCTCCTCGACGTGAGTGATGGTCTTACGGATGGTCATGATGTGCTCGCTCGCGATGTTCGGTCCAGGCGGGAACCTATCAGTTCGTCATCGTCCGCGAAAGCGCGGATGCCGTAGGGTGGGCTAAGCCGCGCCGAAGCGCAGAGGGCGGAGGCGGGCGTGCCCACCAACGATGATTGTTTGTTGATAGATGGTGCGCACTGCCCTTCGCCCGAGGAAGTTTCTCGCGGCGCGGGCAGAGGAGCGCCACGCCGCTCAAGAGCGGGTTCACAATATCACAAATAGCTCTTGATGCGCGCTACCATCGCGGCATCGTCCCAGGGCGCGGCGCCGATCACGCGCGCAAGTTCGCGGCCCTCGCGGTCGATCAACAGGGTCGTCGGCATGCCGGACGCTTCGAGGGCGTAAGCCGCGTCGCCCGATCGATCGACGTAAATGCCCAGCGAGCTGAGTCCGAGGTCGTGATAGAAGCGCGCAACCACGTCGCGGCCGCGATGATCGATCGAGAGCGGGACGACCGCGAAATCGGGTCTGCCCATCTTGGCCTGCAGGCGATCGAGCATGGGCATTTCCATTCGGCACGGAGCGCACCACGTCGCCCAAATGTTGAGAAGCACGACCCGGGCGCGAAAATCGGCGAGCGTCATCGCCGCGCCGGCGCCGTCCTCGAAATGCAGAAGCGGCAGCGGCCGCGGCATTGGCTGCGCGAGGAAGGCAGGCGCCTTGGACTCTGCCGCCGCCGATCTTGGCTGCGACAACGATGCCGGCGCCGCGACGAGCCCAAGCGAAATTGCCGCCGCCGCGGCACCGCGCAAGCCTGCTGTGAGGACGCTACGCATGAGCAAAGACGGATAGATCGGATCGGTATCCGGCCGCCGCAGGCTCCATTCATCGGACAAAACGAAATCAGCTAGCCCGCTTCATCGTTCGTGCTATGATCCTAAGGTTGCGGGTTGCGCTGTCAAATCGAACCCGCCGAACCACCCTCCATCAATACCGCCAACTCACGCTATCCATAGTCGGGAGTTCTGCTGATGAAGAGTGCATCCGGTTCGACTGCCCTCTCGGCGGCCATCGGTCTTGCCATGGCCATGCAAGGCGTCCCGGCCGGGGCGCAGGGGATGCAGGGAGAGGATCCCCAGGTAAAGCGGCAGATGATGAAGTTCATGCATGACAAGATGAAAAAACAGCATCTTGAGATGTGCTATGGCATCAATGCGGTCGGGAAAAACGACTGCGGTACCGCCAGCCATTCGTGCCACGGCCAGGCGACACAGGCGCGCGATCCGGCGTCCTTTGTGCTCGTTCCGGCTGGAGAGTGCAGCAAGATCCCCGGCGGTCTTCTCAAGCCTGGGTAAGCGCGAGACGACGAATGTCGCTTGCTTTTGCGTCAACCGCTCGCGTCCCGGAAAAAATCTCCGCGCGTGCGGGCATTGGGCTTCGCTTTCCTCACCATCAGGCGGTGATCGCGGAGCGGCCGCAGGTCGCGTGGTTCGAGGTCCATGGCGAAAACTACATGGGCGGCGGCGCCCCGTTGCGCGAGCTTGAAGCAATCCGGCGCGACTATCCGGTCTCGCTGCATGGCGTCGGTTTGTCGCTCGGCAGCGCCGATGGGCTCGACGCCGCTCACCTTGAGCGCTTCGCCGCTCTTGCCGCGCGCATCGAGCCCGGCCTCGTCTCCGAGCATCTCACCTGGAGCATCAGCGACGGCGAGTATCTCGGCGACCTGTTGCCGCTGCCGCTCACCAAGGAGGCGCTCGATGTCGTCTGCGAGAATGTCGATCGGTTTCAGCAGACATTGCAGCGGCAAATCCTGGTGGAGAATCCCTCCAGTTACCTCGAGTATCGCCACTCGACCATGGTGGAGAGCGAGTTTCTGGTGGCCATTGCCCGGCGCACCGGCTGCGGCATTCTTTGCGATCTCGGCAATATATTCGTCAGCGCCGCCAACCACGACCGGGATGCGGAGACCTACCTCGCGGCGTTGCCGCCGGGTGTGGTCAAGGAGTTTCATCTCGCCGGTCACACGGTGAGGCCGCTCAGCGACGGCACCGCGCTGCGCATCGACGACCACGGCTCGCCCGTCGACCCGGCAGTATGGGCGTTGTTCGGCAAAGCGGTCGCGCGCTTCGGCGCGGTCCCGACCCTGATCGAACGCGACAGCAACATTCCGCCGCTCGACGCGCTGATCGCGGAGGCCGACTGCGCATCCGCAATTCTCTTGCAGGCGGAGGAGAGTTCAGCCGATGCCGACGCTGCGTGAGGTGCAACGCGCCCTCGCGCGCGGCATTTTCTCGGCTGATCCCGAGGAAGCGCTGGCGCATGTTGCCGGCGACGCAATCGCCGCGGCGGAGCGCTTCGCAGTGCATCGCAACAACGCGGTCACGACGTTGGTTGGCGCTCTATGCCGCGTTTATCCGGTGGTCGAAAAGCTGGTGGGAGCGGAATTCTTCGCCGCTGCGGCGCGCGCGTTCATCGACCGCCACCCACCGCGAACCGCTTATCTCAACCATTATGGCGCCGAATTTGCCGACTTTCTCGGCGCGTTTCCGGCTGCTGCCGAGATTGTTTATCTCAGCGACGTTGCGAGATTCGAATGGGCCGTGCACGGCGTGCTCAATGCGCCCGATGCGCCCGCGCTCGCGCCGGCGATGCTCGTCGAGCTTTCCGAAAGCGCGCATGGAGAGGTGCGCTTCGTGCCGCATCCGGCGGTCAGGTTGCTCACCGTAAATTACCCGGCCGATGCCATTTGGCGCGCGGTGCAAGCAGGCGATGATGCCGCGCTCGCCGCACTCGAGCTTGATGGGGCGCCGATGTCATTCCTCGTCGAGCGCCGGGGCGACGCCGTTGCGCTGCGCCGGTTGACGGCGGACGAGGCCCAAATGACTGCGCTGTTGTTCTCCGGCGCGGCGCTCTCGCAAGTCGCGCCCGAGCACGACCGAGTGGCCTTCGTGACGCTGCTCGCCGAGCACTTGGCGCAGGGACGCTTTGCCGGCTTTGCTGCGCCGCCACAAGGCCGCGGCGACAAAGAAAGCTGAAATATCACCTCGCTGCTTTTCCGGCGCGCGAAGTTTGCCTTATGCTCGGTCGGTTGCGCGGGCAGCGAGCGCAAGCGCAGGTTGGCGGCCCGGCGGCTTGACACGTGCCGGGCGACGGTAAGGGGAGCATTGCGTCATGGCGAGAGAAGCGAGGGACATCAGATTCGATCGCGAAGCGCGTGAGCGCCTGCTGCGCGGTGCCGGCATCCTGACCAAGGCGGTGCGCGTGACGCTCGGCCCGAAGGGCCGCAACGTCGTGGTCGGCACCCAATTCGGCCTTGGGGCGCCCCGCATCACCAAGGACGGCGTGACGGTCGCCAAGGAGATCGAGCTGCGCGACAAGTTTGAAAACATGGGCGCGCAGATGTTGCGCGAAGTCGCAACCAGGACCAGCCAGGAGGCCGGCGACGGCACCACCACGGCAACCGTGCTCGCCCACGCCATGATGCGCGAGGGCTTGAAGGCGGTCGCCGCGGGCTTCAGTCCCATGGAATTGAAGCGCGGCATGGAGGCCGGCGCCGAGGCGGCGGTTGAAGCGATCAAACGGCGCTCGAAGCGGGTCGCCACCAAGGACGAGATCGTCCAGGTTGCCACCATTTCCGCCAACGGGGAGCGCGACATTGGCGTGCTGCTCGGGGAAGCCATGCAGAAGACCGGCAGCGACGGCGTCATCACCTTGCAGCCGGCGCGCGGCATGGAGACCGAGCTCGACTTCGTCGACGGCATGCAGTTCGACCGCGGCTACGTCTCGGCATCCTTCATCACCGATCAGCTCAGGCTGATTTGCGAGTTGGAAGACCCGTACATGCTCGTCCGCGAGGGAAAGCTCGCCGAGCTGCCGGCGCTGCTGCCGCTCATGGAAGCGGTGCTGAAAACCGCAAAGCCGCTCTTGGTTATCGCCGACGATTTCGCCCCCGAGGTGCTGGCGACGCTGGTCCTCAACAACGGCCGTGGCGGCATGCAGGTGGCGGCGGTGAGATCGCCGCGCTTTGGCGAGCACCGCAAGGCGGCTGCTCGAAGACATTGCCGTTCTCACCGGCGGCCGGCTGTTCTCGGAAGAGGGCGGTTTCCCCCTGACAAGCGCCAATTTGAACCTGCTCGGCCGGGCCAAGAGCGTGCGCGTGGAGAAGGAAAACACGATCATCATCGACGGCGCCGGCAAGAAGGCCGAGATCGCCGCGCGCACCGATCTGCTTCGGGCACAAATCGCCCGCGCGGACACCGATTACGATCGGCAGCGGTTGCGGGAACGGCTGGCGAAGCTGACGAGCGGCGTCGCCGTCATTCGCGTCGGCGGGGCGACCGAGCTTGAGCTGCGCGAACGCAGGGATCGGGTGCAAGATGCTCTCTGCGCCACGCGCGCCGCCATGGAAGAAGGCATCGTGCCGGGCGGCGGCGCGGCGCTCCTTCATGCCGCCAAGGCCTTGGCCAAGCTCAACCCCGAGAACGACGACCAGAGAGTCGGCATCGACATCGTCCGCCGCGCTCTCAAGGAGCCGGCATGGCAGATCGCCGACAATTCCGGGGCCGAGGCTGCAGTCGTGGTCAACAAGCTTGCGGAAAGCGGCGACGAGAACCAAGGCTTCGATGCGCGCGCCGGCGTCTACACCGATATGTTTGAAGCCGGCATTCTCGACCCGACCCGGGTGGTGCGGCTCGCTTTGCAGCACGCTGCGTCGGTGGCAGGGCTGCTGCTCACGACCGAAGCGATGATCGCGGCTTGACGCGCCTCTAAGATGCCAAATTGCCAAACGGCAGTAGAACGCGAGGATGAGCCCAATTCACAGTATGGTTGACTTCATGGTTGACTTCTCGGCGGAAGGGCGCATACTGACAAAAATGTTATTACTACCTTGAGCGGTACCCCGCTCCGTAGACGACGCCTCCAAGTGTGAGAAGTTGCCATAGGGGGCGCTGCGCGCCGCTAATGGCCACAACCTATGCTGGCCGGAACCACCCGTAAACCGGGCGGTGGATCGATCATCGGGCCGAACCGGCCCATCGGGGAGGATCGCCACCATGTCACGCAAAACCGAAAGCCTGTGGATTCGCGAAGATGCGGACAACGGAAAGCGCCGTGAGGCCGAGGTTGCCCGCAAAAATCGTGTCGAGATTCAAAAGGCGCTCTCGCACGGCGAAGTCTCGCGCCGCGATCTCGTCAAGTGGGGCTTGTTCACCAGCGCCGGCCTGATCGCGCCTATCGGGGGCTTGAGCCCATTCGTGCGCAGCGCCCACGCCTTTGGCGGCGGCGGCGGCACCCGCGGCAGTGGCGTGCCGACCGGATTGCCGGCCAGTCCGACCTTCGGCCAACCGGCGTTCTCCGCGCCGCTCTACCGTTTCGACATTCTGCCGCAGTACACCTATCCGGGCACGTTCGCGGCCAGTTCGACGGTGCCGTCGATCCCGGTCAATCCCACCGCGCCCACCCCGGCGCCCACGGCGCAGGCGAACCAGACGCAGCAGCCGGTCGATCCCTTCCTGGTCAACGGCCAGACCGGTCTCACGGGACCCATCGAAGGACGTCCGCCCGGCGCTATCTGGGGGCACCAGCAGTTCGGGACCTTCCCGCCCCAGGTCGCGATCGAGGTCACGACCAAAGACTCGACCGCCAACGCCGCTTACAATCCGGGCGTCGCGTCCAATTTCAATAACAACATCGTGGCGGCGCAATCGATTCCGTTCGCCTTCAATCCGCATTTCCCGACGCAGACCAACAACTCGGCGTGGACCTTCAACGGGACGGTTCCGCCCAAGCTGATCGTCGCGCGCTATGGCGTGCCGATCATCTTCCGCCACCACAACGGCCTGCCGGCCGACGTCACGAAAAACGGCGTCAACGCGTTCGGGCGGCATACGCTCAGCACCCATGAGCACAACGGCCATCACGGCGCGGAGAACGACGGCTTCACCGGCGCCTACTTCTTCCCCAACCAGTTCTACGACTATCACTATCCCTGGACCTTGGCGGGATGGACCACCATGAACACCGGCGCCACCGATTCGCGCGCCGGCGCTCCCGACGGCAACGGCCACATCCACAATGTTCCCGGCGATTACCGGGAGACCATGAGCTCGCACTGGTTCCACGACCACATGTTCACGTTCACGGACCAGAACGTGTACAAGGGCATCGCCGGAATGACGAACATCTACAGTTCGCAGGATCGCGGCAATGAGGCGATCAACGACGGCGTCAATCTGCGACTGCCCAGCGGCACGCTGCAGGACTACGCCAACCTGCAATACGACATCAATCTGATGCTGGCCGACAAGGCGTGGGACGCAAACGGCCAGCTCAACATGGACACCACCCAGTTCGACGGCTTCCTCGGCGACCAGATGACGGTCAATTTCTGCTGGAAGCCGTTCCTGCAGGTCTATGCGCGCAAGTACCGCTTCCGCATCCTCAACGCCTCGGTGTCGCGCTTCTTCGTCCTCGCGCTGAGCGACAGCTCGCAGATGGTGTATATCGCCAACGATGGCAACTTGCTGCCGCAGAGCGTGACGACCACCCAGCTCGACCAGCTCGGCATCGCCGAGCGCTACGACATCATCATCGATTTCTCGCGCTACACCCAGGGCACGAGGCTCTACCTGGTGAATTTGCAGGAGCAGACGGACGGCAAAAATCCCGGGCAGATTCTTTCGGTCTCGTCGGCCATGCAGGGCGATGCCAACGATCCGGCAGTCGGTCCGTTCCTGCAGTTCCAGGTGATCGGCGCGCCGCCGCAGCAGGATCAGAGCGTCATTCCGACGACCCTGATTCCCAATCCGACCCTGCCGACCGCTAACACGACGCGCACTTTCATCTTCGACCGCCACGGCCAGATCACCACCAACGATCCGGTCACGACCTACACGGGCAACGGCCAAGGCACGGGCGACTGGGGCATCGCCACCATCAACGGCGGCACCAACACCAGCCGCCAGGGCACCGACACCAACAACACCCGGTCCTTCAGCACGAACTTCAGCGGCAACGGCAACAGCGACGAGGGCGTGGGACTGCTGGCGGATTTCGGCCGCATCAGCGCGGCGCCCACCTACAACACGACGGAAGTGTGGACCTTGGTCAACGAAGGCCGCGGCTGGGACCACCCGATCCATATCCATTTCGAGGAGGGCCAGATCCTCGCGCGCAACGGCAGCGCCAATAACGTTCCGGCCTGGGAGAAGGGCCGCAAGGACGTCTATCGGCTCCGCCCGGGCGGCAGCGTGACGGTCGCGATGCAGTTCCGCGATTGGGGCGGCATGTTCATGGAGCACTGCCACAACACCATGCATGAAGATAACGCCATGCTGCTGCGTTGGGAGATCAACAACGCGGGCGGTGTCTTCCTCAACCCGTTGCCCACTCCCATCCCGGCGCCGACCGGGACGCTCTTCTCGAAGCCGGATGAAATCATCGCCGGAGCCTTCCCGCCCTACAACAGCACGACCAACGGCATCGGCGGCGGCGGCGCCAGCGGCGGCAGCCGGTGGAGTGGCCACTGACGGACGCGTTTGCTGGGTATTGCCGGCGAGCGAAGCCAGCAACATGGCGAATGGCGTATCCAGATGCTTGGCGGTGATCGCGGCGGCAGTCTTGTCGCTCGCCGCGGTCATCGTTGGCGTCACCGTGGCGGCGGCCGGGCGGCTGGGCGAAAACGCCAATGTCCCGCTGGTAACTCAGGACGGCGAACAGGTTCGCTTCTACGACGACCTGATCAAAGGCAAGATCGTCGCCGTCAATTTCATCTACACCAGCTGTCTGTTCACCTGCCCGCTGGAGACCGCGCGGCTCGCCCAGGTGCAGAGAATTCTGGGCGACCGCGTCGGCAAGGATATCTTCTTCTACTCGATCAGCATCGACCCAGAGCATGACACGCCGGCCGTGCTGAAGGAGTACATGCAGGAGTTCGAGGTCGGACCGGGATGGACGTTCCTGACCGGAGACCGGGACGACATCGATCTGCTCGCCTTCCGGCTCGGCATGACCGATGACCCCAGCATCACCTCCGGTCCCGGCCCCAATCTCGACGGCCACACGCCGCACCTTCTGATCGCCAACGAAAAGACCGGCCAGTGGCTGCGCAACTCGTCGACCGATAATCCCGGCATGCTCGCCCATTTCCTCACCGATTTCGTCGGCGGCCAAACGGCCGTGCGGCCGGCCGTCAGCAGCAACGCCGGTGCGCCGCTCAAGCTCAACGCCGGGCAGTATCTGTTCGCCAAGGAATGCGCGGCGTGCCACACGCTCGGGCAGGGCGACAAGGTTGGGCCGGATCTCAAAGGGGTGGTCGCCCGGCGCGATCGCGATTGGCTGGCGCATTACATCCGCGAGCCGAATGTCATGCGCGCGGCCGGCGATCCGGTCGCCGTGACGCTCGCCGCCCGATATAAAACCGTGATGCCCAATCTCAACGTCGGCGACCGGGACCTTAACTTCCTGCTGGATTATTTGGACGCGCAATCCTCTTCGCGATAGCGCATGATCCCGAAAAAGCCTGCCCCGCACTTGATGCGGGGTGGCTACCGGTTTCCCGCCTGCGCGAAGCCCGTGGCACGCGGCATCATTTGGCTTGATGCTTCGGCGGGCGAAGGCAGGTCGGAAAAGATCATGCGCCAGCGAGAAGCTAAAGCGCGATGACGATTCGAAGAAGAGTCATCGCGCTTTTGGCGAGCGGGCGCCGGCGGTCGGGAGCGCTGTAAAAGTGCGTGTCGAGGACTGGGCCAGCTTCGATTTCAGCTATTCGCTCGATCTACGCAGCCTCGTGCCGCATATCCTCGCCCTCGAGCAATACAAAGCGGCGGCCTTGAGTCCGGTGCTGCCGCCGCACTGGCTGGAAGTTTCCCAGCCTCCGACCGGCGACGAGAGCGGCGCCGCCGATCCGCCGGTATGGGGAGCGCTACGATCCGCACCATCGGGAATTTCCGCTGCCGAACAGTCCGCGGACGATCAAGCCGCCGCCGGGGCGCGGCCGGTCCCGGTGCGCGACAGCAGCAAGGCGCGCGCCTGGATCAAACACCGCTTCGTGCCGGGCAGCGCGCCGGTCGCGCTCGCCGATATCTTGGAACTGCACCGGATGGTTGCCGAAGAACAGGGCGTCGGCGGACCGACCGCGGGCGCGCCGCGGACCACCAACGTGGAAGTGGGCCGAGAGCTGGTGGGTGGGGTCCACCAGGGAGCGCCGGCGAGGCGCCTGCCGCAGCTGATGGTCGAATATGTGTCGTTCATCGACCGGGAGGACTTGCGCAGCTTGCCCCCGGTGATCCACGCACTGATCGCCCACTTCTTTCTCGATACCATTCATCCATTCGTGGACGGCAATGGCAGGACGTCGCGCTTGCTGGCGGCCGCGATCCTGTCCCGGCACGGCTATAACGTGCACGGCACTTACGGGCTGATCAGGTGCTTTTACCGCCATGAGCTGCGCTATCACACCATGCTGCACCGGATTTGGCAGTGCTGCCCCTTCGCGGTGACGTCGTTTGTGGCGTTCGGCATCGAGGGCTTCGTTCTGGAATTGAAGAGCGTGGATACCTTCATAAAAATGAAATTGAATCGGCTGCGCGCCCCGGAGCTTCGGACGCCCGGTTTGCGGCGAAGAATTCGAGCGGGTCCGCGCGGCCTGTGATCGACATGATGCGGCTTATGAAAGCATGGTCTGCGGCGCTGATGATTGCCTCGCTGCTGCCGGCGGCAGGCCGCGCCGATGGCCCGACCGTTACCCTGTCGCCGGATGACCCGGTCGTCGGCGTGACTCGGGTCGTCATCACGGGCAGAGCGAGCGCGGACGCCAGGGTCACCGATGTTTCCACCTTTCCGGACGGCAGCATCCATGTCTTTTCCGCCACTGCGGATGCGAGCGGAGCCTTTACGGACGGCCCCTTCGTGCTGCACCAACTCGGCACCTATCACGATGTCTTCCACGACGAGGCCACGGGGCTATCGACCGCAATCGCCTATTCCGGCAAAGGCGACTTCCGCATCGCGGTCGACCCGCCGCACGCGACGATCCAGACCGGCGGTGAAACGCGCTTCAAAGTGACGTTCAGGAGCGTCGACGGCTTTGGCGGCGAGGTGGTGCCGCAGCTCCCGGCAGGTTCTGCGCCGCCGGGCGCGGCGATATCCTGGTCGACGTCGCTCCTCAAGGTGCCGCCCAAGGGCTCAGCGACCGCCATCCTCACCGTCCTGACTTTGATCAGCACGCCGCCAGGCGTCTACCCGATGGCCGCGCAGGGCACGAGCGGTTCGGTCACCCATATGGTCGAGCCGCCCATCGCGCTGACCGTGAAGGCTCCGGAGCCCGGCACTATCACGGCGACGCTGGCGCCTGCGAATCCGGTCGTCGGCGTGACCCGGGTTCGTGTCCAAGGCCGCGCGACTGCGGGCCAAATGGTCGTGAATACTTCCACCTTTCCCGACGGCAACAAGCACGAGTTCGTGGCCCGTGTCACCGGCGCGGGAACCTACAGCAATGGTCCGTTCGTGCTGCGACAGCTTGGCACCTATCATGACGTCCTGCTCGACGGCGCCACCGGGGCGACCGCCGAAATTTCATATCAGGGAACAGGCGACTTCAGCGCGGCTGTCGACCGTGCGGACCAAAGCATAGCGCGAGGCGGAGAGGCTAAATTCACGGTGACGTTCAAAAGCCTGTCCGGCTTCGCCGGAGCCGTCACGCCTGCGGTGCCCGACCTGTCGCGCATTAGGGGAGCAACTGCATCCTGGTCCTCGCCGGCGGTGACGGTGCGCTCGGGCGACACGATCGCGGCCGGGCTCACGATCAAGACTTCACCCGAGACGCCGCCCGGCAGGTACATGATTACGATCGAGGGCCGCAATGGCTCTGTCACCCGTACGGTGCCGTGCACGGTCACGGTGACGGCAACGAAGTGAATAGCGAATAGCGAATGGTGAATGGCGAATGGCGAATGGTGAATGGTTTTAGGGAGGGGCACACCACCCTTCGAGCACTCACCACTCACCACTCACCACTCACCATTCGCCCTTCGCCCTTCGCGCTTCGCCCTGGCCGTCTCATTTGCGCAGATAGAAAAGATTGCGCTCGACCTGGAGGTCGCAATCGCGAAACGCCTCGACTAAGGCGTCGAGCAGGTCGGTGGCCGAGATCGTGTTCTCGTGAAGCGCATCGCGGGCGATGTCTGCGGCGAGGCCATGCAGGTGCACAGCCGCGGCGACGTGCAAATCGTCGAGCAGCCGGTGATGAAGCCGTCGACCCGCCGTGCTGCGATCGCCGCAATGGCGCGCCAGCGCCGCGCCGATGATGCCGGCAAGCACCGCGTCCATGCCCGCTTTGGCGAGCGCGGCATTGCCGCTCATATTGATCCACACCTCATCGGCGGTGCCGGTAACCACCGTGCGTCCTCCTTTCAGCACGACGCAGGCGCCGGTCGCGCGAGACGCCAAGCGCACCGCTTCCAGCGTTTCGGCGGCAACGTTGGCGGCCGCAACGCCGGTTAGTCGCGCCGCCTGCTCGGGATCGAGCAGCAGAACCCGTGGCGGCGCCTCCTCGCGCGCAATCTCGTGGTCGCATCCGGCAAACGCGTAGAGGCCGTCGCCCTCGACGACCAGCGGCAGCGCGCATTCCTTCGCCAGCCGCCGTATGAACGCTTTTGTCTCCACATCGGGCGAGAGTCCCGGACCAAGAACGACGACGTCCTTGCCGGCGACGAGGGCGTCGACGCGGTCGCCTGCCGTCGCCGCGATGGCTCCTTCAGCGGTTTCCGGCAAGCCATAAGTCGTGAGCGCGGCAGAGAAACTGCTGACGGTCGCTTCGATCGACTTCGGGCAGGCAACCGTGACCCGTCCCGCGCCGCTGCTGAGCGCCGCCAATCCCGCCAGCGCCGCAACGCCGGCGGTGCCGGATGCGCCGGCAACCACGAGCACATGCCCGAAGCGAATATCACGATCGCCGCCGGTCACGGGCGGAAAGGTCATTCCGACATCGCGGCCGGTGAGCACTTCGATCGCGCTGGCGCCGGGAACGAAAGCCGGCTGCACGCCAATTTCGTTGACGGCGATCGGCCCCTCGGTCAATCGAGCGAACACATGGGCCGGCTTCGGTGCGATCAAAGCGATCACACCGTGGGGAAAAACCATGTTGCCGGCGGTGGCGTGAAGCGGCGTCCTGCTGTCGCCATCGATGCCCGAAGGCACATCGACCGCCACGATCATCCCCGCTGCGTCGTTGATGGCGGCAACCGCCGCAGCGGCCAGCCCGCGCAGCGGCGGCTTAAAACCTGTTCCAACAACTGCGTCGATGACGAGATCCGCGCCAAGCGCCTGCTGCGCGGCCGCGCCCGCCAAGTCCGCCTCCTCGGCGATCCAGATTGGCTTTACGTCGCCGCTCAAGCAGGCCGCAATGTCGGCGCTCAGTTCGTCAGCAGCGCTCGCCAGGATGATCACGGCGACTGTCTCGACGATTCTTTGCAATGCCGCGGCTGCAACCAGCCCGGTGCCGCCCTTCTTGCCTCGGCCGCAGACGACGCAGACGGAGGCGAACTTGAACTGGGACGCGCAAAATTGGGCGACCGCGTAGCCGGCCCGTTGCATCAATATCTGCGGGCTCGACTCCGGCCCGTTTGCCGCCTCGTCGGCTTCACTGCAGGTGAGAATCCGCATCGATGAATCAGGGGGAGGCCACGAAGTATTCGTCCGGCCGGATGCGGATGACCCGGCGCGTTGCGCGCAACGGCACGATGAGTGCCAGTTCCGGGTCGGCGAAATCGCCAAACAGCGGCGGCCGCGGCGCCATCAGTACCGGCTCCTGGAAGAAAGTCGGACCGTACGGAGCGATATGCGCCAAGCTCGGCGCTTCCCGCACCACGCACGGCACGTGCGAGAATCCAGCCTGCATCAGCCGATAGATGCGGTGGTAACCGTTGCTGAGAAACAAACGCCCGGACCAGCGCAAAACCACCACGATATTGGGGGGCGCCGCGACCATGAAACTCACGATCAACGGTCCATCGTTTTGCTGCTGGGTGCAGCGGAGGCTTAGCACCTCGAATGCGGGGTGGATGCCGGAGATGCTGACGGACTTCTGCGGCTGATCGAGGCTGACGTGGAACGGCAAGCCGTGCTTATGCGCGAAGCAGAGTGGGACCGCCGAGATCGGATTCTCAGGATCGAGTCCGGCAGCGCCGATGATCTCCGCGTAGCGGACATCGATGCTCGGCTGAACCGCAATGAGCTTGCCGATTTCGACGAACTGCGCCGTCCAACTGCCCGGCGGAAACGCCGCTTTGCATTCCGGCAATTCCATGATGCGGGCGATTTCAGCGATCGCCTGCGCATCTTGCAGCGGCAGCACCGCCTCCGCGGGAGAATACGCCGGCAGCGCTCTCATGCGCGAGCTGGTGCGCGCCCGCTCCCGCATCAGATCGTCGATCGCATCCGGAGCGGCTCCCTTCTCGAGCAAAAACGCGCGGGTTTGATCCTCATTGAGAGGACCGAGCAGCATGGCATGCGGTCGGTAGCCTGGCGGGATGTCGCGGGGCGCGCCGGGCCCGGCAACCCCAGCGGTGTGGCGTCGATCGGTGACGCGAAAAGTCGTTTGCGGCGTCATGCCGGACCTCCGCTTCGGCGAAGAGCGAGAGCTGTCATGGCAACCCCCCGGCAGGCTGCGAGGTCTTCAGCATTCCGTCTAGCACGGCACCGGAAATTGCCACAGACGGCCGCTCCACGGGCGCCGGACGGCGCGGCGAGCCCGTCGTCGCGCTAGCATGGGCGAAGCTCTGACGGATTTCTTGGGGTTCGATCTGCCGCGTGTGGGGGAGGGAGTTCGCGTGAAAGCGGCCTTGCCGACATTTCAAAAATTATTGAAATGATCCTTGACAGTCGCGAGCATTTCCATATTCTTCGAACTATGGAAAAAACAGAAGCCGTAGCGGCCCTGGCCGCGCTCGCCCAGGAAAATCGCCTCGACGTGTTCCGGCTGCTGGTGCAGGCAGGGCCGGACGGGCTTTCGGCCGGCCACGTGGCAACCGCCCTCGGGCTCGCGCCCAACACGCTCACCTTCCACTTCGATCGCTTGCGCCACGCCGGCCTCGTCACCTGCCGGCGCGCCGGACGATCGATAATCTACGCCGCCCGCTTCGATGCCATGCGGACGCTGCTCGCCTATCTCACCGAAAACTGCTGCCAGGGCACCGAGTCCTGTGCCCCTGATGCGTGCGTCCCGGCCAAGCCGGCGCGGCGCAAAGCCAAGGAGACCGTGTGATGAAACGTTTCCACGTGCACGTCGGCGTCGAGAATCTATCCCAGGCGATTGGCTTTTATTCGACGCTGTTCGCGACCAAGCCGTCGGTCGTGAAGCCGGATTACGCCAAATGGATGCTCGATGACCCGCGCGTGAACTTTGCGATCTCGACGCGCGGCAAGCAGCCCGGCCTCGATCACCTGGGGATCCAGGTTGAGAGCAATGACGAGCTGCACGACGTGTACGATCGCCTGCATCAGGCGGGCGGCACCGTCATCGAGCAGGGCGAAGTCACCTGTTGCTATGCCAAGGGCGAGAAAGCCTGGATCGACGACCCGTCCGGCATTGCCTGGGAAACATTCTTCACCACGGGCGAGAGCACGGTTTACGGCGACGGCACCGGCGAAAACACCGCGCGCCTCGCCCATGCGGCGCCGACTGCGTGCTGCGAGCCGCAATCGGCGAAGGCGACCGCCTGCGGCTGCGGGTGAAACATCCGTAGGGTGGGCGTAGGGTGGGCTAAGGAGCGAAGCGCCGTGCCCACCAACGATGATTGTTTGTTGGAATGGTGGGCACGGCGCTGCGCGCCTTAGCCCACCCTACATCTTCATTTGCGACGGAGGCGATGATGAGCTCGCTCGAAGCAAATTCAATCGCACCGGCCGCAGCCGTAGCGACGCGCATCCGCTCGGCAGTAACGAGCGTTCGCGCGCTTGCGCTCCGGGTCGATCGGGTGGTACTCGCGTTCTTTTTGTTGGTCGTCTTCATTAGCGCGATCGACCCGGCCGTCGGGCAGCGCACGCTCGTGTCCGTGGCCGCGGAACTCCGCGGGCTTGCACCATGGTTCCTGCTCTCGGTGCTGTTCGCGGCCGGCGCCAAGGCGACCGGCAGCGATGCGCTCATCGCGCGCGCGTTCGTCGGGCGCGAAGCGTGGGTCATCCCGATCGCGGCGATCGTCGGCGGGCTCACCCCGTTCTGCTCATGCGGCGTAATTCCGCTGGTGGCCGGGCTGTTCGCGGCCGGTGTGCCGCTCGCGCCCGTCATGGCGTTCTGGATCGCCTCGCCGCTAATGGACCCGACCCAGTTCTTCGTTATTGCCGGAACGCTCGGCATCGGATTCGCGGTCGCCAAGGCCCTGGCTGCGGTCGGCATGGGCCTGTTGGGCGGCTACGGCACGATGGCGCTCACGCGCGCCGGCCTGCTCCCGCGCGAGGGCGTGCTGCGGATTGCGCCGCAAACAAAATCCTGCCGCAGCTCATCGCGCAAAAATGCGGACGTGGCGCAGCCGGTCTGGCGGTTCTGGGAGGACGGCGAGCGGGCACAGGTGTTTCTCACCTCATCCGCGAGCACCGCCTGGTTCCTGGTCCGCTGGCTCGCGCTCGCCTTTGCGATGGAAAGCGCGATGACCGCGTGGCTGCCGACCCCATTCATCGCCCATTGGCTCGGCAACGGGCCTTTCGCGATCCCGCTCGCGGTGCTCGTCGGTGTGCCGGTTTATATGAATGGCCTCGCCGCCATACCGTTCGTCGCAGGCCTTATCCAGCTCGGCATGAGTCCCGCGGCCGCCCTCGCTTTCATGCTGGCCACGACCGCCACCGGCTTTGCCGCCATGATGGCGCTCTGGGCCGTGGTCAAGCCGAAGGTGTTCGCCCTCTACGTCGCCTTCGCGATCGTTGGCGCGCTCATCGCCGGCTATGCCTATCAGTTGGTGCTGTCCGCGGTTTGAACGCCAGCGGCGCCGTGACGAAGGCTCCCTCGCTCGCCCGGCGGCTTGTTGCCGAGGGGCTCGGCACCGCCATCCTCGTCGCCACCGTCGTCGGCTCGGGCATCATGGCCGAGCGCCTTGCCGGCGGAAACCAGGCGATCGCGCTGCTCGGCAACACCATCCCGACCGGCGCGATCCTCGTCGTGATCATCACGATCCTCGGGCCTGTTTCCGGAGCGCATTTCAATCCGGCGGCGACGCTGGTGTTCGCGGCGCGAAGGGAAATGCCGTGGAGCGAAGTCGCGCCCTATATCGTCGTGCAGTGCGTCGGCGGCATTGCCGGCACCGCGCTCGCGCACCTGATGTTTGATCTCGCGCCGTTCGCGATCGGAACTACCGTGCGGAGCGGGCCCTCGCAATGGCTGGCCGAGGCGGTCGCGACTTTCACTCTGATCATCGCCATCCTGGGCGGTTTGCGTTACGCGCCGCAGTCGATCCCGTGGCTCGTCGGCCTGACCATCACGGCGGCCTATTGGTTCACGTCCTCGACGTCGTTCGCCAACCCCGCCGTGACGCTCGCGCGCGGTTTCACGACGACGTTCGCCGGAATTGCCATCAATCACGTGCCGGGCTTCGTCGCCGCGCAATTATTCGGGGCGGCCATCGCTACCCTGGCCGCCCGGATCATGTTTCCCGCGCCCATGCCCGGAGAATAAGATTTGGTCGTTGCTAACGCGGCGCGAACTTGTAACGAAACGTGCAGCTCGGCGCGCCCTTCATGATCGTCTGGGCGCGCTCCAGGCTGACCGCGCCGCCACCGACCGCCGCAACGTCGAAATCGGCCTCGCATATCAACAGCGCGCCCAGCTCGGGCTCGCCCAGCGCGCGGAAGAACTCGGCGAAGCGGCAGCGCGTCACGTCGAGTTCCAGTGCCTCTTTGTCGTGGCGAAGTGTCTCGAACGCGACCTCCGGCGCAGTGACGTCGTTCCAGGCGCTCTGCACCGTCGCCCACTTACGCCGCGCGCTGCCTTCGATGCCGTCGCCGATGGCCGCAAACAGCTCCCGCGACCAGTCGCGTAGCGCCTGTTTGACGATCGCGTCGGCCTTGTCTTTGCCGAGCTCGGCCCGCAGCGCGCGTAGCACCGGCACGAGCACCTGTGCCTGCATGCGCACTTTGTCGAGGAGCGATATATCCGGGACTACCAGATAGTCATCGAGCACGCTCATTGCTAACCTCAATGACGGTGCGAAGATAAAGTCATCATGCTGTAACCGTCTGAAGCCAAGGAGTCGAGGCCATGGCCGATAGCGAACAACACCGCGCCAAGCTGCAGGAGCTCAACCGCAATTATATCCGATCGGTCGACGAATCCGATGTCGCCTGGTTTGACGCCAATCTCGCACCTGACTTCTGCAACACCAATCCCGACGGTACGTTCATCGATCGCAAGACCTTCCTCGCCCAGATCGGCCGCGGCTCATCGGTAAAGAACATCCGCGTGCATGACGTAGTGATCCGCATCCTTGGCGACTTCGCCATCATCCACGCGCGCACCAGCTATCGGAAGCCGGACGGCAGCGAGGGGGCCGGCCGCTATACCGATGATTGGCAGCTGCGCGACGGACGCTGGCAATGCGTGTCCGCCATGTCACGCGGCTGTAGGGTGGGGTAAGGCCCTCCGAAGCGCGTAGCGCGAAGGAGGGACGTGCCCGCCAG
The DNA here is from genome assembly GCA_019243195.1 of Hyphomicrobiales bacterium. GTDB lineage: Bacteria > Pseudomonadota > Alphaproteobacteria > Rhizobiales > Xanthobacteraceae > AP-16. Next base: position 35,654 of record JAFAUQ010000101.1, read on the forward strand.
AATGTTTGCTTCAAAATCTCATCTAGCGCCCGATCGCGGCTCTTGCATTACGGACGAAGCGGCAACGCCGCGATCGGCGGCATAAAGATGGTGGGCACGGTCTCCGGCGCGATGCGCCGATCGCCCTTAGATTAGCCCAACCTACGGACTCCTGCATAGCCAGGGCGTGAGCGAACCGACGCCGACAAGACGCGGCGCTTGAGCGTTTTCAAATAATGAGCGCGGCGCCGGAGATGAGCAGCAGCACCAGCACCGCCTTGCGGAACGTCGCGTCGTCGAGGCGGCCGTAAAGCTTGAATCCGAGCCAGGTGCCGAGCGCGAGCGCCGGCAGGCCGATCAGGAACAGCTTCATGATGTCGCCGGAGAGTGCGCCTTTGGCGCCGAGCCAGGCCGCGCTCATGATGAAGATAGACACGGCGACCGGTTGAAACACCGCGCGCTGCTCGTCCTTGGGCCAGCCGCGCACGGTGCACCAGATGGTAACGAGAATGCCGGCAAGGCCGGTCATGCCGCCGAGCACGCCATTGAGAAAACCAACGCCCGCGTCGGCCGCGGCCCCGCCGTGCTCGACCGGCTTGAGCGTGGGCCGCAGCAGGGCATAGAGACTGTAGACGATGAGAAAAGCGCCGGTCGCCGAGCGCACATGCGCCGGATCGGCCCAGCCGAGCACGGCGACTCCGGCCGGCACCCCGAATGCCGCGCCCAGCACGAACGGCCACAACCGGCCCCACTTGAGCGCGTGGCGCAGGCGGATCACCGCGTAGCCTGCCACGATCAGGCCGTATGCGATGACCAGGGTCGCGGTCTGCAGCGGCGTGAGAATATGCAGCCACAGCGCCGAAACGACCAGTCCGAAGGCAAAGCCGGTGACGCCGGAGGTCAGGGCGCCGGCGAAAGTGGCGATAAGAAACAGGGTGAGATCGAGAAGCGATCCGTCCATGGGTGCCCGCTCCAATATAAAGCGAGCAGCGCTTGCATGGGATCGCCCACTTCATGGGGAGGCTGCGAGGTCCCCGGCGTCCTGTCTACCACGGACTCGGGCGTTGCCACAAACGGCAACCGCGGGCGCAGGACGCTCGGCTCATCTCCAGCGCGGGCAAAGCCCCACTTTCGGCAGAATTCGCGGTTAGGAATTCAGAGTTCCAATATTTTGATTCGCGGACGAGGTCGGCGCCGGCATTAGGTGCCAGCACTGGCATGCATGCGAAGGGGGAGCCGTGGCACCCAAGCAAGGCGACGCCGTTCGACCGGACGGCACGCTGACCCGGAAAGAGGCGGCGAGCCTGCTCGGCATGAACGACACCGAATTCGCGTTGCGGCTGATCTGGGATTCCGCCTTTCCCAAGCCGGCCCAGGGCGCGTTCCGTGACGCCGACATTCGCGCCTGGCTGAAGAAGCAACCGGCCGGCGCGGGTAAGAGATAATGTTGTGCAGCGATTTTTGACAAATGTTGTAATCCAGCTCCAACACATAATGTTGTAGAGCTATTTTCAGTTCTATTTCCAATCTGATGTCCGCCTAGGTGAAGTGGTGAGCGCGCAGCGAGATATCCGGGAGTCCCGCCTATCGCTCGTTGCGCGGGGCCATGCGGGCTACCGCCTAAGCGTCCTCGAGCCGGCGCGGATCTTGCTCGTGAGCCCGGCCGGCCGCGCCGTAATCCCGACGCTCGGCGACGTGCTGCGCCAAACCGAGGTAGGCGCGGGCGATCTCGAGCAGCTTCGCGCGCTCGCCGGGATCGCGCAGGCGCTCGGCCGTGTGCACGCAATGCAGCGCCTTGCGATGATACTTGTTACGTTCGGTCACGGCGGCGATCCGGGTGTGTCGAATTTGAATCGATAAAGCCGCGAATGCCGCGTTGGTTCCGCCAGCTGGATCGAGCACGGCTAATGCCCGGTTAATTGCACTTCAGCCTCGTCATTCCCCGGCGACGCGAAGCGGCGACCGGGGAATCCAGTAATCACCGCCTGGGACTACTGGATTCCCGATGTCCTCGCTTCGCTCGGCTTCGGGAATGACGAGGTCGTCGGGCAGCGGCTTGCGGCACCGAGCGCCCTTCACCCTTCGCTTCGATCTGGCTAACCTGCCGGCTCACATGATGACGGAAACTTTCGTCAAGCGGATGAGACGAACAGCGGCGCTCCCGGCCCTATGGCTCGCCGGCTGCGGGTCGGCCTATGCGCAAGCGCCCGAACCGCCGGCGCCCGATGTGCCGGCACAGTGATGGCCTCGTTCGGCTCACAACCTTTTTTCACCCGGCCGGAGCTGGTGCGCTGGAGCATTTGCGCGGCGGTTGTGATCGCGGCGCACGGGCTTGTGGCGCTCGCGGTCACCGGGCGCTCGGACGAGGAGGTCGCCGATGCCGGCGCGCCGGTGGTGACGCTTGAACTCGCGCCGGTCGCAACGGCTCCGCCGGCGCCGACGCGCGACCTTGCCCCCGGGCCGCTGATGGAAAGCGAGAGCCAGCAGCAGGTGGCCGAAGAAGCGCCGCCGGACGAGGCCAAGCAGGCGAAACAAGAAAAGGTTGTCGCGGAACCGCCGGCTCCCGATCCCGAGGTGGCGATGGCGAAACCCGAGACCATGGCGGAGGAGGGGCCGATCGACGACAGGCCGGCGCCGGTCGCCGCCCCCGCCGCGCCGGTTCCGACCGCTCCGCAGGCCGTGCCGACGCCCGGCCCCCGTGTCGCTGCGCTCGCGGTCGGTCAGGTGCCGCGGCCGACGTCAGCCGCGGTCGCAACCTGGCAACGGCTGCTCGTCGTGCAACTCGAACGCCATAAAAGGTATCCCCCACGGGCCAAGGGCCACGTCGGTGAGGCCCGGCTCGCGTTCAGTATCGACCGCGGCGGCCACGTGCTGACAAGCCGGATCGTGCACAGCTCCGGCTCGGAGGCGCTCGATGACGAGGCGCTCGCCATGATCAAACGCGCGGCGCCGCTGCCGCCGCCACCGGCGGGGATATCCGAGGATCAACTCTCGTTCGTGGTGCCGGTTCGCTACCACTGACAGGCATCAGCAATCAGCTATCAGGAATCAGAAAGTTCTGATCCCTGATCCCCTGATCACCATGCCGCGAACGCCACCACCACCGCCAATGGGGTGAGAAAGATGCCGAGGTAGGCCCAGGTGCGATAGGCCTGCGCGTCCTTTGGCGGCCGGAATAACTGCACCAGAATGCCGATCGCAACGACGGCACCGAGCACGAGCCGCAGGAGGTCGCCGGGAGTCTCGTAGGCGGACCAGATTGTTTCGCTTTGGGGCGCGCTCACGCGGATGGCGATGGCGATCAGGGTACAAAGGAAGATGGCGCGCAGGATCAATCCTGCGGCGCGGATAAGGAACGGCACTTGCGGCCGTTCCAGCGTGGCCTCAGCGCGCTCCTCCATCCTGGGCGGCATCCATGGGCCTCGTGCGCATCGGGAAGCCCTCGTCCTGGGTATGGTCGCAGCGGCGGGGCCGACGGCTCGGCGCACGATGCTAATAGTCACGATGCTAATAGTATAGTGAGTCCGCGATTGAATAAAACATCCTTGTGCGCCGCACAAAGCGGCAGGGTCACAGCAGTGAGGCAGGAATGACGCCAGCGCAACACTGTCGCGACAACCTTGCGCCCGCGTTGCGGCGTGCCTAATATTTTTTCACTACGAACGGAGGAATGCGCAATGGCCTGGACGACACCGAGCTTGGTCGAAATCTGCATCGGCCTCGAGATCAACGGCTATCTGCCGGCGGAGTTCTGACCACTTTCAATTTCTAGGAGTGACGGCGCGCGACGTTGTTGCGTGCCGGGCGGCCGTCGTGGCTTTTGGAACGCGATGGCTGCCATTTTTTTATTGCGCTGTCGCCGACTGCATTGGGCGTTTTTCGCGGCGCATCCAGCTGACACGCGAACGATCGCAAATTCGGCGCCCGGCGGCGTCCTGCGCCCGAATGTCAACGTGAAAATGCCGGAAAAAACAGCGCGGATTGGTCCCAATGCGTCGGAACCCCGACACACGACTTGCGTTAGCAACCTAGGGGCCACCCAGTGACGCGGGAGAAGCCTATGGGTTCACCCGTATTGAAACGGTCCGTCGTGATCGGCGGCCACAAGACGAGTGTCAGCCTCGAGGACGAGTTCTGGTCGGGGCTCAAAGAAATCGCCGCCGGCCGCAACATGACGTTGTCGGACTTGGTGGCAACGATCGAGCGCGCGCGGGAGAGCGGGAACCTCTCCTCGACCCTTCGCTTGTTCGTGTTGGAGTCTTATCGAGCGCGGGCGGCGGGTCGCGCCGGCGAGGGCCAGAACGGCGCCGGCACTGGCGCCCCGACCGCAGCCGCGCAGCCACCGCGCTGATCCCAGCGAGCAAATCTCGGCCGAGAGCGCCGTGCCCGCATCCGGCGCAGGGTGCGGCGTTGCCAGTTGATGTTCCAACAAAGACAAAAACGGAACAGGCAGAAAATTGTCGCTTTACTGCATGATTCCGCCAAAATCTGCCGCGCCCATGCTTCGGCACGCGACAGTGGGTCGGAAAAGATCACGCTCAATGAACAAGATAGAGTAGGCTCGCGCTTTCGACGGAATACAAAGTCATCTTTATCAGGGGCACCCGGTCAGGGATTGTCATAAGTTTTCGATTGTAATAAATTAGCGATTGTCATAAACTGTCGGAATTGTGATAAACTCTACGAGTCGCAACGAATCAGGGGAGATCGCCGATGGCCAAGCGGGCCAAGAGCGCTAAGAGAGGCCGTAAGCGCGTCGCCTGGACGAAGGCGCATGAGCGGGAACTGAAAGACCATTCACGCAAGAAGACGCCCGTCACGTCCATCGCCAGGGCCATGAAGCGCACCGCGGGAGCGTTACGCCAGAAGGCTCACGCGATGGGACTCTCGCTCGGCCACCGGCGCTGAAACCGCCGCGGCGAAGCGGGCATCGCTTCGTCGAACGCTGAGTTTCCAAAGCATGCCTGTTCCCTAACGGGAGCGGGCATGCTTTCGGCGTCCAGCAAAGAATGCGGCTTGCGAAGGCTCGCCTCCGCTGACGGAGCGCGAGGCGGTTTTGCACGGCCGCGTAGCTGCTCAAATCGAGATCAACGGGAGCGCCGCCGCCGCGCCCGCGTGCGCGCCGCTTCTTTGCTGCTGTCGAGCGGCCGCTGCGGCTCTTGGTGCGCGACGCCTTGCGTGCCGCTGCCGACCGCGCCGTGGCGCTCCGACGCGCCGCCGCTCGTTCGCGTGGCGCGACAGTTCGCCGCGCGAGACCGTGCTGCGCGGCTCGCGTTCGAGCGCACGTTTGACCGCGCGGGCGACTTTCGGCCGCCGCCGGGTGCGCCGCTTGTGCTGGCCAGCCTCATAGGCGTATTCCGCCGAGCGGCGTGTGCGCGCCTTGGCCTTGCCTTTGCCTGGCGGCTTGAGCGGCACTCCCGCGCGCCGCGCCTCCGATAGCCCAATCGCGATTGCCTGCTCGGGCGAGCGCGCGCCGTGTTCGCCGCGGCGGATCTTGTCGATTTCGGCGCGCACGAACTCGCCCGCCTGCGTCGACGGCGACTTGCCTTCGCGGCGGTCCTTGCGCGCGCGCTCGATCGTTGTTTTGTCCGGCATCCTTTCCTCCTGTTATTTCTACTGCCGCGAACCCGAAGTTCGCACCACGATTGCCACGAATCCGATTGCGAACTTCGGGTTCAAAGCGGCACTAGAATCATAGACTTGCTAGTGCCCTTCGATTCCGAAGTTCGCAAACGAACGTACCTCAAAATGATACGAACTTCGGAAGCGGGGCACTAGCCGACCACGCGGGCGACTTCGTAGAGGTGCGGATCGATGTCGTCCGCGAGCTCATCGAATTCGCCCCATTCCTTGCGGAACTCCGGCGACCGGTGCGCCGCCGCCAACAGATCGCGGCTCTCCCACTGCACGTAATTGACGATGCGCCGCCCATCGAGGCTGCGGTGCAGGCTGATCGAGACAAATCCGGGCTGGCGAGCCATGAACTCCGCCCGTTGCGTCATCAGGTCGAGGGCCTGGCCCTGCTTTCCCGGCTCGGCCTCGACCACGGTGATCTGCGTCACCGGCTGCTGTTCGGTGCGAATTTGCGGCATCGTGACCTCCTCGCGGCGGGCGCGGTTGCCCGCTGCTGGAGAAACAACGACGACGCTGTCGCAAAGTTCAGCGGCCCTGATCCGTAGGGTGGGCTAAGGGCGAACGGCGCGTAGCGCCGGAGGCCGTGCCCACCATTTGTTTGCGAGGCACGTCGGTTGGTGGGCACGTTCGCGCCGCTCGCTTGCGCGAGCGGGCGCGCCCTTAGCCCACCCTACGGCGCGTTTGCTTGCATATTGACCCCTGCCGGCCTTACGGCATAAAACTTTGTCACCCAAGATGGGGATGGGGTCCCCCGATAACCGCCGATGTGGCTGATGACTCCTACCAGCAGCGCTTATGGCGCAAGGTGGGAGTTTATGCGCGCATATCTGCTCGTATTCGTTGGCGGAGGCCTAGGCGCTATGGTCCGCCATGGTGTGAACGTCGCATTTGGCCGTTGGTTCGCTACCTCGTTCCCGTTTCACACCCTATTTGAGAACGTCAGCGGCTCTCTGTTCATGGGATTGCTCGCCGGCTATTTCGCGTTCAAGTCGGATGCGTCACAAGCTCTGCGACTGTTCCTCACTACCGGCGTGCTTGGTGGCTACACGACATTTTCCGCTTTCTCGCTCGACACCGCGTTCCTCTGGGAGCGCCACCAGCAGGGACGGGCACTCGTATATATCGGGCTCTCAGTCTTTGGATCTCTCGCGGGGTTGGCCTTTGGCCTCCTTCTTATGCGCCGGTGAACTTCACCAAATGCTCCGTCAAACTTGCCATCTCCATGAACACGGTCCGGGCGCCGGCGTGGCGGAGCTTGTCCGCATGATCCGGCCCGCAATGGCATCCGCCGGCAAAACCGATCGCCGTCATGGCGGCGGCTTTGGCGGCGGTCACCCCGGCGACGCTGTCTTCGACGATGAGGCAGTGCGCCGGGAGAACCGCCATCCGGGCTGCCGCCAGCAGGAATAGATCCGGCGCGGGCTTGCCGCGCTTGACCTCGTGCGCGCTGAAAATATTGGGTGCGAAGCGATCCCACAGGCGCGCCTGCCGGAGCATTTGTTCGAGCATGTTCGGCGAAGCCGACGAGGCGACGCAAACGGAAGCCTCCGCCAGGGCGTCGAGGCATTCATGGATGCCCGGTATCGCCAGGGCCTCGCCCTTCGCGCCGCAGTGGCTGATCTTGAGCGCGAAAGCTTCCGCCACGTGCTCGGGCGGGATCGCTACGCCCGTTTCGATCGACAAGGCCTGATACATCTCGCGATCGGGCACGCCGCTGAAGCGCTCGATCAGCGTTTTGCCGGTGATTGCGATCCCGAGATTGCCAAGGTGGCGGGCGACGACCTCCGATTTGATGCCCTCGCTGTCCACGAGGACGCCGTCGCAATCGAAAATGATCAGCTGCGCCTGGGGCATCGCGGACCCGAAGCTAACACCCGCGGCAGATGTTGCGCACCATGTTGTCCAATTCGACTTCCCACGGCTGCTTGTCGTAAAGAGTTCGGCCCGTGCTCGCTCCCGATGGGCTGAGGGGAGGGGCGCCCGGTGGCTGAACCGTCGACATCTGCACGTTCGAGGTACGGACGACCGGCTCCGCGCGGGTCGCCGCGACAGCCGCCTGGGGCGCAGCCGCAGGCGACCCATTCCCCATTTTAGCCCACCGCCCCGAGAGGGCTTGGGTCTGCGCAATGGTGTCGGGATCGGATGCCGGCGCGAAGTAGTAGTCGGCCGCGAGACGCGGATCGAGTTGGACCGGCGCGCGCTCGATGCCCCCGGGGATTTGGGAGCAACCCGCCATCGCTCCCAGGCCGGCCAGGAGCAACAGCCACCGGCACCGTAACGCCTTACCCATCGAGAGTACTCGAACCGACACTTCATAATGTTTATCGCGGGGCTGACGGCGAAGTCTGTCGCTTTTCGGCAACATACCGGGGAAATCGTTTGGGTGCCGAGCCCGTTTAGGTTTGTCTTGTAAGCCTCGCCGCGCGTCGCGGCAGCTTCTCGGCGGTCCACAGTGAAGGCATGTACCCTATTTTCAGTTCGATTCCCGGCAGTTAAGCGTGCCTGCTGCTTGACCCGAAGCTGAAAAAGCGGCTTAATACGACTGTTCGGTTGTGGAGTTGCGTTTGATGACGCCGGATTATGCGGACGCGGTCCTCAGGCTCGGGACCATCGGGTCGTTCACGATTCTCACGGTCGTCGGCGGCGCCGCCGCGCTGATCGTCTGGTCGATCCTGTTTTAAGCAGCCCGCGCTTTTTTTCCGGGCTCAGGTCCGGGTTTGACTGCCTAAAATAAAGCCGTGACGCGCCGTTTGCTCGGGCGGTTCAGTCTATGCGCGCGGCGCGCGCAGGCCGGCCCCCGCCGCCGAGGCAGACTACCTTTACCCGCTCATCGGCGCGCAACTCGCGCCCGAGGACGGTAGCGGCGAGGTAGGCCTGCCCGTGCAGCATGCACATTACGGCGTTGGCGTTCTCGGGCAGCTGCAGGACGTGAACTGCGTTGCTGCGGTTGCAGTCGCTGAGTTCAGGGGTGATGGCGGTGGAGCAAACGAGAATAATCGCAGTGAGCATCCGCTTTCCTTTTCGGCGCCGGCAGGCACGTAAAGGCAAGCGACGTGCCAAAGGCGTCATTGCGAGCGAAGCCTTTAGCCCCGCGAAAGCGACGCGAAAGCGGGGGGAAGCAATCCAGGGCAACCGGTATCGCGCCTGTAACTCTGGATTGCTTCGTCGCTGCGCTCCTACCAATGACGATCAGCCGTAATACGCATCGATTTTTTCCGTCAGCCAGCTCCACGCTTCCTGCTCGGCGGGGCCGGCGGTCTTGGCAATAGCGATTTGCAAATAGGCGATCTCCTGCTCGATCTTCTCGCGCGGCAGCATACCGAGGCGGCTCACTAGAATGGCGGCCTCCACGACCGCCGCCTTGGCCCGGTTGAAGCCCTCGAACGGCGCGTGCGCGGCGCGATGCACCACGCGGCAGCGAAAGCGCGGCCGCTGCGCGTCTTCCGCGACCGTTTCGACGGCGAGTTCCGCGTGCGCGAGCGTCGCGGCGAGCCGCGGGACCGGTATCGCCTGCGCGTCCGTCGTCGGCCAGTCGTGCCGGCCGGTGAGGCACCCGGCAAAGACCCGCACGTCGTCGGTGTAGTTCGCGACCGCGAACGGCACGGCGCGCAAATTGTCGAGCGTGGTCGAAGGACGAAACGGCGCGATGATCCAGTCTTCCGCTTCGGCGATGATGCCGATTGGGGCGATGTGCACCTTGCCGGCCGCGTCCGCCGTGGTGACGATCGTTTCGCGGATCATCGGCACCATCACGCTCCGCCGGAGAAATTGCGCAGGGTGTGACCGACCTGGCGCAGCCGCGTGAGATCCTCCGGCGCGCGATCGACCGCACAGCCCCAATCGAGCGGCTCGTCCTGCGCGTAGCGCTTGCCCAGGCGCCACGCGATTTCCGCCTTCATCAGCTCGGCGCCGAGATAGAAGGCATGCGGCGCGTCGTTGCCGAGGTTTAGCTGCGGAAACAGCGCGAAGGCATCCTTCGCCACGAGATGCGCGTCGCGGTTATAGACATGGATGCCGTCCTCCGCCGTCTCGATGCGGAAATTGGGGTCGGTTATTTGCGCGGCGAGGTCGGCGATTTCCTGCGGCGCGTTGGGGAACGGCTTCTTGTCATGTAGCTGCAGCAAAGCGCCGTCGTAGCCCTTGGGCGTGCTCTCGTCCTCGCGGGCGGCAAACATCAGCTTGCGCGCGGCGTCGTGCTCCTCGACCGTGCGCCGCGTATGCGGGCTCACTTGCACAACCAACAGGTTGCGGATCAAAAGCTCCGAGCAGATGCCGAGCAGCGCCGCCGTCACCCCGCCGGAATCCGCATCGGTCAGTTCGGTCAGATTCCCGGTGCCCATCAGGATTTCCGCCTGTGGCAGCCGGCGGCGCAGCTCCGCATAGCGTTCGAGCGAAGCCATGAAGCCGAAATGGATCGGGTCGAGCACCGGATCGAACAGCGCGGCGATGCCGCGCTTCTCGGCGGCTTCGGCAGCGCGCAGCAGCGAGGCGAGATCGCCGTGGCGCGCGGGAATGAGCACCGGCGTTGCCCCGGTCTCGGCGGCAACATCGAGAGTGGTTTCGGTGAGGCTGAGCAAAAATCGCGCTCCCGCGCGGGCGCCACGCCGCAGTTCCTCGACGTCCCCGGAATCGACGCTGACAGTGAGACCCGCCTCGGTGAGCGCGCGGACCGCCTCGTCGAGATGGGGGAAGGCCACGTCGGGCAAACAGCCGAGGTCGATCACGTCGGCGCCGGCCGCGGCTAGCGCGCGCGCACGGGCGAGCAGCGCATCGAGCGCGAGCGTCGGTGCGTCGACGATTTCGGCGAACATGCGCATGTCGTGACGCGTCTGGTCGCGCGGGCGGCCGCGTTTGCCGAAGTAAGCTGCCAGATCCTTGAGTTCGTCCGGCCCGCGCTCGAAGGGCACGCCGATTTGCGCGCGCAGGCGATCGAGGTCGGCGCGGCAGCGGCCGGGCAGCAGCACGCGGTCGGCAGTCACCGGACGCGGCAGGCGGCGTAGGATGATCGCTTCGGTCATGAGCGCGGCGACTTTCACGCCCATGTCGATGACCGACCACTCGAATCCCGGCTGGTCCAATCCGGCGAGCACCTTCTCGAGCCGCGCGCGCGCCAGATGGCCGGTGAGAAAGGCAATGCGCTCAGCCATCGCGAAGCTCGCGCTTGCGGCGGTCGAGCGCCTCACTGAGTTCCGCAAGCGTCTCGACGACCCGTGTCGCCTCGAACGATTTGAGCCGCTCGGTATTCTCCAGATCGATGCGCCGGGGATAGACCTTCACCATGCCCTTCGGCGCCTCGGTCTCCAGTTCCGGCGCGGTATCGCAGGCAAACACAATCGCCGCCACGCGGCATTTGCCGGCCTGCGCGAACACGTTGGTGGCGAGGGTGTCGGAGATTCCAAACACGCATTTGGCAACCGTGTTCGAGGTGGCGGGCGCCAGCACCAGCGTGTGATAGACGCCGTAATAAAAATTTCCGACCGGCGCCGCGCTCGCCGTCGTGTCGCGAAACACGCGTGCCGACTTCGGCAAGGCCAATTCCTGCTTGTACATGCGCACCACTTCGTCAGCGGCGCGGGTCACGAACAAATCGACGTGCTCGAGGCCGCCGATCATGTCTAGGCATTCCTTGAAGAAATGCCCGGAGCCGGTGAGCGCCCAACCCCAACGCGGCGTTTTGACTTTGGGCATAAGAACTCCGCAATTCGTAGCCCGGATGAGCGCGTAGCGCGAAATCCGGGATCTGTCCCCGCATATCGCTTCGGTCATGCGGGCTAAGACGTCCCGATCCGCACCCCCACCATCTCTCCACTCCGAACCGAGGTGGCGAACGCCGCATGGTCCTCCGGGCCGGCAAGGTACGCCCGCGCGCCGCTCGCTGCCAGAAAGCGCGGGAAGCAGGAATCGACCACGCCACCCGCGGCGAGATCGGCGGCGCGCAGGCGAGCTTGCGGCGGCTCGCCCGATTTCACCAGCAGCAGCAGTTTCGCGCCGAGCGCACCGGCCAGCCATGCCGCCAGGCTGTCGGAGGTCACGTCCCAGCTTGCGGGCACGTCCTTCGCCTCGAGCACCATGCGGGTCGGCGCCCACACCGGGACCTCACCGAAGCGCAGAGCCGACCGAATGGCAGCAGCCGATTCCGCCAGCCTCAATGACGGTCGCAAGCCCGCGAGCGCGCATCCGAATTGCTCCATCGCGAGCAAGCCCATGCGGTGCGCGGCGCGATCGTCGAAGCCCATCGCGGGTTGTGCCGTCCGCACCGCATCCGCAAACGGCCCGCCGCCGGGGACGATGACCACGCGGCCGGCGGCCAGAAGGAGTGCATCGAGCCAAACGGTGAGGCGCTTCGAGAAGGCGAAGCTGCCACCAATCTTGGCGATAATCAGATTCTCCGACTCTGCCATTCACCGGCCGGTCTTATCGGTGCCGGCCGCGGCGATCGGGTAGAGATGATGCACGTTCGCCATCTCGGTCGGCCGCTCGCGCCGGATTTCCACCCCGACCGATCCCGGCACGATGTCGAGCTTCTCGACGCGCACGATGGCCGCGGATACCCACGGATGGGCGAGCACCAGCGCGGCAATCCGCTCGGCCAGCGTTTCGAGCAGCGCGATGTGCTCCTGCGCGACGATCATGCGGATGCCGTCGGTGATGAGGTCGTAGGAAAACACGTCGCGCATGTCCGCAGTCGGATGGGCGGGGCGCAGGACATCGACCTCGATGTTGAACCGCACGCGCTGGAGCTTGTCACGTTCGTGCGCGTAGGCGCCGACGCGGATCGGCAGCACGAAGTCGCGCACGAAAATGCGGTTGCGCGCGGCCTCGTCCTTGCGCGGGTCGAGCGAATAGCCGCGCGCCGCGAGCAGGCGGTAGTCGACCGATGTCTCGGCCGCACCGGCATCGAGCGCGGGCATCGGCGGAATGAGTTCGCGCACCAGGCGGAACGCGGCAGGATCGAGCGGCCCGGCGCGATCGCCGGCGCAGAGCGCGCCGCGAAAGCCGAGATAATCGGCCGAGAGCGGCAGCAAGCGAGGAATGTCCGGAGGCTCGAGCGCGCCGGCCAAACCCACGAGCAAATCATCGGCGTGACAGGCATCGACGAAGCCGGCGAGCGCGGGAATGTCCAAATTATCGAGCAAGCGGCCGGCGCCCTTGCGCGCGGTGTCCAGCATGGCGCCGGCAAAGCCCGCCGCGCGCATGGCTGCAATCGAGGCGCGGCGCGTGCTCTCGTCCGGCTCGAGATCGGCGAACATCACGCCGACGACTTTGGTAGCGCGAGCGAGCGAGGCGAGGGCGCCGATGCACTCCTCGCGCCGCGCATGCGGGAACAGGCCGACCTTGACGAATTGCACGCCGGTCTCCGCCATGGCGGCAGCCGCCGCCGCGATCGTCGCAGGCTCCATGGGAAGGTCGCCGGTCACCGCGCTCGCCGGCCGGCGGCCGGCAATGGTTTGCACCGCCGCACGCACCACGTCGGGAGCAAGCGCGCCGAGCGCCCCGCGCGCGGGGTCCTTCAGATCGACGATGTCGGCGCCGAGCGTGACCGCAGCCTCGGCCTCTTCCGGCCCGGTAACGCTCGCCAGCATCAAGGTCATGTTTACGACACGTCATTTGGCCGCACCAAACCAACACGTTCGTGCTGGTGGCGCATGCGCAATTGCGCATGATCTGAGCATATCGCGCTCGGCAAGGCGAGGGCGGTCTTGTTCATTATCGATGTCGGCTGACATACAATACGGTGGAGCGAGGATGATATGCGGAGTCGGGTTCTGGCGATCGTGGCGGTTGCGGCGCTGAGCGCTGGCGCGCCTTATGCCGCGTGCGCCGCGGATCCGCGCTATCCCGATTGGCCGTGCAACCAGCTCAAGGTGCCGGAAATCTCGATCGCCGCCGTGTGGGCCGGCCCGCCGATCGACGACGTGCGCGAGACTTGGCAGAACGATCCGCAGATCAGAGATCTCGTGGACCGGCTTTCCGCGCGCCGTACGGCCATGGAAGAAGCGGAGAAATCGATCGCGCAATTCATCGTCGGCGACGCCGCCGCGAAAGAAGACAGAGCGAAGCGCCTGTTCGCCGGCCTGGTCGAGACCCTCAACACGCAGCGCTCCCAGGTGATGACCGGCATCGAACGCACGACGCGCAAGCAGAAGGCGCTCGCCGGCAAGATCCGCGCCGACGCGTTGGAACTGAGAACCCTGCAGGACGCGGCCGAGCACGACCAGGCGAAGGTCGAGGAACTGACCAATCAGGTGGCGTGGTCGACGCGCGTGTTCGAGGACCGGCGCAAGACCATCAATTATGTGTGCGAAGTGCCCGGTCTGATCGAGCGGCGCCTGTTTGGGCTGGCGCGGGCGATTCAGCAGGCAATGGAATAATCTCCGCCTTCGTCATGCCCCGCGAAAGCGGGGCATCCAGTAAACACCGACACCGCAGTTTTATTTGATAGGTCACTGATTACTGGATCGCCCGCTTTCGCGGGCGATGACGAGGGCTTCAAGTGTTACGGCCGGCCCGGTGCGGGCTGCGCCTCCTCCAGCGGGAGCCCCGCTTCCTCCCAACCGTCGCTGCCGTCCGGGAACCAGGCGACGTTGCGATAGCCGAGCGCAAGCGCGCGCTTGGCCGCGTTCCACGACATCCAGCAATCCCGCTGACAATAGAACACGAACAACTTTGTTTGGTCGCCGCCGCTCGCCGCCTCGAGGCCGTCCTTCAGATAAACCTCGGTCGCGGCGGCGAGCGCGCCGTATCCCGTGTCGGGCAGCCAGAGGCTGCCGGGAATATTGTGCCGCGGCTTGTCGCGCCAGATCGTGCCGGCCGGAAGTTTGGGGCGCGGCGCCTGCGGCATCACGTCGATGAACACCGCGCCGCCGGCTTTCCACAGCGCCGCCGCTTCATCGGTGGTGAGAACCCGCGCACCCTTGAGCGTCGCCGGCGCCGGCGCGCGGTAATTCTCCGTACGGTAGCCGTCGGGCTCCGGGACGGCGGCGTCCTGGCCATTCGCCGGAATAACCGCGAGCGCGAGTAGACAAATGGCCGTCCCGACCGCTCTGGGCATCATTGCCGGCGCGCCGGAGCCTCGCCGATCGGCTGGTTCTTGTCGTCGAGCAGCGGCACGCCGAAGCTTGTGAGGATTGCGTTGATCTCCGGCTGGTTCTCGGCGATGAGCCGGTTTAGCTCGCGCTTCCATTCCTGGTCGGCGCCGCGAACGCCCATGGTGATGTAATAGGCGAGCCGCGGGCCCGACCGTTCGTTGGTGAGCGGCACGACCTTCATGGGGGGAGTGGCCTTCATGGCGTAATAGCCGGCCATCGGCCCCCACAGCACGGCAACGTCGATCTCGCCCGCCGCGAGATCTTTCATCATCGCCTCGGCCGAAGAATCAACCCGCGTATCTATGACAAGAGGATATGGTTTGGCGGTGGCCATCAGGCCGTTGACCGCGAGCAGCGTCGCCGGCGGCGTGCCGGCCACGATGCCGATGCGCTTACTCTTGAGCCGCGGGTCGGCGAGCGTGTCGATGTCGTCGAACCCGGTGCCCGGGCGCGACACCAGCGCGTAGGCCGTGCGGTAGTAGGGGTTCGTGCTCTGGACGATGTCATTTCCTTGCGGAAATCCCATGATGACATCGCATTTGTAGGCGCCAAGCGTGTTGCGCACGAAGCCGGGCGCCTGCGGGTAAAACGCGTAGCCGACGCTCTTGCCGAGCTTGCGGGCAAACAGGTCCGCGATCTTGTTCTCAAAGCCTTCAGCCTTTTCGTTCGAGAACGGCATGTTGCGCGGATCGGCGCACACGCGCAGCACCTTGGGATCGATCAGCTCGATCGAGAGGTCGCCGCTTTCGTTGACCTGGGCGCGCGACGCAGAAAAAACGAATAACGATGCGGCGACCGCCACACCCGTCATCATAATGGCGCGCAACTCACGCACGGGCATTCGATCAGCTCGTCCTATTGCCCCATGCAGCTTTTTTCCGCCTTGGCGGCAGCGTCGGATTTTTCTTCGTGCTTTGCCGGCCGGCCGCGTCCGACCGCGTCGTTGGCGCGGGCCCGAATGTAGATGAAGAGGTCGTCCATGTAGCACGAGACGTTCGAATTGGTTCCGAACGCAGGCATGACGTTTTCCGCAGCGGTGCCGACGTTCTTGCGGCCGCTCGCCACCACCTCGAGGAAATCGCCGTAGCTGATCCGTTTGAGCGAATCCTTCAGCGCGGGGGCGAAGCTCGAGCCCTCCGCGTCCGGGCCGTGGCACACGTGACACTCGGAGTGATAACGGCGGAAGCCCGAGTAGGTGTACCAGTCCACCGTGCCGTCGGGTGCGACCTTGTAGGTCGGGTTGCCGTCCTTGTCGTAATACTTGCCGTCTTCGTTTTTGACCGCGGCCGGGTCGCCCGAGCCGTCCGCGGCGGCCGTCGCGGCAGACATGACAACGGCGAGGAGCATCCCCGCCCCGAAGGCTATTCGCACGGGTGCGCCTCGCCGTTTCTCTCTGGGAGCCATCAACGCAGCAATCCGCGCGCGAGCATGACTGCCCGCGCGCGAGATTCCATTCGTCACGACGCCGCGCGACTTATTGCGGCAGCGTGAAGACCGTGAGCTGGCCGCCGAGCGCCGTGTAGTTGCTCAGCGCGGCATAACCGCCGACCGCCCCGAGGCCGTCGGTCGGGTTGGTCAGCCCGGCCGCGAGGCCGATGCCGGCCCAGCCGCCGACGCCCGATAGCACCGCGATGTATTGCTTGCCGCCGTGCTGATAGGTCATCACGTTGCCGATGATGCCGGACGGGGTCTTGAACTTGAACAGTTCCTTGCCCGACTTGGCATCGACCGCCTTCAGATAACCTTCGAGCGTGCCGTAGAACACGATGCCGCCCGCGGTCGCCAAGGCGCCCGACCAGACCGAGAACTGCTCCGGATCGGACCACACGATCTTGCCGGTCTTGCCGTCCCAGGCGATGAAGTTGCCCATGTTGCTCTCGCCGGGAGGCGGATACATGGACAGCGTCGCGCCGACGTAGGGCTGACCCGCCGTGTAGCTGACCTTGAACGGCTCGTAGTCCATGCAGACGTGGTTGGTCGGCACGTAGAAGAGCTGCGTGTCCGGCGAATAGGCCGCCGGCTGCTCGTCCTTCGACCCCAACGCCGCCGGGCAGACGCCCTTCGTGTTGTGATCGGCGCCATTGTGCTGGGTCGAGTATTGGTCGACCACGAGCGGACGCCCGTAGG
>JAFAUQ010000137.1 GCA_019243195.1 Hyphomicrobiales bacterium
TGCCAAACTCGATCGCAACCATGCGCCTGCGCTTAATCAGAGCAGTTGTACATAGCCTGCCCCGCTGCCCTACTTGCGGCGCCGCAGGTCAACGACACAGGCCGAAGAGATTGTGACGCAGTAGTGCTAAGCCGGAGCGAACCGACGCCGTGCCCACCAACGATGATCGTTTGTTGGGGCTCGGCGGTGGGCACGCCCGCCTTCGCGCTTACGCGCGCCGGCGGTCTTAGGTTAGCCCACGCTACGGTCGCGTAAAACGCGAATTGACACCTTTCCCCTTCCGTCAGAGCATGCGCCCGCCCAGGCACGAGCACGAGGAGACCGCGATGCACGCGCGCGTCCAATATCCGCAAGAAATCGAGCCGTTGGTCCAGTTCATCGAGGAGACCGATCCCGCCGAAATCCTCGACCGCACCTTGGAGAAGCTGCGGGGCGGGGTTGATCCCCAGACCATGCTGACGGCCTCGGCGCTGGCGGTGGTGCGCTCGTCCGACCTGCCGCCCGGCCACCATGGCGGATCGTTGCATCCGCTCGCCGGCCTGCACGCCATCGCCAAGCTCACCGGACGGCTCGACGGCGAGGATCGCTTCCTGCCGATCCTTCAGCACGTCGCGCTGTCGAACAAACATATCCACGACCCGGCGACCTCGCCGTTCAGCCTGTTGCAATTCGCGCCGCTCGATCCCGGCGGAGCCGAGGTGAGTCGGACGGCCGACCTCGCCGCCGACGGCGCCGGCGAGGCGACCACCGCCGAGGGCGTCGCGGCAGCCAAGGCGGCGTTCCTCAAGGCATGCGATCGCGGCGAGAGCAACAAGGCGGACCACATCTTCCTGTGGCTGTGGGACCATGTCCCGGCGATCGAGGCGTTCGACCTGCTGCTGAGCGTGGCGCTCCCGAAGAACGCGCTCGACGACCACTATTTCATCCTTCCGGGCTACGCGTGGCGCGCGCTCGAGACGCTGGGCACCGAGCACATGCGGGTGCTGATGCGCCCGGCCGTGCGCTATGTGGCGCGTTTTCCCATGCAGAAAAAAATTCCCGAGATCGATGCGGTGATCGAGGAACATGGGCTGCTGGGCCGGGTGCTGCGCGAGCGCACCGGCGACGACGAGACGGCGAAAATCGGCGAGACCGGGGACGCCATCGGGAGCGTGGACGCCTATGCGGAGATTCCCGTGCTGCTGGCCAAAGCGCTCGTCGCGGGGCTCTCGCTCGAAGGCGCCGGCGAGGCGCTCTCGATCGGCGCCGCCCGGCTGTTCCTGCGCTCGCTCACCGGCAATCCGATGGACGTGCATCTGCACACCAGCGTCAACCTGCGGCGCTATCTGATCGGGCTCAAGGGCCTGAGCATGCGCAACCGTGTGCTGGCGCTGCTCACTTGGCATACCGGGCCGGAGGTGCGCAGCACGCAGAATCGCATGATGCCGGCGCCGCAGCCCGATCCGCAGGCAGTCGCCGCGCTGCCGCCGCGCTCGCAGGAGGAATTGCTGGAAGCGATCACGCACAGCATCCTGACCCAGCCGCCGACCGACTGGTCGAAGGTGACGAACCTCGGCGCCATGCGCGCGGTGCCGGAGGTGAGAGGCACGGTGAACCTGGCGCAGCAGTACGTGAACTGCCGCTACGATCCGCAGGTGCTGATGGACCGCCTCGCCCAGCTCGTCTGCCACGACAACTTCACCGAAATGCACGCCTTCAAGCATCATCAGGCGGTGATCGAGGAGTTCAACGCCACGCGCGAGCCGTGGCGCTGGATGCACCTGGTGTGCGGCTGCCAGGCGGCGGCGATCTCGTTCGGCAAGGACATGTCGCTCTACGAGGACCTGCTTGAGCTGCTGCACGCGGCATAATTTAATTCCGAGGGCCCGCGACTAATCATGCCGATGGGGCGAGAGCTCCTTCGGTTGCGCGCGGCGCTCGAGCCCGCCGCCGTCGATCCATTTCTTCGCCTCCGCGGCGGCGCGCTCCATCAGCTCGCTCGACGCCGAAAAATCGAACGGCGACACCGCGAGCGGACACAGCGTCGGCACCAGATGCACGTCGATGGCGGGCGAAATTCGTTCGAGCTCGTGCATGAGCTGCCAGGCGATCAGCAAGGTGATCGCGTGCAGCGCCTTGGCGACGGCACGGCGCGGCGGCTCCTGCAGCGCGCAGGCGTAGCCGGTCGGCAGCACGATGATGCGCGAGGCGCCCAGCTCGGCCGCCAGGAACAACGGGGTGTTGGCCGCGATGGCGCCGTCCATCAGCGCCTCGCCGCCGATCTCCACCGGCGGAAACACCCCCGGGATCGCCGTGCTCGCCAGGATCGCCTCGACCGCCGGACCGCTGGAGAGACGAACCGGCTGACCCTGTTGATTGGTCGCCATGATGTGCAGCGGGATCGCCGCGTCTTCGAGGCGCGGGAACGGCAGATTGGTCTCGATCAGGCGACGCAGCCCGCTCGGATCGACCAGATATCCCGGATGGCTGATCAAGCCGAGGGCGCTGCGCAGGGTGACCGGAAACACATCGGAGCGCCGCAGCCCCGCCCAGATCCGCTCGAGCGCCGCAACTCCCTCGGCGTCGGGAGCAGCGGCGAAGTAGCTCGCGTTGATGGCGCCGACCGACGAGCCGACCACGAAATCCGGCCGCACGCCGCACGACAACAGCGTGCGCAACATGCCGACCTGGATCGCGCCCAGGCTGCCGCCGCCGGCGAACACGAACGCGGTTTTTGCTGCGGTTGCGGCCATGCGTCACTTGCGATTTTGCAGCGGCACGCGCCGGCCGCGTTGTCAAGTTCGCGCGACCTAGCCCCTGCGCCGGTACTGATTTAACGTTAGGGCTTGCCCCGTATTCCTGGAGCTCACGAAATGATGACGCGCCGCATGGCGATCTTGCTCGCCGGCCTGATCCCCAGTTTCGCCACGCCCGGCCACGCGCAGCAGACGAAGCTCACCGTCATGGTGTTTCGCGGCGGGCAGAACCTGCCGCTGTTCGCCGCGCAGGAGAAAGACTTCTGGGCCAAGCGCGGGCTTAACGTGAAGATCATGTATGCGCCGAGCGCGGACGAACTGCCGCGCGTGCTCGCCGACGGGCGCGTGCAGATCATTCACAGCACGTCGGACAACGCGATCAAAATCCTCGACGTAGACAAGCTCGACGTGGCGCTCGTCATCGGCGGCGACAATGCGCATAACCACATCATCGCCCAGCAGGATATCGGCAAGATCGAGGACCTGCGCGGCGAGACCATCCTGCTCGACACGGCGACGTCGGGCTATGCCTTCGTGCTCTACGCGATCCTCAAACGGCACGGGCTAAACAAAGGCGACTACGCGCTCAAGAACGTGGGCGCGACGCCGAAGCGGCTGGCGGCCCTGCTCGCCGACAAGAGCAGCAAGGCGGCGGTGCTCAATCCGCCGTTCTCGATCGAAGCTGTGAAGGCCGGACTCAAGGACATGGGCTCGGTCGTCTCAATGATAGGGCCGTATCAGGGGCCGGCCGGCTATACGCTGCGACCGTGGGCGAAGGCGAACGGCGACACGCTCGTCAAATATTTGCAGGGCTGTATCGAGGGCGTGCGCTGGGCGCTCGACCCCGCGAACAAGGCGGCGGCGACCGAGATGCTGGCGCGACGACTCGAGCTGGCGCCCGATATCGCCGCGGCGGTCTACGACGTCGTGACCGACAAGCAGGAAGGCTTCGCCAAGGACGGCCGCTTCGACGTCGAGGGCTTCAAGAACGTGCTGGCGCTGCGCGCCGAATACGAAGGCGTCGCACCCGCCGCGCCGGAAAAATATCTCGACCTCTCGTACTATCAGCAGGCCCTGAAGGAGATGTAACGCCGTGGGCGTGCCGCACGCTCCACCTCTCCCCGCTTGCGGGGAGAGGTCGGATCGCGTCAGCGATCCGGGTGAGGGGGACTCTCGGCCGGCAGAGCTGAGGCAATCATCTCCAGCGGTTCCGTAGGGTGGGCTAAAGCCGGAGGAGCGCAGCGACGACGGCGTGCCCACCACTGTCTTGAAACAAACGAACATTGGCCCGCATGCTGACGATCCCCCTCACCCGCCCGCCTTCGGCGGGCGACCTCTCCCCGCAGGCGGGGAGAGGTGGAGCGTGCCGCTCGCCCACGGGCCCAATCGTAATCCCGTTATAATTATTCGGCGGCCCGCACGGTCGCGGCGAGCGAGGTCCACGTCTTGACGACCGGCAGCACTTCCTTGGCAAAGAGTTTGAGCCCCCGCTCGGCTACCGCGTAGGGCGTGCCGCCGAAGCGGAAGGCCACGTTCATCTCGAAGTCTCCGACCACCTTTCGCCGCGCCTCGAGACCGCGCAGGATTTTCTCCGGCGTGCCCCAGCTCGCCGCCTGCATGAAACCTGCGACCGCGCCGTCGAGCCCACCCTTGCGCGCGATCTCGGCCTTTTGCTGGTAGGAATCGTAACCCTTCACCGATTTGAAATGCTCGCCGAGAAACTCGTAGTGATAAAAATTGCTCTCGACGAACTTGCCCTGGTATTTGCGCGCCTCCTCCTCGGTCTCGGCCAGGTTGGTGCCGCACACGCAGAACTCGGTGAGCAGGACCGTCGGCGGCGCGGTGCCGTGGTATTTGCGATGCAGTTCGCGGCCGCGTTCGATGCCGGGCGCGCGCATCTCCCACGGCCGGTCGGCGAACATGACGATGTGGGCGCCGATCTTCGCCGCCGACTCGACCGAATCGTCGCTCGATGCCACGGCATAGATGCGCCCGTCAAAGGAATATTGCGGGCGCGGCCGCAGCTCGATGCGCGGCTGTTTGTAGAACTTGCCATTGCCTTCGATGAAGCCGGTCTTGAGCGCGTTGACGATCATCGGTGCGGCCTCATCGAAGCGCTCGCGCGATTCGTCCATGCTCAGGCGAAACGCCGCGAACTCGCGCCGGGCAAGCCCACGCCCCATGCCGAGGCGCAGCTTGCCCCGGCACAGCAGGTCGGTGACGGCGGCGTTCTCGGCGACGCGCAGGGGATCGTGCCAGGGGAGAATGACCGCGGCGGTGCCAAGACTCATGCCCGGACAGACGCCGGCGAGATAGGCCATCAGGTGCAGGTTGTCGGGCACGAAGGAATAGTCGTTGAAATGATGCTCCGCCGACCACAGCACGTCGAAGCCGAGGTCGGCGGCGAGCCGCGCCAGCCTGATCTCTTCGTCCCACACCCGGTCGTCCGGACAATCGTCCCAGCCGTAGCTGGCGAAAAGCAGCATCATGCCGACGTCCATGGGGATGATCCTTATGTTTGAATCGTTTGATGACCGTATCGACTCCACACCGTCGTCACCCCGGGGCCCGAGCGAAGCGAGGGAGCCCGGGGTCCATGAACACAGGCCGAGCTAATTCTGCGCGGTCCGGTGTTCATGGGTTCCGGGCTTCGCCGCTCCGCGGCGCCCCGGAATGACGACCTCGACGATTATCCGTCCCGCCTCAGGCGAGGTCCACCGCAAAGCGCTTGAGGTCGGCAAGCGAGCAATACGCGAGCGCGCCTTCGTGGGTGGCGCGCAGGACGACGCGCGGCGCCTGGCCCGCCTCGAATGCTTCCTGCCAGCGCGGGGCGCACAGGCACCAGCGGTCGCCGGGTTTCAACCCGCGAAAGCCGAACTGCGGCATCGGCGTGGAAAGATCGTTGCCGGCGGATTTGGAGAACGCGAGAAAATCGGCCGTCATCACGGCGCAGACCGTGTGGCTGCCGACGTCCTCCCGGCTGGTGTCGCAGCAGCCGTCGCGAAAGAACCCGGTCATCGGGTCGATCGAGCAGATTTCGAGCCGCTCGCCCAGCACGTTGCGCGCCGTGTTGCGCCGGCCTTCCCCCTCGGCCCGATCATCTCTGAGCATGGCGGCCTCCGTACGCTGCTCGCCGGAGGGTAGCGCGCCGTGGCGCATCTGTCAGGAGAGTTCGCCGTCCGGCAAGGCGATGAAGATCAACCCGCCCAGCATCTCGGTGGCGATGCGGACGCCCGGCACAAGGCCGGGCATGACGCGTAAGGATTCGGACGTTACGGCAAAGGAATTGCGTGAACCGGAAGGTTGCGATGATCGACTTGCCTATGAAAGCCTTCGATCGAGATCGACGGACTTCCCAGTTCGGCGCGCGATGCGCGTGGGCCGAGCGTCGGCGTTACCAGCGCAATCACGAGCAACGCCGCCGCCACGGCAATGGCCAGCCCGATAACCGGGGTGCGATTGAGCATGAAAGCCTCCTTCACAGTTGTCCCGCCCCTCGCCGGCTTTGTCGCTCACAAAGCAGAGGTGGTCTGTGATGGCCTTCACGCATTACTTTATTTGGGCACGGGCTGACGCAGCGCGGTGCCGAACGCGAGCAGCAGGCCGGCCATGAACAAGACGGCTGCGATGCCGAGGACGCGCGTCATGCGGATATCCTCGCTGCTTGCCGCCACGTGCCCGCCCGAGAGCCACATGACGGCGGCGCGGGCGGCCTCGGTCTGCGGGTCGGGGGACGCCAGCGCCGGCAGCGCGTTCAAGCTTGCTTCCTGGGTGACGATGCGGGCGTCGATTTCGGCCGCGCGATCCGCCGCCGCCTTGTCGCGCAGCACGGCGTTGAGCTCGGCGACGCGCTGGCGGCAATTCGGGCCGACGCGGCCGCACTCCTGATCGCGGCCGATCTGTGCCGCCGCCACGGCGCCCGGCTCGATGGGAGCGAACACGAGGCCGGTGCGCTCCGATTTGAGGCGAACGATGTCATCGTGCAAAGTTGCGCGCCGGGCCGACGCGGCATCGCGCCCGGCGACCGCGTCATCGATATTGGTCGCCGCGAACCCGACGGCGGTCAGCAACGTCATCGCCACCGCGATCGCGTACATGCCGCAGCCGGTCAGGGCGAGGCCGCGGCGGCTTCGCTGCCACAGCACCATCACGGTTGCGGGCAGCACCAGGGTGATGGTGTCGGTCACCAGTCCGACCACGGCAAACACCACGCCGGACTCCGACGTGCGGCCGAACTTCCACAGGAAAGACGCATTCAAATAAAGGCCGACCGCCGCAGTCACCAAGCCGACTGCAAAAACGGCGCCGGCAAGAAAGCGGGAGGGAGTGGCATCACGCGGAGCGGAGCGAATCACAGGGTCGGAAAGCGCGATAGCATCCGTTGCGGCGGCCGGTTCCGGTGGTGCCGCCGAAAGTGTAGATGGTCGCCGCCGGCGCGAGCGAGTTGCGCGTGTGCGCTTTGCCGACGACGCACGTGACTTCGACTTGGCGGGCGCCGGGTTAAGCGCAACAACGTTGGCGATTTCGCTTTCGGCCATTTGGCATCCCACAGAATCCATCGCGTCGCCGGGAGCCTTGAGACGCTCCCGCCGTTCGCGGGATCAGAGTAACGGAGCATCTAGAGCGGCGCAGATTCGCGCGTGGCAAGCAAGCGATATGCTGCGGTTCTCTCCGCCGGGGGCACACTTGCCCAGGGCGCGGCAACTCGATTTAATTTATCGCGCGATGCCCGCGTTCAATGCGGAGCAGCAAACAGGGAGGGAATCGTGATTGGATTCAATTTTCCGTGGGAACACAGCCGCGAGCGGGGGGCAATCTCGCTTGGCGCGCTCGCGCTGTTCGCGTGCGTCCCATTCGGCGATGCGATCGCTGGCCCCGTCTGCACACCCACCGGTTTCGTGCGCGACAGCATCAATCTGACTGCAGCTTTGATCAACCCGGGCGATATCAGCGGCGACGTCGACGCGACCGGCTGCAATATCGGCGTGTACTTTACGCAGAACGGGCACGTCCGGAACGCCAACGTGCACGGCGCCAATTATTTCGGCATCGTCAATAACGGCGCCAAAGTCGAGGTAGAGAACTCCACGATCTCCGACATCGGGGAGAAGCCGTTCAACGGCACCCAGCACGGCGTCGCGATTTACTGGGCCTTCGGCAGCGCCGCCAAAGGCAACATTCACGACAACTTCATCTGGAACTATCAGAAGGGTGGCATCGTCGTTAATGGACCGAATGCGAGCAGCAATATTCAAAACAACACCGTGATCGGCCTCGGTCCGGTGAATTTCATCGCGCAGAACGGCATCCAGGCCGGATATGGCGCCGACACGCAGATTCAGCAGAATACCGTGTCCGGCAACTCCTATACCGGAGCGAACTTCGCCTCGAGCGGCGGCATTCTCCTGGTCGGCGGAGATTGCTACGGCGGGCCGGCGACGACCAATACGCGCGTGCAAAACAACACCGGCTTGGGTAACGACGTCGGCGTCTGGTTCTCCAACCTCGACGCCAGCTGCAATCCCGTCTCCACCTCGACGAAAGATGCTGCCCACGGCAACGCGCTCGTCAACAATGCGGTGAACAACACCACCGGGAACGGCGCCGGGCCCTATCAGGCCGGCGTTTCCGATCAGGGGAGCGGCGATGTGATCCAGAACAATTACATCTGCGGGCCGGGATATCCCGCAACCGACACGAACGGGCTGTTCGCGATCGACACGACTGCCACGAACAATCCGACGGTGAAGAACAACACGATCTGCAGCGCCGCGCCGGCTGCGATGGCAAGCGCGAACCTCCTGGCGGCGCCGCGCGGAGGCGCAGCGAAAGCCTCCCCGGCCCAATAACGCAGGGGGCGCCGTAAGGTGGGCTAAGCGCGCCGATGGGCGCGCGTGCCCACGTCTTTCTTTGCCGATCGCGGCCTTGCCGCTTCGTCTGTAATGCAAGAGCCGCGATCGGCCGCTAGCTGAGAGTTGAAGGATGGTGGGCACGTCCGCCTTCGCGCTGCGCGCTACGGCGGACTTAGCCCACCCTACGGACCAAACTGAGGCGTACCGACATGACCAACACCGCCCACAACGAGCGCATCCTCGATCAGTTCACGCGGCAGGCGACGCCGTTCAGCACGGCGGCGACGATCACCGATGCCGCCGCGCTGCGCCTCATCGTCGAGACCAGCGGCGCCGCGGCCGGCGATACCGTGCTCGATGTGGCGTGCGGGGGCGGCGTGGTCGCCTGCGCCTTTGCCCCGCATGTTGCGCATGTGACCGGCATGGACATGACGCCGGCGATGCTCGAACGTGCCGCACGCCATGCCCAAGCGCTGGGGCTGACCAACGTCACGTGGCGGCAGGGCGACGCCACGCAGCTGCCGTTTCCCGACGCGGCCTTCTCGATCGTGCACACGCGCTTTTCGTTCCATCATTTCCTCGAGCCGCTGGCGGCGCTCAAGGAGATGGTGCGCGTCTGCCGGCCGGGCGGCCGGGTGGTCGTCTGCGACTCGCAAGCCTCGACCGATCCCGCCAAGGCCGCGGCCTTCAACCAGCTCGAGCTTCTGCGCGATCCTTCGCACGTGCGCTGCCTCTCGCTGCCCGAGCTCACGGGGCTGTTTGCCCAGGCGGGGCTGGGGCCGCCGCGGGAAGCCTTCTATGAATTGCGCGATACGGTGCGCAATCTCCTCGCCCGCTCGTTCCCCAATCCGGGCGACGACGTGAAAATCACCGCGATGTTCGAACGGCACATCGAGGACGGCAGCCTCGGCATTCCGCCGGCCACGCACGACGGCGCGGAGATTCGCTACGCCTATCCGGTCGCAATCCTCGCGGCCGAGCGGTGACACCGTAGGGTAGGCTAAGCCGGAGCGGAGCGACGGCGTGCCCACCAAATATCTGCGAGGTCCATCGTTGGTGGGCACGGCTGCTTCGCGCTCCGCGCTTCGCAGCCTTAGCCCACCCTACGGATGAATGTGAAACATGTCTTTGGACCGGTGTCATAATTTTCACGACTTCCGGCGCCTGGCGCAGCGGCGGCTGCCCGGTCCGATCTTCCATTACATCGACGGCGCGGCCGAGGACGAGACGACCTACCGGCGCAACACCGAAGCCTTCGAAACCTGCGACCTTGTGCCGAGCGTGCTGCGCGGGGTGGAGAACGTCGATCTCTCCGTCACCGTGATGGGGCACAAGCTCGCCTTGCCGGTCTATTGCTCGCCCACCGCCTTGCAGCGCCTGTTCCACCACGACGGCGAACGCGCGGTCGCGGCCGCGGCGGCGAAATACGGCACCATGTTCGGCGTGTCTTCGCTCGGCACGGTGAGCCTCGAGGAACTGCGCAAGGCCTACGCCACGCCGCAGATCTATCAGTTTTATTTGCACAAGGACCCCGGCCTCAACCGGGCCATGCTGGCGCGCGCGAAGGATGCCGGCGTCGACATCATGATGCTCACGGTCGACAGCATCACCGGCGGCAACCGCGAGCGCGATCTGCGCACCGGCTTTACCATTCCGTTCCGGCTCACTGCCGCCGGCATGCTGCAATTCGCGCTCAAGCCCAGGTGGGGCATCAATTACGTCACGCACGAGCGCTTCAAACTGCCGCAACTTGACAAGCACGTGGACATGAGCGGCAGCGCGCTCTCGATCAGCCGCTACTTCACCGACATGCTCGATCCGTCGATGAACTGGGACCACGCCGCCGACATGGTGCGGCAGTGGAACGGCCAATTCGCGCTCAAGGGCGTCATGTCGGCGGCCGATGCCAAGCGCGCCGCCGACATCGGTTGCACCGGTGTCGTCGTCTCCAACCACGGCGGCCGCCAGCTCGACGGCTCGCGCGCCTCGTTCGATCAACTCGCCGAAATCGTCGACGCGGCCGGCGACCGGCTCGACGTGCTCATGGACGGCGGCGTGCAGCGCGGGACGCACGTGCTCAAGGCGCTCTCGCTCGGCGCCAAGGCGGTCGGCGTCGGCCGTTATTATCTCTATCCGCTCGCCGCGGCTGGACAGGCCGGGGTGGAGCGCGCGCTCGGCCTGATGCAGACCGAATTGCTACGCGACATGAAATTGATGGGCTGCACCGCGATCGGCCAGCTCTCGTGCGACAATCTGCGGTTCAGGTGAGCGAAGCTTTCGCCCGACATCGCGTTTTCCCCAAATACCTCTTGGCAGGGCGTGCGACGTGGTAATAAATGCGCCGCCTCGGGCCGTGTTGCGTTCCGGCTTGGAGAGTAATCCGTAAAACTTACGGACCGGCCGGTCGCGTCAGCTTGAAATGCCGCGTTCGGTTAAACCGGAGGCTCCCGCGTGCCTGAGCGCGTGTTCCATTTCATCTCCGGGCTGCCGCGCGCGGGCTCGACGCTGACCGCGGCGATCCTGCGGCAAAACCCGCGCTTCCACGCCGGGATGTCGAGCCCGGTGGCCTCGCTGTTCGATCACCTGATCGCGCAGGTGTCGGCGGGAAGCGAACTCTCCACCATGGTCAACGAGGCGCAGCGCGCGCGCCTGCTGCGCGGCCTGTTCGACAGCTACTACGCGGACTACGCGCAGCCGGTGATATTCGACACCAACCGTGCCTGGACCGCGCAGCTACCGGCGCTGATGCGGCTGTTTCCCGAGGCGAAAATCATCTGCTGCGTGCGCGACGTCGCCTGGGTGATGGACTCGCTCGAGCGGCAGTACCGCAACAACGCCTTCGAGCACACGCGGCTGTTCAACAACGCAGCCGAGCGCGCGACCGTCTACACGCGGGTCGAGGCGCTCGCCAACGCCAACCGGCTGGTCGGCTTCGCCTGGCACGCGCTGCGCGAGGCCTGCTACTCGGAATACGCGGAGCGCGTGCTGCTGCTGGAATACGACCTGCTCACCGCCCGCCCGGGCGAGGTGTTCAAGCTCGTCTACGATTTCCTCGGCGAACCGCCTTACCCGCACGATTTTGCCAAGGTCGAATACGACGCGCCGGAGTTCGACGCGCAACTGGGGATGGACGGGTTGCATCGCGTGCGCCCGCAGGTGAAGCCGCAGGCGCGCCCGACCATCCTGCCGCCGGATTTATTCAAACGCTACGCGCAGCTCGCGTTCTGGCGCGATCTCAAGGACTCGAAAGCCTTCCGAATCGTGCAACAAGCGAGCGCGGAAAAGCAGAGCGAGACCATGCCGGAGCCGGAGCCGGCGATCGCGCCTGAGGCGGCAACGTAATGCGACTGTCACACTGAAAGGTGAAGAGGGATCATGACGACGATCACGGTCACCAGCCTCAACGACAGCGGCACCGGTTCGCTGCGTGACGCGCTCAGCCTCGCGAACGACGGCGACACCATCACCTTCGACCCAAGCCTTGCCGGCGGCACGCTGGTGCTGACCAGCGGCGAACTCGACACCAACAAAAATATCACGATCGAAGGCGTCACCAACGCCGACGGTACGCCGGCCATCACCATCAGCGGGAACAATGCTTCCCGCGTATTCAACTTTGGCAGCGCAACCAGCGACACTCTCGACGCGCTCGTGATCATGAATGGAAACGTCGGCGGCGCCGGCGGTGCCCTCTTGGGACAATCGCTCACGGTGATCAACTCCCGTTTGGACGATAACAGCGCGTCGGGCGGCATCGGTGGCGCAATCTTCGCCTCAGCGTCGCTCACGCTCATCAACAGCGCAATCGACCACAACAGCGCCCTTATCGGCGGCGGTATCAACGTTCTTGGGTTCGCGAACATCGTCAACTCGACCCTGTCCGGAAACAGCGCACAAACCGGCGGCGGAGCGTACGTTACTTTCGGCAACCTGACCGTCGTCAACGGCACGCTGTCCGGCAATTCGGCATCCGGAGATGGCGGCGGGATCTATGCGCGCTCCGGCACGACGAGGATTTTGGATTCGACGCTGACCGGCAACTACAGCCACAAAACCGGGGGCATTGCAGAGTCGAGCGGATTCCTGACGCTGAGCAATTCGATCGTCGCCGGCAACTACGGCCAGGAGGAGGACGACGTTGCCGGTCCCTTCTCGACTATTTACTTCAAGGGAAACAACATCCTCGGCTCATCGCCCACCGCCTCGGGCGGCTCGATCGACACCAGCAACGGCAATTTCACGCAGATCGACGGCACGAGTTACGCCGGGCTCGGGACGGTGTTCGCGCGAGTTGGCCACAATCCCGACACCGGTGTGCTCTCCGGCGTGCTGGCCGACAACGGCGGGCCGGTCAGAACCGTCGCGATCAATCATTACGCCGGCGCTGCGTATAATACCGGCTCCAACGCCGCACTGCCGCCCAACACCTTCAATCTCGACAGCAGCGGCAACACTACCGAGCCGCTGCCGGTCGATGCGCGCGGCCAGCCGCGAGTTGCCGGCGGCACGGTCGATATCGGGGCGTTCGAGCAGCAACAGGGAACGAATTTCGTCGTCACCACGCTCGCCGATAATCCCTACGACGGCAAAACGCTAGCCGGGGAACTGGCCGAAGGAAACGGCTTGTCGCTGCGCCAAGCCATCGGACTGGCCAACCAGGATCGGACCTCGCAGGACGTCATCACCTTCGCTCCCGACCTGATCGGCGGCAGCACGCCCGGCGTCAACAATGGCGTGCTGCTTTTGACCAACGGCGAGCTCACGATTGACAGCAACGTCACAATTAACGGCGACATCAACGGCGACGGCACCCCGGATATCACGATCGACGGACAGGGCGCTTCGCGCGATTTCAACATCGTCGGCGGCTCGGCGCAGTTCAACCCGGTAACGCTCAACGGACTGACGATCACCGGCGGCAATGCCTATGTCGACGGCGGCGGGGTCTCCCTCAAGCAGGGCAACTACGGGCCTCTTGATGTCACCATCTCAAATTCGATCATAAGCAACAATCAAGCGGCCTACGGCGGCGGGATTTCCGTCGAGTTCAACGACATTTTGGACCTGAACAACTCGGTCGTTTCTGGCAACAGCGCCGCATATGTCGGCGGCGGCATCGCCGGCAAGAGAGGCTCGCTCTATTTGCGCAATACTACCGTCTCGGGCAACAGCTCGGGATATATCGGCGGCGGTATCGCCAACGGCGAGGGTGGGCTCACCACCATCAACTCGACGATCTCGAACAACCGGATCACTTCCCTCGGCGGCCCGCTCTACGACAGCGCCGGCGCCGGCCTCTACAACTCCGGCGAAACAAACCTCGTCAATACCACGGTCTCCGCCAACACCGGGGCCTATGCCGGCGGCGGCATCTACAACAGCTTGGGCCTCTTCCTCGTCAACGCGACGATCGCCAACAACAGCGCCACCAACGGCGGCGGCCTCTACAACGCCCGGTGCGGCTGTGGCTATGCCAAGCTCTACGACTCGACGTTCACCGGCAACAACGCGCAGCAGCTCGGCGGCGGCATTTATAATACCAATGGCACTGTGATCCTGACCAACAATCTCGTTGCCGGCAATCGCGCGGGCTATCAGGGCTCGGACCTTGCGAACGGCTCATCGGCCACCACCACCTATACCGGCGTCAACCTGTTCTCGCAGGCGGGCGTCGGCCGGCTCGGCATCGACATCACCCAATCCGATCTCACCAAGATCTTTGCCAGCCTGACAACGATCGATCCGGACGGGATACCGAACAGCGGCGACGAATTTCAGGCCGGCACGCTCGTCAACAACGGCGGCCCGGTCGAGACCGTCGCCATCAAACTCGGCGGCAGCGCGCAGGACACCGGCTCGACCGCCGCCCTGCCGCGTGACCTTTTCGACCTCAACAACAACGGCAACACCACGGAACCCCTGCCGGTCGATGCGCGCGGCGAGCCGCGCGTGTTCGGCCCGGCGGTCGACATCGGCGCGTTCGAGGCGCAGCGAGTGCCCGAGGCGGTTCCGTTCGATCTCAACGGCGACGGCAATTCCGACCTGGTGTTCCAGAGCAACGGCCAGCCGGGCATCTGGCTGATGAACGGAGCGACGCCGATCGCCGAGGCCGCCCTGGCCAATCCCGGTGCGTCCTGGCACATCATCACCAGCCGCGACCTCAACGGCGACGGAAACGCCGACCTCATCTGGCAGAACAGCGACGGCACGCCGGGCGTCTGGCTGATGAACGGAACGACGCCGATCGCCGAGGCCGGTTTCGCCAATCCCGGGGCGTCCTGGCACATCGTCGCGAGCGGCGACGTGAACGGCGACGGCAAGGCCGACCTCATCTGGCAGAACAGCGACGGCACGCTCGGCGTCTGGCTGATGAACGGCACCACGCCCATAGCCCAGGCCGGCATCGGGAATCCCGGAGCGAACTGGAAGGTGGTCGGCAGCGCCGATTTCAACGGCGACGGAAAAGACGATATCCTGTTGCAGGACACCAACACCGGAAACCTGCAGATCGACGTGATGAACGGCGCAAGCATCGCGTCCACTGCGTCGATCACACTCGGCGATCCGTCATGGCACGCGGTGAGCACCGGCGAATTCAATGGGCAGGCCGAAATCGCCTGGCAGAACAACAATGGCACGGTCGGCGTCTGGCTGATGAACGGGGCGTCGCCGGTCGCGCAGGCGGGACTCGGAAATCCGGGTGCGGGATGGCAACTCGTCTCGGTCGATCACTTCACGCCGAATGGACAGGCAGATTTGCTGTTCCAGAACACCAACGGCGCGATGATGCTGTGGGAGATGAACGGCGCCAGCCTTGCGGCACAGGTCAACCTGCCCAACCCGACCGCCGCCTGGCAGTCGGTGAACGGGCATCCGTTCGCTGCTTAGTTTACTCGCCAACGGGAACGCAAAACAAACTCATCGTCACCCTGAGGAGGCCGTTCGCGTTGGCGAACGGCCGTCTCGAAGGGTGGCAGCAAGCTCCGAGCCTGTTTCCATCCTTCGAGACGCTCGGCGCTTCGCGCCGAGCTCCTCAGGATGACGGTTGTGTTTGTTTCACCGCCTGCACGATGTGCTCGGGCTTGACCGGCGTGGCGTTGAGCTCGACGCCGAAGGGGGTGAGCGCGTCGCAGACCGCATTGGCGATCGCCGCCGGCGGAGCCACCGCGCCACCCTCGCCGACGCCCTTGACGCCGAGCGGATTGAGCGGCGAGCGGGATTCCTGATGAAACAATTCCATGCTCGGGCTGTCGCTCGCGCGCGGCATGGCGTAGTCCATGAACGAGCCGGTGAGGAGCTGCCCCTCCTTGTCGTAAGTGAACTCCTCGAACAGCGCGCCGCCGAGGCCCTGCACCGAGCCGCCAACGATCTGCCCCTCGACCAGCATCGGGTTGATGACGACGCCGCAGTCGTGCGCCACCACGTAGCGCTCGATCGCGATGCCGCCCGAGGCGATGTCCACTTCGACCAGGGCGAGGTGCGTGGCGTTCGACCAGGTGACGGTGGCCGGCTCGAAATAGAAGCTTTCCTCGAGGCCGGCGTCGACGCCGGCGGGACGGCCGTGGTCCCATCCCGGGCGCGCCGCCTGTGCCACCGCGGCGAGCGTCACTTCCATGCCGGGCACGCCGAGCACGCCGACCTTGCCGTCGCGCAGCTCGAGATCGACCGGTGCGCATTCGAGCATGTTGGCGGCGATCGAGAACACTTTGGTGCGCAGCCGCTCGCTCGCGTAGTGGATCGCCGCGGAGAGCGTCACCGTGCTGCGGCTCGCGATCGTGCCGAAGCCGATTGCGATCAGCGAGGTGTCGGCGAGCGCGACGACCACATCTTCGGGCTTCACCTTCCAGGCGTCGGCGACCACCTGCGCGAAAATCGTCTCCATCCCCTGCCCTTGCGGACAGGCGCCCGAGGTCACGAACACCGCGCCGGTCGGTTCGATGCGCACGAGCGCGCTCTCGAACGGCCCGACGCCGGTGCCTTCGACGTAAGTCGCCAGCCCGAGGCCGAGATAGCGGCCGCGGGAACGCGCTTCCTGTTGGCGCGCGCGAAACGCGGCAAGCCCGCCGACGGCGGCGAGCACCTTCTCGACCGCGCCCGGAAAATCGCCGCCGTCGTAAACGATCGGCTCGCCATCGCGATAAGGCAGCCCCATCGCGCACGGCATCTCGTCGGGGCGAATCATATTGCGCTTCCGCACTTCGGTCGCCTCGAGGCCGAGCGTCGCCGCGATCAGATCGACCGCGCGCTCCATGGCGAACGCCGCCTCCGGGCGTCCGGCGCCGCGATAGGGCGCGTTCGGCACCTTGTTGGTCGCGACCACGCGGGCCGTCGCGGCGAAGTTTTCGATTTTGTACGGCCCGAGCAAATGGACGGCGGTGTTGTAGGCGATGCCGGCGCCGATCGGATTCCACGCGCCCGCATCGACGAGGAAATCATCGCGCAAGGCGAGGATGCGGCCTTCGCCGTCGAAGCCGACCTCGACCTCGTGCAACTGATCGCGGGCGTGGGTCGAGCAGATGAAATGCTCCGTCCGCTCCTCGATCCAGCGCACCGGCCGTCCGGTCAGGCGCGCGAGCAACGGGATCGACAGATCCTCCGGATAGACGTGCCCTTTGGTGCCGAACCCCCCGCCCACATCGAGCGCGACGGCGCGCACGCGTGCCTCGGGCAGCCGCAGGACGGCCGCCGCCTCGCGCCGCACCCAGTGCACCATCTGGGTCGATGACCAGATGGTGACGGAATCGGTGCGGCGATCGTATTCGCTCACCACGCCGCGGCATTCCATCGGCATGCCGGCGTAGCGGTGGGTGTAGAAGCTGCGGCGCAGGCGGTGCGGCGCGCTCGCCAAAGCCGCGGCGGCGTCACCTTTCTCAAGGACGAATTCGCCGATGTTGTTTGTTTGATACTGCTCGTGGACGATGGCGCTGCCCGACTCCAGCGCGCGGTTGGCATCGACGACCGCCGGCAGCGGTTCGAGATCGACTGTCACCGCCTCGGCGGCGTCCTGCGCTTCGTAGCGGCTTTCCGCTAAAACCACCGCAATCGCTTCGCCGACGTGGCGCACCTTGTCCAACGCAAGCAGCGGCTGCTGCGGCAGATGCACCTTGTGCTGCACCTGGCTGCGCCATTTGGCGGGCAGCGACAGCTGCGCGCCCGGCACCGGCGGCGCCAATTTGAGAAGCTCGGCCCCGCCGAGCGCCAGCACGACGCCCGGCATCGCGGCGGCCTTGCTCACATCGACCGCGCGAATGCGCGCGTGCGCGACCTGGCTGCGCACGAACACCGCGTGCAGCATGCGCGGCAGCACGAGATCGGCGACGAACTGCCCCTGCCCGGTCAACAGCCGCTGGTCCTCGCGCCGCAACAGCGAGCGCCCGACGTAAGTTCCGGTGTCGTTCATGGATTTAAGTGTTGCACGCGATGGCTTCCCGAGAAGGAAGGCTAAGGGTGCCGGTGCGCGCGGTCAACGCGCCGCGTATACCTGCGGCCCATCGCGTTGACACCGCTTATGTCCGACCTACAGTGGTGCCCCGTTCGCAAACACGCGATAGGTCGCGATGGTGATCGAAGTCGAGCAATTGCGTTACGTGCGCCTGGGCACGCGCGACTTGCCGGCGGCGACCGACTTTGCGCAGCGGATCCTCGGCCTGCAATTGATCGAGAAGAACGACGAGCAGGCGACGTTCCGCTCCGATTTTCGCGACCACACGCTGGTGTATGAGGCCGGCGATCCCGCGCAACAGTCGGTCGGTTTGGCGTTGCGCACCGAGGCGGCGCTGGAAAGCGCGGTCGCGGCGCTCGCCGCCCACGGCATCACCACGACACGCGCGGACGAGGCCGCGTTGCGGCGGCGCAAGGCGCGCGCGATGGCGGGCTTTCGCGATCGCAGCGGCAACACATTCGAGCTGGTGGTCAGGCCGGAAACCTCGGGCTGGCGCTACTTCCCGTCGCGCGATGCCGGCGTCACCGGGCTCGCGGCGGTGGCGTTGCGCACCACCGCGAACGGGGCCGATGAGGCGCTGTGGACGACCTTGTTCAACGGGCGGGTGAGCGATTGGGTCGGCGACGCCGCCTTCATCGGTTTCGATGAGGTCCATCACCGGCTGGCGCTGCATCCATCCGACCGCGCCGGCGTTCTCGCCGTCGAATATGCGGTCGAAAGCCTGAACCAAGTGATGCAGGCGATGTATTTCCTCCAGTCCGCCCAGGTGAAGATCATGCACGGGCCGGGCCGCCGCCCGACCTCCGGCCAGATTTTCCTGACATTTGCCGGGCCGGACGATATGTTGTTCAGCTACGTGGCCGAGGGCGCGATGCTGACCGACAAAGACGCCTATCGTCCGCGCCAGTTTCCCCGCAAGCGCCGCTCGTTCTGCGCCTGGGGGAGCGAGAGCACGGTGCCTGAGTTCACCGTCAGCGAAGGATGAATTGACGGATCCACCCATGATCGACTTGCAACGCGTTTGCTACGTCCGGCTCGGCACCCGCGACCTCGAGGGCGCGACCCGCTTTGCGACCGACGTGCTCGGCCTCGAGATCGGCGAAGTCGGCAAGGACGCGATCTATTTCAAGTCCGACGAACGCGAGCATACGCTGTGTTATCTGGAAGGCGATCCGCGCGACCAGGCGGTGGCTTTCGAGGTCGGTTCACGCGCGGCGCTCTCGGCCGCGGCGAGCGAACTCGAACGGCTCGGACACGCGGTTCACGCCGGCACGCCGGGCGAGGCGGAAGCCCGCAAGGTGCGCGATTTCATCGCGTTCGACGACCCGAGCGGCAACCGCATCGAGCTGGTGTGGCGGCCGGCCCACAGCGGCGTGCGCTACCACGGCGAGCGCGACGCCGGCATCACTGGCTTTTCCCACGTCGGCCTGTGCACGACCGACGCCGCGCGCGACGAGGCGTTCTGGACGCAGGTGTGCAACGCGCGCGTGAGCGACCGCGTTGGCGACGCGCCGCTGCTGCGGATCAACGAAGTGCATCACTCGATCGCGTTGTTTCCCACCGATCACCCCGGCATTCAACACATCAATCATCAGGTGGAAAGCGCCGACGACGTGATGCGCTCGTTCCGCTTTCTCAGCGAGCGGCAAGTCCGGATCGTGTTCGGGCCCGGGCGCCACCCGAGCTCTTCCGCCAAGTTTCTTTATTTCGAGGGCCCGGACGGCATGGTGTTCGAATATTCCTCGGGCGTCAAAATGATCGCCGACGAACTGCTTTACCGCGAGCGGCAGCTGTCGTTCGATCCGAAGGGCTTTTGCGAATGGGGCGCCAAGCCCGACGTCGCCGAGTTCCGCAGTTAACGCTCTGTCATTGATGGCCGTCATCTCGGCAAGCGGAAGATGTCGGTTGCTAAGCAACTCGAAGCGGTAGTAGCAAAGGTATTGGAATATCCCGCCTGCCCTTTTCCCTCGTTGAACCCGGAGACCTTCTCATGAGACGACTGCTGTTCATTGCCGCGCTCGCCTTATTCTCGGCGATTTACGCGGAGTCGGCCCTGGCTCAGAATCCCTATACCGGGGAAATCCGCCTGTTCGGCTTTAACTTCTGCCCCGCCGGTTGGACCTCCGCCAATGGGCAGATTTTACCCATAGAACAGTACCAAGCTCTGTTTTCGCTCTACGGTACGTCGTTCGGCGGCAACGGCGTTAGTACCTTTGCCCTGCCGAATTTGAATGGGAGGGTGCCCGTCGGGTCGGGTCAGGACGTTCCTGTCGGCCAGACCTTTGCTCCCGTATCAACCGGAAACAACCCGCAGTTTGGCGGACTTGCGCTGACTTGGTGCGTCGCGGTCGAGGGTGGGGTCCCGCAGCGTTAATTGGTCAACGCGGGGGCGCGCGCCCCCGCGAGGACTGCAACAGCGAGCGCGTAAAGCGCGATGGCTTTTATTGAAGGCGCGGCCACGCTCGCGCGCGGGTCAGCTTTCGATCGGGTATTTCGCCAGAATCGAGCCGATCCGGTTGAGCGCTTGGTCGGCCGCCGCCTGCGGCGTCACGCCTTCGCGGATCACATCCGCCTCGGCCGCGCCCCAGATTTGTTGGGCGTTCGCTTCGGCGTAACCGGGGTTGAACACCGGATGCACCGGCACGGTCGGCTCGAGCAGGCCTTGCCGCGCGTAGTTCGCCCGGTGCGGGTCGTTGGGATCGAGCCAGAACGGATCGTTCTTGACGATTTCCGGCATGGTCGGCAGGAACCGGCCCAGCGATGATTTCAAAATTTCGTTCGTTACCTTGGGCTGGATCACGAACTTGAGAAAGTCCTTGGCAACATCGACGTTCTTTGCCCCCTTGGGCACGACGGAGCCGATGACCCCGAGCTGCGAGGCAATCGGCTTACCGGCGTTGTCCTGCGGCAGACCCAAGGTCGCGATCTCGTTGTAAACGTCTTTGTTGTGATAGAGCGACACTTCGGTCGAGATCGATCCGTCGAGCGTCATGAGGATCTGCTTGGCGTGGAACGCGTTGTTGTCGTCGGCGTCGTTCCAGCTCAACGCCCCGGGCGGGACATAGCCGTCCTTGAAAGCGGTGGTGATGTAGGTGAGCGCCTTGATCACGGCTTCCTTGACCTGCGGGTCGTCGAGATGCGGCTTGCCGTCCTTGGTGATGATATCGTAGCCGCCATAGGCGCCGAGAAAGTGATGGAACATGGCGTTGCCGTCGGCCGGGCCGGTGGTGGTGGCCTGGAGCCCGAGCGCGTAGAAGCCGCGCACGCCTTTGTCGCGCAGCGCCTTCTGCATCGGCTTGAAGAAATCCCAGAAGGCGTCCCAGGTTTTCGGCGCGTCGGTTATCTTGTAGCCGGCCTTCTCGACCAGCGAGTTCCAGATATGGAACGGCGGCACGGTCGCCCGGTCGGGGACGTAGTAGTAGCTGCGCTTCTTTTTGACGTTGTTGTAATACTGGGCGGATAGCAGCGCGGTCGGATGATAATGGTCCTTCTGCGACTCCACCACCTCGGTCACATCCTCGAGCTTGTCGTTCCAGGCGTTCTGCGGCACGAAGGTCGCGAAGGCGGTATTGTGGTTCATCACGTCGGGAACGTCGCCGCTGGTGAGCGAAGACACCATCTTCTGCATCAGCGGCCCGAACGGCACGAGGCTCAAGTCGATGGTGTTGCCGCTCGCCTTCTCATACTCGGCGACCGCGCGGCGCAGGGCCTCGTCCTCTTCTTTTATGAATCCCTGCACCCACCACACGCTCGCGGTCTTGGCGGTCGCCTTGGCGACGAACGGCGCTCCGAGCGCACCGGCCGCCGCCAGACCCGCCGACGCTTTCAGAACCGATCGCCTGTTGAATGGATGCATCTTCACTCCTCCTAGTTTTTGCCCTCTGGTTATTCGCCCCTCACTTCAGCCGCTCCAGTTTATGCTTCTCGCCCCTCACCACCCGTGCGCGTCCTCAAGTACCATCACGGCGCATTGTCCCGATCAATATCTAGGGTGCGTTACGTGTCCGGAACTTGGGCATAATCGAAGTGCGTGTGCACGCACTGCCGCGGCGAGCTGGTTCTTCGAGCTAGCAAGAAACTCACGCGCAATCGGCGGCCGAACCGTCGTTCTACCTCTGTTCCGTGCGGGCCATGGCAGGGGGCCGGAGGCGCACGCTACTGCTCTTGCATTTTGATGCGGAACACTTTTGACTTGTAATCGCCTTAATAATCCCTTGGGTAAAAGCGGATATTCGCTATGGCTCGTGACCCGGAAGCATTTCTGAGTTACACACGCGTCGACGACGAGTTTTTTGGCGGGGCGATAACGTCGTTGCGAAAAACGCTCGAACTAGGCGTGCAAGTCGCGGCCGGCGAGACGAGTTTCAAGATTTTTCAGGATGTGGACGGAATCGAACTTGGGGAAAATTGGCAGAAGCGTGTTGACGAACTAATCAGTGCTACGACTTTCCTGATACCGGTTTTGACGCCGTGCTTTTTTCGTAGCAATGCATGCCGCAGCGAATTGGAAAAATTCATTACGCACGAGCAGAGTCTCAAGCGTGACGATCTGATCCTTCCAATATACTTCGTGACTGCCCCTATCCTCGAAAAGAGAGACGGCCTGGACAATGATCGTCTGGCCTCCGAGATAAACAAAAGGCAGCGATATGACTGGCGCAGCCGCGCAAACCTGCCGATAAATGACCCGCAGGTGCGAGGCGCAGTATTGGAACTGTCACAGAAGATCGCCGAGGCTCTTTTCCGCACACATAGCCCCGCCGCGCCGTCCATTCTCACCAAGGACACATTTGCGCCCGAACTGGCAATAAAACAAGTAGCCGAAATGGCCAACATCGAGGAGCTTCAACAGCCCCGCAAAACGTTGCGTAAGCGAATTCTATGGGTAGATGATCGCCCTAACAATAACATTTTCGAGCGGGGCGCGATGGAAGCCTACAACATCGATTTCGAGTTGGCTCTGTCTACCGGTGAAGCATTGGCAAAAATTGGAAGAACTAAATTTGACGCGATAATCAGCGATATGGGTCGACCTCCCGACCCTCGCGCGGGATATACGCTTCTTCAAGCTCTGCGGGCCAGTGGGAATCTCACTCCTTACTTTATCTATGCAGGGTCGAACGACGAGCAGCATCGGCAAGAAGCTCTTAGTCACGGCGCGCAGGGTTCGACGAACATAGCTGAAGTTCTTATCGCCGATGTGCTGAAGTCGATCGCATAGAAGTCGTTCTTCGCGTGGCCTAAGGCAAATGGCCGCCCTCGCTCCCGAGGGCGATTGTCCGTTCCGTCGGCCTCGGTGAGGCCTTAGGCCCCGCCTTACCGCCCGCGTGAATCCTGCAAAATCATGGCGGCGCATTTTTCTCCGATCATAATCGACGGGGCATTGGTATTGCCGCCCGGAACCTGCGGCATGATCGACGCGTCGGCGACGCGCAGGCCCGCAAGCCCATGCACGCGCAGGCGCGGATCGACGACGGCATCGACCTCGCGGCCCATGCGACAGGTGCCGACCGGATGCAGGTTAGACACGCCGCGCACGCGGATTTCCGCGCGGATCTGCTCGTCGCTCTCGCAAGCAGCGCCGGGCACCACCTCCTCGACCACAAACGGCTTCAATGCCGGTTGGCTAGCGATTTTCCGGCACAGCCGCGTGCCGTAGATGAGCGCCTGGAAATCATTTTCCGACGCCAGGAAGTTGAAGCGGATCTGCGGCGCCACGAGCGGATCTGGGCTCTTGATACGCACCGTGCCGCGGCCTTCGGGCCGCAGATGCACCGGCGAGAGCGTGAAGGCGGAGAACGGATGCGGTTTCATGCCGGTGCGCAGCCGCTCAAAGGTGCTCCAGCCGAACATGTTGATCTGCAGATCGGCTTCGTCGAGGCGCGGATCGCTTTTCACGAAGGCGCCGGCGTAGATGCCGGCGTTCGACAGATGGCCGGAGCGGGTGAAGACGTATTGCACGCCGGAGAGCCATTGCCGCACTGCGCTCGCGGCGAGATCGTTCACGGTCTTGCGAGCGGAACGCCAGACCAGATACGTGTTGAAGTGATCGTGCAAATGTTTGCCGACGCCCGGCATGTCGCGCACCACCGGGATGCCGAAGTCGGCCAGCAGATCGCCGGGGCCGACGCCTGATACCTGCAGCAGTTGCGGCGAGCCGTAGACGCCGCCCGAGACGACGACCTCGCCGCGGGCGCGCGCGACGTTACGTCCGCCTGGCGTCGAATATTCGACCCCGACGGCGCGCGCGCCGTCGAAGACGATACGGGTGGCGTGCGCCTGCGTCTCGACGGTGAGATTGCGCCGGCGTTTGGCCGGGCCGAGATAGGCGCGCGCCGCGCTCCAGCGCCGGCGGTTGTTCGTCGTCGTCTGATAATAACCGACGCCTTCCTGGCGGGCGCCGTTGAAGTCAGGGTTGGGAGAGATGCCGGCCTCGATCGCCGCCTTGACCATGGCGTCAGCGAGCGGCGAGCGCACGCCGTTGGAGACATTGAGCGGTCCGCCGACGCCGTGAAATTCGTCCTCGCCGCGCTGCTGATTCTCGGCCTTGCGAAAATAGGGCAGAACGTCGTCCCAGCCCCAGCCCTCGCAGCCGCGCTGGCGCCAGCCGTCGTAATCGCGCGGGGTGCCGCGCATGTAGACCATGCCGTTGATCGAACTGGTGCCGCCGAGCACCTTGCCGCGCGGCTGATAGAGAACGCGGCCGTTGAGCTGCGCCTCGGGCTCGCTGTCGAACATCCAGTTCACGCTCGGGTCGGTGAAGATTTTCGCATAGCCGAGCGGAATGTGAATCCACGGATTGCGGTCCTTGCCGCCGGCTTCGAGCAGCAGCACGCGATAGCGGCCGTCCTCGCTCAGCCGCGCGGCGACCGCGCAACCGGCCGAACCGGCGCCGGTGACGATGAAATCGTAGACATTGTCGTCGTGCATGCTGCTTCCCCTCGGTCACGGCAATCTTAGCCGGCGAGTGTCCAGCAGCAAGGCACTGGCGGGCCACGTGACGCAGCTGTGGACGCCGCGTAGCGCGCCGTAACGGCGCATTGCCAAAGCGCTCACGCGCGCATATTCGGAGCGACGCCCGATTTCCCCGCAGCGCCTCCGCCATGATCGACATCACGCCATACCTGCGCACGACCCGGATCGCTTATTTCTCGATGGAGATCGGCATCCGCCCGGAAATGCACACCTATTCGGGCGGCCTCGGCATTCTTGCCGGCGATGCCGCGCGCACGGCGGCTGATCTCGGGCTGCCGATGGTGTTCGTCACGCTCGCCAGCCGCAGCGGGTACCTGCGCCAGGAAATCGACGCCCAGGGGACGCAGATCGATCACCCGGACCCCTGGAATCCGGAGGATTACACGCAGGGTCTCGGCGTCATGGTCGCGGTCGAAATCGAGGGCCGCACCGTGTGGATCAGGCCCTGGCTCTACGAGCTGAAATCGCCGCTCGAACGGCACGTGCCGATCGTTCTCCTGGATACCAATCTGAAGGAAAACGATCCGCAGGACCGCACCATCACGGACCGGCTGTACGGCGGCGACAAGTGCGAGCGCATCCGGCAGGAAATCGTTCTCGGCATCGGCGGAGAGCGACTCTTGCGGGCCCTCGGCTATACCATCGAAACGTATCACCTGAACGAAGGTCACGCCGCGTTCCTCGCCCTCTCGCTGCTGCTGCGACGCCGCCGGGAGGGCCGGCATGCGAAGCAGGCGCACGAGATCGAGTGGGTCCGCGAACAATGTGTTTTCACGACGCACACGCCGATCGAGGCGGGGCACGATCGCTTCGAGTATGACGATGTTCGCCGCATCCTCGGCGAAGTCATCGCGTTGACCGAGCTCAAAGAGCTTGCGGGCGCCGACTGTCTCAACATGACCCACCTCGCGCTCAATTTGAGCAGTTACGTAAACGGCGTGGCGCAGCGGCACGCCGAGACGGCGCAAAACATGTTTCCCGGCTATCGCGTGCGCGCGATCACCAACGGGGCTCACGTGCCCACCTGGATGCATGCCGCCATCGCCGCGGTGGTGCAGGATCATCTCCCGCATTGGGCGCGCGAGCCGGTGAGCCTGTTCAAGGTGGACGACGTTTCCGCCGAAGCGCTCTGGTCCGCGCATCAACAAGCCAAAGCCGAGCTGATTGCCGAGATCAAACAAACAACGGGAGTCGAGATGAGGCTCGATGTCCCCCTGCTCGGCTTCGCGCGACGGATGACCGGCTACAAGCGCCCGGATCTGCTGTTCCATGATCTCGCGCAGCTGCGTGAGATAAACGCCCGCTATCCTTTGCAAATCGTGATGGCGGGAAAGGCGCACCCGCACGACCGGGAAGGCAAGGCCCTCATCCAGGCGATTCACACCGACATGCACGAGGTCAAGCCGGTCGTCGCCGCGTTCCTTCCCAATTACGACATGCGCGTCGCCGCCAAGCTCGTCGCCGGAGCCGATGTATGGCTGAACACGCCGCTGCCGCCGTTGGAAGCATCGGGAACGAGCGGCATGAAAGCGGCCTTCAACGGCGTGTTGAACTTCAGCGTGCTCGACGGATGGTGGGTCGAAGGCTGGGATGAAGGGGTGACCGGCTGGGCAATTGGCAAGGACGGCGGCCCGGCCGATGCCGCGGCTGTCGCGGCGGAACTCTACAGCAAGCTCGAAAGCATCATCCTGCCGCTTTATTTCACCGACCGCGCGCGCTGGACCTGGATGATGAAACAGGCGATCGGCAAGATCGGGTCGGTATTCAACAGCCAGAGAATGATGCGGCGCTATACGACCGAGGCTTACGTCAGGCACTCCTGAGCGCGGCGCTGGATTGCCGAGTAGTGAATAGCGCGTGGTGAATGGTGAATGGTGAGTGGACAAGAGCTGACTATTTACCACTCACCACTCACCACTCACCATTCGCGCAATCACGGCTTCCAGCCGAGCCAGTCGCAAATCGCCTCGCCCATGATCAGTTTCTTGTCGGCTTCCGGAATCCAATCGATCTCCTGAAAATGCGTGACGCATTCGCGCCAGGAGCACGGCATCTTGGTGATGTCGGTGCCCCAGAACAGGCGGCGCGGACCGAACGCGTCGTACATGGCGCGATAGTTCTTGTGCAGCGATTTGAACGGATAGGCGTCGTCCGCGTAGAACGGCCCGCCGGTGAGCTTCACCGCGACGTTGGGATAGCGCGCCAGCGCGACAAGCTCCTTCATGTTGGGAAAGGCCGCATCGCCTTTGGCGCCGCGAA
Organism: Hyphomicrobiales bacterium; assembly: GCA_019243195.1. Taxonomy (GTDB): domain Bacteria; phylum Pseudomonadota; class Alphaproteobacteria; order Rhizobiales; family Xanthobacteraceae; genus AP-16. The sequence continues at coordinate 27,264 of JAFAUQ010000137.1, forward strand.
GCGTGCCCATGTGATCGACCGCGAGCTTGAGACGCGGATGACTCGCCGCGATCTCGCCGAGCTTGGGCAGCCAGTCCCAGGCCAGCAGTGCGAGCGGCAAATCCGCCGCTTCGGCGGCCGGCCACAGCCAGTCGAGCGTGCCATCGGTCGGCCACGAGCGGTTGTGCGGCTGGTTGAAATAAAGCCGCGCGCCGAGCATGCCGGGCCGCTGTTTCCACGTCGCGATGAGCGTGCGGCTCTCCGGCCGGTCGACCGGCGGATAGCCGAGGATCGCGAGGCGATGCGGATAGGCTTCGACCGCCTCGACGGCCTGCTCGTTGGAATCCGGATCCCAGCTCGTGGGCGGATGCAATATGGCGCCGTCGACGCCGGCCGCGTCCATGTCTCGGATGGCATCCTCGACCAGGTAGGGCGTTTGGCGATGTTGCGGCGACGGCGTCCCCTTGCGCCACAGGTGCACCTGCGCGTCGATGATCGGCATTTCGTCCCCTCCGCCTTCCGTACCTCGATTGTGACTGGTGGCGCGTAAAGAGCAATCGGGTCATTGCGAGGCCCGCAGGGCCGAAGCAATCCAGGGCCCCACGTGTCGCCCTGGATTGCTTCGTCGCTGCGCTCCTCGCAATGACGATGCGATCGCTTGACCTCGGCGTCGCGCCTTGGCGAGACTTGCGAGAACCGCTGGAGGAAAACATGACAGACGTGAAAATCGTGGCGGCGGGACTGGGATTTCCCGAAGGCCCCGTGGTGTGCGCCGACGGTTCGGTCGTGCTCACGGAAATCCGCAACGGACGCTGTTCGCGCGTCACGCCGGACGGCAAAGTCAGCGTGTTCTCCGCCTGCGGCGGCGGACCGAACGGGCTCGCGATCGGCCCGGACGGCTACTTCTATCTCTGCAACAACGGCGGCAGCCGCTACGTCGAAGGCCATTCCATGGGCATCGGGCCGCACCCGGATTACAAATACGGCACGGTGGAGCGCATCCATCCGAAAACCGGCCAAGCGACGGTGCTCTACAAGGAGGTGGACGGGCATCTGCTCTCGGCGCCGAACGACCTCGTGTTCGACACGGAAGGCGGCTTCTATTTCACCGACCTCGGCAAACGCTACCCGCGTCATCGCGCCAACGGCGGCGTCTATTACGCGCAGCCCGACGGCTCGAAAGTCGCCGAAGTGGCCTATCCCATGCTCAGCCCGAACGGCTGCGGCCTCTCGCCCGACGGCAAGACGCTCTATGTCGCCGACACCGAGGGCGCATGGCTGTGGGCGTTCGACATCGAAGGACCCGGCCAGCTGAAGAAGCCGGCGCCGTTCGCTCATCATAGTGGCCGGGTGATCGGCG
>JAFAUQ010000002.1 GCA_019243195.1 Hyphomicrobiales bacterium
ACCAGCGTCACCTCGCGGCTCTGGCCTGGCTCGAACCGCACGGCCGTCCCGGCGGCGATGTCGAGGCGCATGCCGCGGGCCTTTTTGCGGTCGAACTTCAGGCCCGGGTTGGTCTCGAAGAAATGATAGTGCGAGCCCACCTGGATCGGCCGATCGCCGCTGTTGGTGACCGTGAGCGTGACGGTCTTGCGGCCAGCGTTGAGCGTGATCTCGCCCTCTTTGATGAAATACTCGCCCGGTATCATTGCGCCCTCCCCTCGGCTTGCAGGTGATCGCGCGTCTACGCCGCGCTTTTGGCGATGGCGGCACGGGCGTCGGTCACGGCAGCATCGAAGGCGCGCTCGAGCATCGCGTTCTGCCCGCGGCAGCGGGCCACGACCTGCTCGGCCCAATCGATGTATTCGACGACCCGCGCCAAGTCCCAGTTGGTCGGCGGCGAGACGATGAGCGCGCGCACGTTGCTGGTCTTGTCGGCGATCTTGAGCAGCTTTGCGCGCGAGGTTGCGTTCGGCGCGCTTTCGATCTGGCGCCGCTTGCGTTCCGCCTTCGGCAGGCTCTTGTCGTCGGTCACCGCGGCGACGAGCGCGGCTATGTCCGGCCCGAACCGCGCGTCGATTTCCTCATATTCGGTCGCCGTGTCCTCGAGGGAGTCGTGCAATAACGCGGCCGCGATCAGCGCGGCGTCGTTTCCGCCGGTCGCGTCGGCGAGCAGCGCCGCGACCTCGAGCAAATGGTTGACGTAGGGCTCGGCGGCGACACCCTTGCGCCGCTGGCCGGCGTGGCGGCGCGCCGCAAAATCCGCCGCCTGCATGATGAGGGATACGTCGCTCATCGGATCGGTTCGTGCACGGTCACGAGCTTCGTGCCGTCGGGAAAAGTCGCCTCGACCTGGATTTCGTGGATCATCTCGGCGATGCCGTCCATCACCTGCGCGCGCGAGATCACGTGGCCCCCCTTCTCCATCAGCTCGGCGACCGTGCGCCCGTCGCGCGCGCCCTCCAGGATGAAGTCGGAGATCAGCGCCACCGCCTCGGGATGATTGAGCTTGACGCCGCGTTCGAGCCGGCGCCGCGCCACGATCGCAGCCATGGCGATCAGCAGCTTGTCCTTTTCCCGCGGAGTGAGATTCATGCACGCCTCGTCTAATGAAGCCAACACTGCGGCAGCTTGCCCGCGCGCAAACTCCCGAGCAGCTTGATGAGATTATAGCGCAACCCTGCGCCGTCGGCGGCGCACAGCCGCGCCACCGCAATGCCATTCCACGTCGAGATGCCGACCTCAGTGCGGAACTGAGGCTCAAGCGCGCGCAGCGGCTCGATCGTTTCCGCGTTCCCGGGAATGATCAGGATCGTAGCAATGGCAGCGCCGCCGTTGGCGACCGCGGCTTCGTCGAGCTTCGCGGCGATGGCTCCGTCGAGCCGCACGGTCTCGGCAAAGACAAGCGCGCCGTCGCGCCGCACGCGCCAGCGATCAAACAAGAATCCATGCCCGACCGATTCGCCCATGCCGGTGCGGCCGAACACGACCGCTTCGGCGAACACGAGCCGTGCGTCCGCCGCAAGATCGATATCGATCGTGCGATGAAACCGCGCGCCGTCGAACAGGATCGTCTCCTGTGGCAGCCAGGCGAGCGAAGCGCCCTCTCCAGCGGAAAGACGGATGCCGATACGCGCGTCCGGGCCGAGCGAGCGGTAGACTTTCTCGGCCGCCGTGCTCGAAACCGCAACGCGTGCTTTGTTGCCCGCCGCGATATCGAGGTCACAGCTGTCCCCGCCGGCGATCCCGCCCGCCGTGTTGATGAGCATGGCCAGAAGTTCGCGCGCGCGTGCGCCGGGAAAATGCATGCGCAGCCCGCCGGACTCGTGCAATCGCTTGCGCACGGTGATGCCGCGGCCGTATTCCGCCGTCAGAGCAATGCGCCCGACCGCACGGTTCGCCGCGAACACGCGCGCATTGTCTTCGGCGAGGCTCATCTACAACACCCCACCTCGTCATGCCCGGCCTTGTGCCGGGCATCCACGCCTTGAAACAATCTTCCCATGTCAAAGACGTGGATGGCCGGGACAAGCCCGGCCATGACGGCTGATAGATCGGAGCATCTCATAATCACAATGCCAGCGCCCGCTTGAGCGCGGCCTCGTCCATGTCGGCCTTACCGCACGCGTAGATGACGGCGCCGCGGTCCATCACGGCGAAATAGTCGCCGAGCTCGCGCGCGAAGTCGAGATACTGCTCGACCAGCACGATCGCGACCTGGCCGAGGTTACGCAGATAGGCGATGGCGCGGCCGATATCCTTGATGATCGACGGCTGAATGCCTTCGGTCGGCTCGTCGAGCAGAAGCACGCGCGGCCGCATCACGAGCGCGCGGCCGATGGCGAGCTGCTGCTGCTGGCCGCCGGAGAGATCGCCCCCGCGCCGGCGCAGCATGTTGCCGAGCACCGGAAAGAGCGCGAACACGTCGTCCGGAATGCTGCGCTGGTCACGCGAGAGCGGCGCAAAGCCGGTCTCCAGATTTTCCCGGACGGTGAGCAACGGAAATATCTCGCGCCCTTGCGGCACGTAGGCGACGCCGCGGCGCGCCCGCTCGTAGGGACGCAACGTCGTGATATCGGAGCCATCGAGAGTGACAGTTCCACGCGTCACCGGATGCTGGCCGGCGAGCGCATCGAGCAGGCTCGTCTTGCCGACGCCGTTGCGGCCGAGCACGCAGGTCACTTTACCCGGCTCTGCCTTGAGAGAAACCGCGCGCAGCGCCTGAGCGGCGCCGTAGTGGAGGTCGAGTGATTGAACGTCGAGCATGATGCTCACTCGAAGAAGCGAATAGCGAATAGCGAATAGCGAATAGCGAGGGAGGAGTAGTGAATAGTGATTGGTGAAGCGCACGAGTTGCGCCGCTTCCCCTTCACCATTCGCCACTCACCACTCACTATTCGCCTTTTCCGCATGCTCATCGACCCAAATATACCTCGATCACCCGCTCGTTCGCCGACACCTGATCGATATTGCCTTCGGCGAGCACCGAGCCTTCGTGCAGCACCGTCACCTTCACGTCGAGGTCGCGAACGAACGCCATGTCGTGCTCGACGACCACGATGGTGCGGTCGCGGTTGATCTCCTTGAGCAGCTCGACGGTCTGGCGCGTCTCGGCGTCGGTCATGCCGGCGACCGGCTCGTCGACGAGCAGGAGCTTCGGCTCCTGCGCGAGCAGCATGCCTATCTCGAGCCATTGTTTCTGCCCGTGCGCAAGGCCTCCGGCGAGCCGGTCGCGCACGGCGGAAAGGCGGGTGAGATCGAGCAACCGGTCGATGCGCGCGCTGACCTCCACACTCTCGCGCCACAGCAGGGTCTTGCGGACACGCCGATCGCTCTTGAGCGCGAGCAGCAAATTGTCCTCGACGGTATGGCTCTCGAACACGGTCGGCTTCTGAAACTTGCGGCCGATGCCGAGGATCGCGATCTCGGTCTCATCGAGGCCGGTGAGGTCGTACATGCCGTCGAGATAGACCTCGCCTTCGTCGGGTCGCGTCTTGCCGGTGACGACGTCCATCATCGTCGTCTTGCCGGCGCCGTTGGGGCCGATGACGGCGCGCATCTCGCCCGGCTCGACCGCGAGCGAGAGGTTGTTGAGCGCCTTAAAGCCGTCGAACGACACGCTCACGCCGTCGAGATAAAGCAACGCCGATGTGGTGCGGGGCGGCATCGGTTCACTCCGCCGGGTGCGGTTCGGCGACGCCCGCGGGCGCCACGCCATTACCGCGCGTCTTCGGTCCCCGCCCCTTCCACCAATACTCGACGGTGCCGACGATGCCGCGCGGCAACAGCAGGGTCACGGCAATGAACAGGCCCCCGAGCACGAACAGCCAATAAGGCGCGAGGCTTCCACTGGTGAAGCTCGTCTTGGCGTAGTTGACGAGGATCGCGCCGAGCACGGCGCCGATGAGCGTGCCGCGCCCGCCGACCGCGACCCAGATCACCGCCTCGATGGAATTGCCGGGCGCGAACTCGCTCGGATTGATGATGCCGACCTGCGGGACGTAGAGCGCGCCGGCGACGCCGGCCATGCAGGCCGAGAGCGTGAAGACGAATAATTTGTAGGATTCGACGCGATAGCCGAGAAAGCGCACGCGATTCTCTGCGTCGCGGATCGCGATCAGCACCTTGCCAAGTTTCGAGGCGACGATGGCGCGGCAGATGTAGAAACCGATGCCAAGCGTGAGAACGGAAATCGCGAACAGGGCCGACCGCGTCTCCGCTGACTGCACGTTGAAGCCGAGGATGTCCTTGAAGTCGGTAAGCCCGTTGTTGCCGCCGAAGCCGAAATTGTTGCGGAAAAAACCGAGCATCAGCGCGAAGGTGAGCGCCTGGGTGATGATCGAGAAGTAGACGCCGGTGACGCGGCTGCGAAAAGCGAACCAGCCGAATAAGAAAGCGAGCAGACCCGGCACCAGCACCACCATCAGGATTGCATAGGGGAAGTGCTGGAAGCCGTACCAATAGACCGGCAGCTCCTTCCAGTTCAGGAACACCATGAAGTCGGGCAGGATCGGATTGGCGTAGACGCCGCGGGTGCCGATCTGCCGCATGAGATACATGCCCATGGCGTAGCCACCGAGCGCGAAGAACGCCCCGTGACCGAGCGAGAGGATGCCGCAGTAACCCCAGATCAGATCGATCGCCAGCGCGAGGATCGCGTAGCACATGTATTTGCCGAACAGCGAAACGAAGTAGAGCGAGACGTGCCAGGGCGAGGACGCCGGCACCAGCAGGTTCCCGACTGGTATGATCACCGCGATGACGGCGAGAAGGACCAGGAACCCGATGCCGACGCGATCGAGCGCGCGGATCAGCGGCGAGCCGGTCATGCCTCGACCGCCCGGCCGCGCAGCGCGAACAATCCGCGCGGACGCTTCTGAATGAACAGGATAATGAGAACGAGGATCGCGATCTTGCCGACGACGGCGCCGGCGTAAGGCTCGAGAAATTTGTTGGCGATGCCGAGGAAAAACGCGCCGAGCAGCGTGCCCCACAGATTGCCGACGCCGCCGAACACCACGACCATGAACGAGTCGATGATGTAGCCCTGGCCGAGGTTGGGGCTGACGTTGTCGATCTGCGAGAGCGCCACCCCGGCGATGCCGGCGATGCCGGAGCCGAGCCCGAAGGCAAGCGCGTCGATGCGGCCGGTGCGGATGCCCATGGACGCGGCCATCGGGCGGTTCTGCGTCACGGCGCGCATTTCAAGGCCGAAACGCGTGAAGCGCAGCAGCGCGAGGAGGCCGACGAACACCGCGAGGCTGAAGCAGATGATCCACAGGCGGTTATAGGTGATGGTGATCTGGCCAACATCGAAGGCGCCGCTCATCCACGAGGGGGAGCCGACGTCGCGGTTGGTCGGGCCGAAGGCGGTGCGCACCGCCTGCTGCAAAATGAGCGAGAGGCCCCAGGTGGCGAGCAGGGTTTCGAGCGGACGGCCGTACAGGAATCTGATGATGCACTGTTCGACCAGGATGCCGATCGTGCCGGAGATGGCGAAGGCGAGCGGCACCGCGATGGCGATCGAATAATCGAACAGGCCGGGATTATAGGCGCGGATCACTTCCTGCACGACGAAGGTGGTATAGGCGCCGAGCATCACCATTTCGCCGTGCGCCATGTTGATCACGCCCATCACGCCGAACGTGATGGCAAGGCCGATCGCGGCGAGCAGCAGCACCGAGCCGAGCGAGAGGCCGTACCAGGCGTTCTGCACCGCGCTCCATATGGCGAGGCCGTTCTGGATCGAGGCGATCGCGTCGTTCGCCGCCTTGCTCACGGCCGGCGGCGTGTCGCTTGGCAGGCCGGCGAGCAGCGCCACGGCATCCTGGTCGCCTCGCGCGCGGATCACCGGAACGGCGGCAAGCTTATCGGCCTCACTCGCGTCGCTCATGTTGAGGACCAAGGCGGCGCGCGCCTCGGTGAGCGCCGTTTTCACCCGCGGGTCGGTTTCCTTGGCGAGCGCGGTCTGGAGCGTCGGCAGCGCCGCGGCCTCGCGCGACTTGAACACCGCCTGCGCGGCTTCGAAACGCCTGCCGGGATCCTCGGCGAAGAGGCTCAACGCACCGAGCGCGGCCTCGACCGCGCGGCGCAGCCGGTTATTGAGCCGCACCGGCGCCAGATTCGCGGGCGCGGGCCCGGCGACCGCCTGGCCGGTGGCCGCATCGGTGAGCCGGTCGTCCTTGTCCTTGATGTAGACTTTCTTGCCGTCCGGATCGAAAAACAGCTGACCGTCCTGCAGCGCGCCAATCACCTGGGCGGCGCGCGGATTGCCGCTGCGGGCGACGGCGCTGATCGCGGTGTCGGTATCGCTGAAGGAATCGGCGGTAAAGCCGGAGAGCGCCTGATCAAAGCTCTGAGCGTTCGCCGCCGCCATGGCCAGGAGCAGGCCGAAGGCAACGGCGAGCGCGCGCAAGCGTCCGAAGAGGGCTCGCATCTATCCCGATCCCGGTATCAAGTTGCTGGGAGACGGCGGCACTACCGCCGCCCCCGTTCATGTCACGGCCCCCTTCGCGGGTTACGCCCCGCTACCGCACTTCTTGGTGACCGTGTTGTAGTTTCCGCACTTCTTGTCTTTCCAGTCGCCGATCAAGTCCTTCGACTCGGGAAGATACTTCGACCAGGCGTCGCCGGGAACCAGCCCGGGGGTTTTCCACACCACGTCGAACTGGCCATCCGCCCGCACCTCGCCGATGAACACCGGCTTTGTGATGTGGTGGTTGGGCAGCATTTCCGAGGTGCCGCCGGTGAGGTTGGGCACCTTCACGCCGACGATCGCATCGATGACCTTGTCGGGATCGGTCGAACCGGCCTTTTTGACCGCCTCGACCCACATGGCGAAGCCGATCACATGGGCTTCCATCGGGTCGTTGGTCACGCGCTTCGGATTCTTCGTGAAGGCGTGCCACTTGTCGATGAATTCCTTGTTGATCGGGGTGCTGATCGACTCGAAGTAGTTCCAGGCGGCGAGGTGGCCGAGCAGCGGCTTGGTGTCGAGGCCCGCGAGTTCTTCCTCGCCGACCGAGAACGCCACCACCGGGATATCGGTCGCCTTGATGCCCTGGTTGCCCAGCTCCTTATAGAACGGCACGTTGGCGTCGCCGTTGATGGTCGAGACCACCGCGGTCTTCTTGCCCGCCGTGCCGAACTTCTTGATGTCGGCGACGATGGTCTGGAAGTCCGAGTGCCCGAACGGCGTGTAGTTGATCATGATGTCCTCGTCCTTCACCCCCTTGGACTTGAGGTAGGCTTCGAGGATCTTGTTGGTGGTGCG
>JAFAUQ010000085.1 GCA_019243195.1 Hyphomicrobiales bacterium
CCCCTGCGAGAGCGCAGCGACCCAGAACATGAGCATCGGCCGGGCGCGCAGCGCTTCGACCAGAAGCGAGACGTAGAGCATGGGTGCGCGGGTAACTGGCGATCGAGCGGCAGCGGGCGCCGGAAGGTCGAGCATTTTTACCGCAGAGAGTTCGGGTGTTCGGCGGGACGTAGCACGCTCAGGAATCGAGCGGCAATTCATCCCCGGCCGATACATCCGTCTCGATCACCGCCTCGCCCAGCACCAGCGCGACCGGCGCGAACGAGCGGCGGTGGTGGATGGTCGCGCCGAGACGACCGAGCGCCTCGATATGCTCGGGCACGCTGTAGCCCATGTGGCGCTCGAAACCGTATCCCGGATGGGCAACTCCCAGCTGCGCCATCAGCCGATCGCGCGTCACCTTGGCGACGATCGAGGCCGCCGCAATCGAGGAAACGAGACCGTCGCCGCCGATCACCGCCCGGCACTCGCACGGCACGGCGATGCGGTCGCAGCCGTCGACGAACACGAGCCCGGGCTTGAGCGGCAGCGCCGCGACCGCGCGCGCCAGCGCCCACAGCGAGGCCTGGCGGATATTGTGGCAATCGATGCGCGCGGGCGGCGCAAACGCGATCGCCACCTGGGCGCTGGCGCAGATGCGCTCATAGAGCACCGCGCGCCGCTCGGGCGTGAGGCGTTTGGAATCGTCAAGGCCGCGGGGAACGCGGCCGGGATCGAGGATTACCGCGGCCGCCACGACCGGTCCCGCCAATGGGCCGCGGCCGGCTTCATCGCAGCCGGCAACCGGCAACAGGCCGCGCCGCATGGCAGCGCGCTCGCGCGCAAAGGTCGGCCGCTGCGGCGGCTCGTTGAGCGGCAGGCGGGCGGCGCTTGCTGATCGACTCATGGCGCCGCAGATTGCGCGGCCTCACGGGGAGACGCAACGGTGGCGTCCGGCGCCTGTGGAAACGCAGCCGTCATTGCGAGGCGCGAAGCGCCGAAGCAATCCAGGAAGCACGCGAGGTCCTAGATTGCTTCGCCCCTCTGACGCTTCTCGCAATGGGGTTATGTCAAACCATCGTACAAGTCCTGCCAGTCCGGATTGACCGACTCGATCAGTTCCAGTTTCCTGGAGCGGTTACCTGCCTTAATCTGTTTCTCCCGCACAATCGCCTCGTACATGCTCTCGTGTAGCTCGAACCAAACTAGCATCTTACAACCGTATTTCTTTGTAAAACCTTTTGCGAGTCCCGCGCGGTGCTGAAATGCTCGACCCGGCAAATTTGACGTGACACCGGTATAGAGGGTTCCGTTGCGTTTGTTCGTCATGATGTAGACGCAGGGCTGTTTCACTTCACTTCCTCCACGGCTTTGCGAGGCGCCTTATTTTTTAACTGGATTGCTTCGCTTCGCTCGCAATGACGCTTAAACAAAAGGCCGCGCGGGATTGCTCCCGGGCGGCCTTGCCCGCGAAACGCAACGCTCGGGCTACGCAACGCAACGCTTACGGCGGACTTTATTGGCGCATGATCTTTTCCGAAAACCGGTTCCCACTTTTCGGGATCACGCGCTAACTAAAACAAATCGAGCTGCACGGCGGAGGGGCGCGGCGGACGGAAGTGCTCGGTAGTGAGCTTCACTTTCTCCTCGTTGAGCCCGAGCTTCTCGCAGGCGACCTCGAAGCGGCGGCCGATCATCCAGGCGTAAGGGCCCGAGCCCTTCATGCGCTGACCCCAGGTCGAGTCGTAATCCTTGCCGCCGCGCATCTCGCGGATGAGCTTGAACACGTGGCGATAGCGGTCGGGATAGTTGGCCATCAGCCACTCGCGGAAGAGGTCGCGCACTTCAAGGGGAAGCCGCAGCATCACGTAGCCGGCGCCGGAGACGCCCACCGCTGCCGCCGCATCGAGAATGCGCTCGATTTCCGCGTCGTTGATGGCGGGCACGATCGGCGCGACCATGACGGCCGTCGGGACGCCGGCGGCCGAGAGCTGGCGCAGCGCTTCGATCCGGCGCGATGGCGTCGGAGCGCGCGGCTCCATGATGCGCGCAAGCTTGGGATCGAGCGTGGTCACCGAGATCGCAACCTTCACCAGATTGCGCTTGGCCATGCGGGCGAGGATTTCGAGGTCGCGCAACACGAGCGCCGACTTCGTCACGATGCCGACCGGGTGCCCCGCCTGCTCCAGCACCTCGAGTATCTGCCGCATGATTTCGTAGCGCCGTTCGATCGGCTGATACGGGTCCGTGTTGGTGCCGATCGCAATGGTGCGCGGGGTATAGTTGGGCGCCGAGAGTTCGCGCTCGAGCAGCGCCGGCGCGTCCGGTTTGACGAAGAGCTTGGATTCGAAGTCGAGTCCCGGCGAGAGGCCGAGGTACGCGTGAGTCGGCCGTGCGAAACAATAGACGCAACCGTGCTCGCAGCCGCGATAAGGATTGATCGAGCGGTCAAAGCCGATGTCCGGCGATTCGTTGCGGGTGATGACCTTGCGGCTCGCATCAACGCTCACGCTGGTCGAAAACGGCGGCAAATCTTCGAGACTCTGCCATCCGTCGTCGAAGGCGACCCGGGCGAGCGGCTCGTAGCGTCCCGACGCGTTAGACTGCGCCCCACGGCCGCGCCGGCGCTCGCGGTCCACCAGGGTGCCAGCGGACGGCGGGCCAAATTCGCCCGCCGGTGCCGGGCTAGGCGACACCGACGGGCGCAGGGCGAGGGAGGAACGAGCCATGGCGTTTACCTAGCGCTTCTTCGCGAACAAATCAAGAACATTCGGGCGAACAACGGAAATTGCTAAACGTGGCCCGATATTTAGTAGTGCATAGGGCGATATGCTACTTGATGCAGATCAACCGAACGACCGGTGCCAAAGTTCCATGCTCAGTGTGATCATCGCTACCGACGAATCGGAGCGCGCGCTCGTCGCTACGCTGGCCGCCCTCGTCCCGGGCGCGACCGCGGGCGCGATCCGCGAAGTGATCGTCGCGGATAAAGGCTCGCGCGATCAGACGGCCGAGGTGGCAGACGTGGCCGGCTGCCGGCTCCTGGTGACGCCGGCGCCGCTCGCCGGCCGGCTGCGTGCCGCCGCAGCAGTGGCGCGTGCGCGGTGGCTCATGTTTCTGCGGCCCGGCATCGCCCCCGATCTGACCTGGATCCCGGAGGTGATGCGGTTCGTCGAGGAGACTGAGCTGGCGGGGGAATCCCGGCCGCGTACGGCGGTGTTCAGCCGGGATTTGTCGCAAGCGGCCAAGCCGCTCGGTCGCCTGCAAAACTTCCTTCGGCGGCGACCACAGCCCGAACAGGGCCTCCTGGTCGCGAAGCGGCTTTACGATTCCGTCGGAGGTCATCGCGACGGCGTTGCCGACTGCGAGGCTGACTTGCTGCGCCGCCTCGGTCGAAAGCGGATCACGGTCCTGCGAACGCCGGCAATAATGATTGACTGAGTCAAGTAATTGATTGACGATTGTAGCCCGGATGAGCGGCGCCAGCCGCGACACCGCATGTCTCCCGCTCCGCGGAGCTCATGCGGGTACGGAATACGACCATGAACGATGTAGCTCTTCCAGCTTCCGAACAGCGCATCGCCGCGGTGCGCCGGTTCACCCGCTTCTACACCCGCCACATGGGGGTGTTGCGCGAGGGACTGCACGCGAGTCCGTTCTCCCTCACTGAGGCGCGCGTGCTCTACGAGCTTGCCAACCGCTCGTCATCGACCGCCGCCGACATCGCACGCGACCTCGGCCTCGACGCCGGCTACTTGAGCCGCATCCTGCGCGGCTTCGCCCAGCGCGGGTTTCTCGCGCGCGCGCGTTCGCAAAATGATGGTCGCGAGAGCCACCTCGCGCTCACGCCGGCGGGACACGAGGCGTTCGCGCCGCTCGACCGCGGCTCGCATGACGAAGTCGCCGCGCTGCTCGCTCCGTTGAGCGAGGGCGCGCAGGCGCGACTGATCGAAGCGATGGCAACGGTCGAGCAGTTGCTCGGCGCACGCTCGCGCCAGACGCCGCCCTATCTGCTCCGCCCGCACCACGTGGGCGACATGGGCTGGGTGGTGAGCCGGCACGGTGCGCTCTACGCGCAGGAATACAATTGGAACATGGAGTTCGAAGCACTGGTCGCCGAGATCGTCGCAGGGTTCATCAAAAACTTCGATGCGCGGCGCGAGCGCTGCTGGGTCGCCGAAGTCGACGGCGCTCCGGTCGGTTCGGTGTTCCTGGTCAAACACTCGGACGAGGTCGGCAAGCTGCGCCTGCTGCTGGTCGAGCCGCAGGCGCGCGGGATGGGCATCGGCGCACGGCTCGTTGCCGAATGCATTCGCTTCGCGCGGCTTTCCGGCTACCGCACGCTCACGTTATGGACCAACGACGTTTTGGTCGCGGCGCGGCGCATCTACCAGGCCGCCGGATTCCGGCTGGCGCAGGAGGAAAAGCACCACAGCTTCGGGCATGATCTCGTCGGGCAGAATTGGGAATTGAGTTTGTAGGGCGGATTAGGCGCGCAGCGCCGTAATCCGCCGTTTTGTTTGTTTGATCGCTTATCGGCGGGTTACGCCGCCTGCCGCGGCTAACCCGCCCTACGGCCCCGCCGCAAATGCTCGTCGAGGCGCGGCATGATTTCGACGAAGTTGCACGGGTGGTGGCGGTAGTCGAGCTGCTCCTTGAGGATGCCGTCCCAGGCGTCGCGGCAGGCGCCGGGCGATCCGGGCAGGCAGAAGATGTAGGTCGCCCCGGCGACGCCGGCGGTAGCGCGCGACTGCACCGTCGAGGTGCCGATCTTCTCATAACTCATCATATGGAAAACGGTCGAGAAGCCGTCCATGCGCTTCTCGAACAGCGGCTCGAGTGCTTCAGGCGTCACGTCGCGGCCGGTAAAGCCGGTGCCGCCGGTGGTGATGACGATGTCGACCGAGGGATCGTCGATCCACCGTTGCACGCGCGCTCGGATCGCGTTCACGTCGTCGGGCACGATGGCGCGGTCGACCACCGCATGCCCGGCCGCTTCGATCCGGCCGATGAGAGTCGCGCCCGATTTGTCGTCGTCAAGCTCGCGCGTGTCGGACACCGTGAGCACCGCAATTTTCAGCGGCACGAACGGTTTTGTTTCGTCGATGCCGGCCATCTCAGCCGGTCACAACTTCGCGGCCGCGAATGTGTTGCAGCTGTCGACCGTGCCGTTCTTGAAACCGGTATTGAACCAGCGCACCCGCTGCTCGGACGAGCCGTGGGTGAAGCTGTCCGGCATCACGACGCCGCGCGCCTGGCGCTGCAAGCGATCGTCGCCGATCGCGGAAGCGGTCTGGAGCGCGGCCTCGGCATCCCCAGGATCGAGGAAAGCCTCTTTCTGCTGTTGGCGGTTCGCCCACACGCCGGCGAGACAATCGGCCTGAAGTTCGACGCGAACCTGCAGGCGGTTCGCCTCGCTCTTCACCACGCCGTGCTGCATCTCCTGCACCTTCGGCAGAATTCCCAACAGATTCTGCACGTGATGCCCGTACTCATGGGCGATCACATAGGCCTCGGAGAACTTACATGCCTGACCGTCGCAGCCGTGGAAGCGGCGCTCGAGTTCGCCGAAGAACGACGTGTCGAGATAGATCTTGCGATCGCTCGGGCAATAGAACGGCCCCATGGCGGATTGCGCGAGACCGCAAGCCGATGCCGTGCGGCCGCGGAACAAGACGAGGTGCGGCGCCTGGTAGCGCTGGTTCGACTGCTGGAAGATTTCGCGCCAGCGGTCTTCGTTCGACGCCAGTACCTGGCTGACGAATTTTCCGGCGGTGTCGGTCGGCTCACCCGCCTTCGAAGACGGGCGGCGCTGAATGGGCGGTTGGTATGGCTGCTGATAGGGCGACTGGCGCGTGATGACGTCGCCGGCGCCGATCAGGATGCGCGGATCGATGCCGAGTGCCCAGCCGAGTAGGCCGAGCACCACCAGCCCGCCAATGCCCAAGCCACCCGCGCCGACCGGCATGCCAAATCCGCCGCCGCCGCCACCGTCGCCATCGTCGCGGCGGTCCTCAACGTTGTCGCTCGTTCGCCAATCGTCGGTGCGCATGGCGTTCCTCTCTCGCGCTCGTGCCAACTTCGGGTTCGCGGCTTTGGCGCGTCAGCCCTGCATATAGTTTCCAAACGGTTTACGCGCCATGGCGCGAATGATTTCGATTTAGCCGCATTCCATCAGAACTTTATTTACCTTGCGACGGCATGATGTGGCTTGTCGGTTGTAGGTCTCGCGTCGCCGACGGCGTCCCGAGTGATCAGAGTTCGTAGAGTTCTGAGTCATGCGTGTGTCGCGTCGCGGGGCGCCCGGGGTGGCGCCCCGCGCTCCGTTTAAAGCCACCGCTTCCGGCCGGATCATCGTCGGCGATTGCGTCGCCCAAATGGCCGCGCTGCCGGCCGCTTCGGTCGATCTCGTCTTCGCCGATCCGCCGTATAACCTGCAGCTAAAGGGCGACCTCAAGCGCCCGGACGATTCCCGCGTCGATGCCGTCGACGACGACTGGGACAAATTCGCAAGCTTCACCGAATACGACGCTTTCACCCGCGCGTGGCTCTCCGCCTGCCGCCGCCTGCTCAAGCCGGCCGGCACGCTGTGGGTGATCGGATCCTATCATAACATCTATCGGGTCGGCGCCATCCTCCAAGACCTCGGCTTTTGGATTCTCAATGACGTGGTGTGGCGCAAGTCGAACCCGATGCCGAATTTCCGCGGCCGCCGTTTCACCAACGCGCATGAGACGCTGATCTGGGCGGCGCGCGAGGAAACCAGCCGCTACACCTTCAACTACGAAGCGCTCAAGGCCGGCAACGAGGACATCCAGGTCCGCTCCGACTGGACCTTCCCGCTGTGCACCGGCGAGGAGCGGCTCAAGCAGGCGGACGGCAGCAAGCTTCATCCCACCCAGAAGCCGGAGACGCTTCTTGCGCGCGTGATCCTCGCCGCCTCGCGGCCGGGTGACGTGGTGCTCGACCCGTTCTTCGGGACCGGTACGACCGGCGCGGTGGCGAAACGGCTCGGCCGCTCTTTCATCGGACTAGAGCGCGAGAAGAGCTACGCGCGCGCGGCGGAGAAACGGATTGCGGCCGTTGACCCGTTGCCGCAGGCGAGCCTCGAGCCGTTCCAGACCGCCCGGGAAGCCCCGCGCGTGCCGTTCGCGGCACTGGTCGAGCGCGGGCTCGTCGCTGCCGGTCAGCGACTGGTCGATGCACGCCGGCGTCACGCGGCGCTGGTTCGGCCCGACGGGGCGGTCGCTCTCGGCGACGTGGTCGGCTCAATCCACCGGGTCGGCGCCGTCGCCCAGGGTCTCGAAGCCTGCAACGGCTGGACCTTCTGGCACGTGGAGACGCGGCGCGGCCTCACCTCGATCGACGCGCTGCGCGCGCAGTTTCGCGCTGAAGCAGACGACGGACGACGGACGACGGACGACGGAGGTCACAGGGCCTAACTGGCCCGGTTGCCTCTCTGCCCTCTTCCGTCCTCTGTCCTCCGTCGTCCGTCCTCCGCTAACGCGATCACCTTCCTCATCAAGGTCGGCCAAGCTTCATCATCGAATGCGGCGCGATCAACGAAGCGCATGCCGGACGGTGCGCGCGTGCAGGCCGGAACCGTCGTCGCGTAAACCACAAGCTCCAGCGGGAAATGGGTGAACAGGTGGGTTACCTTGCCCGGTAGCTTGCGCCACGCTGGCTTTCCCTTGCCATTCGCCACGCGCGGCGCGCTATGCAGGCCGTCGGCCAACTCGAAGTCGTGCGTCCATTCGGTGGTCGGCACCTCGGTCATGCCCCCGAGCAGGCCGCGCAGCGGCCGCGTGCGTACCAGCACCGCGCCGTCCGCGCGCTCGACCCAGAAGGCGGCGCCGCGGCGCGGCCGGCCTTCAGGCTTCGGCGTCTTGCGCGGGAACGTCTCGGGTAATCCGAGCCGGTGCGCCGCGCAGGCGTCGTTCCACGGGCACAGCATGCAGGATGGCCGCAACGGCGTGCAGATCGTTGCGCCGAGGTCCATCATCGCTTGCGCGAAATCGCCCGGGCGTTCGGCGGGCGTAAGCCCTTCGGCAAGATCGTGGATGTCGGGCTTGGCCGCGGGCAGCGGTGCCTCGACCGCGAACACCCGCGCGATGACGCGCTCGATGTTGCCATCGACCGGGGTCGCGCGCTTGCCGAACGCGATCGCGGCGATCGCCGCCGCGGTGTAGCGGCCGATGCCCGGGAGCGCCGCGAGGGCGGCCTCATCGGCGGGAAACTCTCCGCGATGGCGTTCCACCACCGCCCGCGCACAGGCGTGCAGGTTGCGCCCCCGCGCGTAATAGCCGAGGCCGGCCCACGTCTTGAGCACGTCGTCGAGCGAGCTTGCGGCGAGTGCGGCCACGCTCGGCCAGCGCTTGAGGAAACGCGCGTAATAGGGTGCGACTGTTTTCACGGTCGTCTGCTGCAGCATGATTTCGGAAAGCCACACCCGGTAAGGATCGGGAGCCTCGCCGGGCGGCGCGCGCCATGGCAGCGCGCGACGGTGCCGGTCGTACCAAGCGAGAAGAATTGCGGGGTCGGCGCGGCTCGCAGCCTTTCTCCGTTTGTACGCCGCTGCTAGCGTCATCTCCAAACCTCTGTCAGGACGCCGAGCCATGAACAAGCGGGCCAAAACCTATGCCCGGCCGCTCGCGGATCTGGTGCGGCGCACGCTCGCCGACACGTTCGCACGCCAGGGCTTCGCATCAACCGAACTCGTCACCCACTGGAACGACATCGTCGGCGCGGAGGTCGCGGCGCATTGCGAGCCGATGCGCCTCCAGTGGCCGCGCGGCGGGGACGTCGACGCGCCCGAACCGGCCACCCTTGTGCTGCGGGTCGAAGGTCCGGTGGCAATCGAAATCCAGCACCTCTCGCCGGTGATTCTCGAGCGGGTCAACCGTTTCTTCGGCTGGCGTGCGGTGGGGCGGCTGGCATTGCGTCAGGCTCCGTTGGCGCGCCGGCCCGTCGCCCTGGTTCGTCCCGCGCCCGATCCGCAGGCGGCGGCGCAGATTGCTGGAACCCTCGACGTCGCCGACGAAGAGCTGCGCAACGCGCTGGCGCGACTGGGCGCCGCGATCAAGCGATCGTGAGTACGCTTCTGCAACGTTTAACCGCCGCGGCACGTAACCTTGCCACAGTGGTGGTTTCACGCTAGCGACCCGAATCGAGGTCATTGCGAGGAGCGAAGCGACGAAGCAATCCAGGGGTCTTCCGCGCTGTCCTGGATTGCTTCGTCGCCCTTCGGGCTCCTCGCAATGACGAGAGCCATAGGAGATGCTCCGTGCGCGTCACGCGTCGCGAATTGTGTGCAGGAACGGCCGCATTGGCGCTCGCCGGCGCGGTTTTCGGGGCCGGCCCGGGTGGCTTCTCTTTCGTGCTGCCGGCGTTCGCGGATGCTTCGCCGGAGGAGGTGATGACGCCGGGCCCGCTGGGCGACCAATCCCAGGGCGACCCGAAGGCGCCGGTCAGCTTGATCGAATATGCGGCGGTGACCTGCCCGCACTGCTCCGATTTCTTCCTCCACCAGTTCCCCGAGATCAAATCGAAATACATCGACACCGGAAAGGTGCACTTCATTTTCCGCGAGTTCCCTCTCAATGCGCTCGACGTAGCGGGCTTCATGCTGGCGCGCTGTGCGGGCGAGGGTAAATTCTTCCCGATCGTCGACACCCTGTTCGAGAAGCAGCGGGACTGGGTGGTGCAGAAGCCCCTCGAGCCGCTGATGGCGATAGCCAAGCAGGCGGGCTTCACCCAGGAGACCTTCGAGGCCTGCCTGAAGAATCAGAAGATCGAGGATGGAATCAAATGGGTGCGCGACCGGGCTGCCGAGAAGCTCGGCGTGTCGGGAACGCCCACTTTTTTCATCAACGGCAAGAAGTTCACGGGCAGTCCGACGGCGGCCGATATCGGCAAAGAGATCGACACCTATCTTAAGAGCTGACAACGGTTTTTTGCCCCGGCGGGACTACGCCGACGCGCCCGTTTGACCGTTGCCGCGGTGCAATGCCATGGAAAATTTGCGCAAAAGCGTGCGCGGAATCTTGCCCTGAATCACCCGCCGATTCATTGTCCCGCGCGATGCGGCAGTCCTCGACGACGAATCACCGTACGCCGAGCGCGGAAGGAGTCCGCCTGCGGCCGCTCCTGCGCTGGGGGAGCGCCGGCCCATGAAGCTTAACCGCCTGCGGCTGATCGGCTTCAAGTCGTTCGTGGAGCCGACCGACTTCGAGATCGAGCGCGGTCTCACCGGCGTGGTCGGCCCGAACGGCTGCGGCAAGTCGAACCTGGTCGAGGCGCTGCGCTGGGTCATGGGCGAGGCCTCGCACAAGGCGATGCGCGCGGCCGATATGGAAGAAGTGATCTTCTCCGGCAGCGGCAACCGGCCGGCGCGCAACCACGCCGAGGTGATGCTCTTCCTCGACAATGCCGACCGCTCGGCGCCGGCGCAGTTCAACGAACACGAAAACCTGGAAGTCTCGCGGCGCATCGAGCGCGAGCACGGGTCCCTCTACCGGGTCAACGGCCGGGAAGCGCGCGCACGCGACGTTCAGCTGCTGTTCGCCGACGCCTCGACCGGCTCGCGCTCGCCTGCTCTGGTGCACCAGGGACGCATCGGCGAAATCATCCAGGCCAAGCCCTCGCAGCTCCGACGCGTGCTCGAAGAGGCCGCCGGCATCGCCGGGCTGCACGCGCGGCGGCACGAGGCCGAGTTGCGCCTCAACGGCGCGGAGCAGAACCTCGCGCGGCTCGAAGACGTAATCGCACAGATCGCGGCGCAGATCGACGCGCTCAAACGCCAAGCGCGGCAGGCGGTGCGCTATCGCAATGTCGCGGCGCAGCTGCGCAAGGCCGAGGCGCTGCTGTGCCACCTGCGCTGGGTCGGCGCCAACGCCGAAGTGGCGGCGGCCGCCGAGGCGCAGGCGCAAAGCGTGTGCGTCGTCGCCGATGCCACCGCCGCGCAGGCGCAAGCGGCGCGCCACCAGGCAGAGGCCGCGGCTTCCTTGCCGAGCTTGCGCGAAGCGGAGATGCGCGCCGCGGCCGCCTTGCAGCGGCTGGTGATGGCGCGCGAGACGCTCGACCGCGAAGAAGCCCGCGCCAACGAACGCATCGCCGAACTCGACCGGCGGCTGGTGCAACTC
>JAFAUQ010000255.1 GCA_019243195.1 Hyphomicrobiales bacterium
CACTCAAAAAAGGCATACGCGTCCGCCGCCGTGCTCATCCGACAGCCGCCGGACGCCAGCGCCGCTCCCCACGCGGCCAGGGGAACAAATCACTCTCCCCTGGCTCGATCCGCTCGAGCAGCTCCAGACGATACGGATCCCGCCGCAACCGCCGCTCCGCGCCGTTCAACGTCGCCTCCAACCAACGCACAAACCCGCCGCTCCCCGCATGCGGATAACTCCGCCCATACGCCTCCCGCAAGAACGCCAGCGACTTCTTCACCTGGACGTGATACCAACGCAGCGTACTCTCCACCGTAGGCGCATGCCGCCGCCACTCCACGCGCACCTGCCGCGCTGCGCCCACCAAAGACTCCCACCAGGGCAAACGCGGATAGCGCTCTTTATGCTGACCACCTGGCGGACAATCATGAAAATCCAACAGCCCGACCAGGACCTGAATCAGCTCCGCCCCTGGCGCTCCACCCACCAGCGTGCTCAGAAGCAATTCCGCCAGGTTACTTTCCTTCTGCCGATGCGCCTCAATCTCCACACGCGTGCACGCACCGATCTCCTCACCCCGGTTAACCAGCGACTCCGCACGCTTGTCGTACACCCGAACCAACGCCGACGACTGCCGAGACCCCGCATAGAACGTCTCAGAATGCACCTGGAGCCGCGTCACCGTGCCGTCAGCACGCGGCACCCGAATCTCTTTGTCCGAAACGTGAAAATCACCCGAACTCATCCGCGTTCGGCACTGGCCCGCCTCACGCGCCGCCTGCAGCTGCCGCGGCTCCAGGCGCACGCCATCCGGCCGCCGATCATCCAGATACGCATCCACCCGGGTCGCCCGAAAACCCATCACTAGCAAGCGACGCGTGACCTCAGCATCCGCCTCAAACCCCGCCGCGTCGAGCGCCGCCTGCGGAATGACGATCAGCATCTCACCCTCACGACTCTCCGCCGCCTCATCCGCCCCTTCGTACTCGATCGGATACAACGACAGCTTCACCCCGTACGGCCCCAGCACCCAGCACTCCCCGTAGAAACGATTCACGTCGCCATGCGGCCGCGCCTTCCCGTACACAGGCTCAAGCAACCCCAAAACGTCCGCCCAAGCAGCATGCGTTGTGCCCTGCACCCACCCAAAACTGACCGTCAGCGGCTGCGTCCCTAGCACCCCCCTATTAGTTTTGGGGGGTGTTACCTGCTCATCGAGCAACCCCTGGACGAGCTCGTCGACCAGCTCGCCCACCTGGTCGCCGCGGCCACTCACGAGCGAGCCTCCCCGTAGCGTGGCCAACAGCGCTCACAGAGCGGCACCACCCGCCGCAGCACTCGCGACAGCACCGCGAGCGACGTCGGCCGCCCACAGATCGCACATGCCGCCGATCGCTGCACCGACGGCGACCGCTCCGCCGTCACCAGCGCCCCCCTCGCCCAACATCGGCCCAACACCTGAGGCACGCATGCGGCACTCGCCGCCAGAGCACTTCGCGTAACAATCCTGCCCCACATCGCCAGCACGCCAGCCGTACGACCTCGCCTATGCTCCAACTGGCCCTACTTCCCGCGCGAGACCCGGTGTCGTAGACTGCTCTAGCGAGACGACCCTCGCGCTCTGTTTTTGCAACGGCCTGCCCTTTGGACGGCAATCTTTCGGGGCAGGTCGTTTGTTCTATGTTTCTAGTCCGCAGCTCCCTCGCGCAAGTGCGCTTGTCAAGAATCGGCCGGCGACTATACCCGCCGACTCCCCCCGCCGCAGCAACACCAACGCATTACAGCCCATTACAACTCCGCACACCCCGCCCCACTCCCTGCCACACGCCCGCTGCGCTCAGTCGCTCGCGACGGCCTCTCGCTTCGCTCGCCCTACGGGACGGCAGGCGCTCCCTCCCTCGCTACGCTCACCTAACCTCGCCTGCCTCTCCCTACCGCCGCTCCGCGACGGGCGGACACTCACGTTTCCGCACACCTTCCTCATTGGGGGCTCCGCCCCCACCTGGAGCCCGTCAACCTGTAGCGCCGATCGGACAGGGGCTCCGCCCCAACCCCGCCTGACGGCGAGGTATCCGATCGGACAGGTTGACGGGCTCCACCCCCGGACCAGCACCGAGGGTGCTTTCCCGCTCACGCGGGAAAATTGCACTACCAAAGCAACGAGCCCCCCGGGTACGCCGCAAGATGCCTAGAATCCCACACGTGGCCCGTGGCTCAACCGCCTACGCCCAATGCCGCTACTGCTTGGCTTGGATCGCCCGCCCCCTCCTATCCAGACATCGCCTGATCTGCCCCAAACGCCCCAGGCCCCCCACCACCGGATTCATGGTAAGCTACCCTTACCATGAAATCCACGCCAGCCCGCCGCCCCCGCCGACCGGTTGACACCCCGACCTACCTGTCAATGCTCCAACGCATGATCGCCGCCGGCGGCGGACGCGTGGCCGACGGGGACCCAGAGGACCTCGCACAGCTCCTACAACTCCACGAGGAGCTAGACGAAGCCGTCCTCCAAGCCGTCACCGGACTACGAGACGCCGGCACTACTTGGCAAGATATCGGCGACGCACTCGGCACCACCCGCCAGGCCGCCATCCTCCGCTGGGCACACAAGATCTAGCCCCCCGACGCGCGGCAGGCCGGCCTCCGGCTCGGCAGCTGCCGCCGGCCCAAACCCCACGCTATGCCCGTGGCCGCCGCTCAATCGCCAGCGGCTTCGCTAGCAAACTGTCGAACAGGTTCAAGCCAGGCTCATACCGCCAGCAGCCACACGGCTCAACGCCACACGCCCCCCAAAACCAGTCGAACGGACACAGCATGCTCACACGCGCGATGTCCGCACCAACGGCACGGCCACTCAAAAAAGGCATACGCGTCCGCCGCCGTGCTCATCCGACAGCCGCCGGACGCCAGCGCCGCTCCCCACGCGGCCAGGGGAACAAATCACTCTCCCCTGGCTCGATCCGCTCGAGCAGCTCCAGACGATACGGATCCCGCCGCA
>JAFAUQ010000189.1 GCA_019243195.1 Hyphomicrobiales bacterium
TGACCAAGCCCCAGGCCGGTAAGGCCGCGGAGCTGTTCGGGCTGTCGAAAACCGAAGAGGCGATGCTCAACGAGGTGCCGGTGCGCGGCACGCCGATGCCGCCGACCGACCCGCTGATCTATCGCTTCTATGAGTTGGTGATGGTCAACGGCCCGGCCTGGAAGGCGCTGATCGAGGAGGAGTTCGGCGACGGCATCATGTCGGCCATCGACTTCGACTTGGAGATGGAACGCCTGCCCAATCCCAAGGGCGACCGGGTCAAGATCACCATGTCGGGCAAGTTCCTGCCCTACAAATATTACGGCGCCACCGGCAACATCCCGGAGTACGGATATAAAGAGGGGTGAGCGGGCAGCTCATTACCTCTCGCCGACGCTTCCTTCCCATCCACTGGAGCTTGCGCTACACGGGCGTTCGTGGGGAAGCTTCTGCGCACAGCCGCTTGGTTCGCCGCCCTCGCGGCGGTCGGCGCGGCGTTGGCCTTTGCCGGCGAGCCGCCAGCCTCGGTTCCGTCGGCCGCCGAGCAGGTCTTCGCCGCGGCACCGGCGCGCCTGTTACAAATCCGCACCGTCGTCGCCGGCGCGGGGCGGCAATCCTCGGTCGGCTCCGGATTTCTCGTTGGCCCGGACGGACTTGCCATCACCAATTATCACGTCGTCTCGCAGGTCGCCCTCGAGCCGCAAACCTATCGGCTGGAATACGCCGCGGCCGACGGCAGTCGCGGCGCGGTCGAGCTCCTCGCCATCGATCTCGCCAATGACCTCGCCGTCGTACG
Source organism: Hyphomicrobiales bacterium (assembly GCA_019243195.1). GTDB lineage: Bacteria > Pseudomonadota > Alphaproteobacteria > Rhizobiales > Xanthobacteraceae > AP-16. The sequence goes on from JAFAUQ010000189.1 coordinate 776, forward strand.
GCTCGACAAGCACGATGCCCGGTTCTTTCAATTTGTCGCGGGCGAGACGCCCGGCCTGACCAAGGGCGAGCGGCTGTTCTCGATGGGCAATCCGCTCGATCTCGGCTTCACGATCGTCGAGGGGACATACAACGGCCCGGTCGAGCACACCTATAACGAACGCGTCCACTTCACCGGCGCGCTCAATCCTGGCATGAGCGGCGGCCCTGCGGTTACGGCCGACGGACAGGTCGTTGGCGTCAACGTTTCGAAGCGATCCGGCGGAGAGCTGGTGAGTTTCCTAGTGCCGGGACGGTTCGCCGCGTCGCTGCTGGCGCGCATACGCGCGCACCCGGCCGACGGGCCACGCGACTTCCGCGCGGAGATCGGGCGCCAGCTCAAGGTGTGGCAGGCCGGACTGTACAAATCGTTTGGCGAGCAGGGCTTCCGGCCGGTCGCCTTCGGACCTTATCAGGCGCCGGAAACAGCGGCCCCCTGGTTCAATTGCTGGTCCCACACAAACGCCAGCGTGATTCCGAAGGTGCGCGCGAGCATCAATTCAACCAATTGCCGGAGCGACAGTTCGTTGTTTGTCGCCAACGATCTGATCACCGGCTCGGTCCAGCTCAGCCACTCTCACGTCACCACCATCGATCTCAACCAGTTCCAGTTCGCGACTTTTCTGTCGCAGCAAAGCCAGCCGCGGCTGATCAGCGGCGGCAATTATCGCAAATGGTACACGCCGCAGCGCTGTCACGAGGATTTCGTCGCCGCCTCGGGCGCGCCGGATTACCCCCCGTTGCGCGCCGTGTGGTGCGCGCACGCTTATCGCCAATTCGAAGATCTCTACGACATATCGGTGATCGCCGTCACGCAGGACCGCGGCACCGAGGCGCTGGTGTCGCGCCTCGATCTGCAGGCGATCGGCTACGACGAAGCAACGGCGCTCGCCAAACGTTTTCTCGAGGGCGTGCAGTGGACCAAGTGATCTGGATCGAGATCCTCAATCGCAGCCGCGACGTGGCAGCGCGCGTGCGTTTTGCCGGACCCGAAGTGCGCGTCGGTCGCGGTTACGACAATGACCTCGTTATCGACGACCCGTATGTCGCCCCCAAACACCTGCGGATTTTCCGCGACGAGGAAGGGCGGCTCGTCGCCGAGGACCTCGGCAGCGTGAACGGCCTCTATCTTGACCGTGACAGCCGTCGCCGTGACCGCATCGTGCTCGATGCCGATCATCCCTTCCGGATCGGCCACACCGTGCTGCCTGTGCGCGATCCGGGTTACGCCGTAAAGGCCGAGCGTGTGGCCGCCCCGCGGATGCACGTGCAGGGCCTCCTTCCCTCGCTCGGACTTGGCGCTGCGGTGCTGGGGATCGCGCTCCTGGCGCTATGGTTGAGCGAGACCGGCGAGCCGCGCGCATCGCGCTACCTCGTGCCCCTGCTCATGTGGGGGTTTCTTGTGGCGATCTGGGTGGGTATCTGGTCGATCCTCACCCGGGTTTTTTCCGGAAGAGCCCAGTTCCGGCGCAATCTCGTCATCGCCCTGTCGGGCCTGCTCGCGCTGGCGCTGTATAGCGAGCTTGCGCACTTCATGTCGTTTGCGCTCACGTGGCGCTTTGCGTCGACCTATACCTACGTTGCGACCGCATGTGTTCTTGCCTTGATCTGTTTCTTTCACCTGCGCGAGATCGGTCCAACGCGGCTCAAGCTGAAAGGCGGCGTGATCGCGGCGCTGCTCCTGCTCGCAATCGGGCTGCAGACGCTGTGGCAATCGGAAGCGTTTCGCGATTTCGGTCAACAAAGCTTCATGATCCGCCTGATGCCGCCGGCGCTGCGTCTCGCCCCTGTGCGCAACGAGAATGATTTCTTCGCCGACATCGCGCATCTCAGGATCAGCGTGGATGCCGATCGGCTGAAGGCGCTGCACGACGACGCGGCGCGATGAGTCCGCCTCATTAGAGCCGTTGCACGGCCTTCCCGCTTCGGCCAATGTCTTCTCCGCACGTCCTTCAGAACGCGCAGCGGAGAGGAACGCATGGCGCAGCCGGGAAAGCGCGTCGGACTGCTGGTCACTTGCCTGGTCGATCTCATCCGGCCGGCGGTCGGCTTTGCGGCCGTCAAGCTGCTCGAGGATGCGGGCTGCACGGTCGAGGCGCCGCGGCAGTCCTGCTGCGGCCAGCCGGCGTTCAACTCGGGCGACCGAGCGAGCGCGCGCGCGCTGGCCGAGCAGGTGATCGCGACGTTCGAGTGCTACGATTACGTCGTCGTGCCCTCGGGCTCGTGCGGGGGGCAGGTGCGCGTGCATTATCCCGAGCTGTTTCACGGCGATCCGAACTGGCATCCGCGCGCCGCGCGGTTCGCGGCGAAAACCTACGAGCTGACTTCGTTCCTGACCGACGTGCTCGGCATCAACAAAATCAACGCCCGCTACGCCGGCACCGCGACCTATCACGACTCATGTTCGAGCCTGCGCGAAATGGGCGTGCGGGCGCAGCCGCGGCGGCTGCTGGCGGGCATCGAGGGCCTCACACTTGCGGAACTGCCCGATGCCGATGTCTGCTGCGGTTTCGGCGGCACCTTCTGCGTCAAATACCCGGATATTTCCAACGCGATCGTCAGCAAAAAGGCGGAGGCGGTCGCGGCGACCGGTGCCGGCACGTTGCTCGCCGGCGATCTCGGCTGCCTGATGAACATCGCCGGCAAGCTGCAGCGCTTGGGCCGGCGCGTCACCGTGCGCCACGTCGCCGAAGTGCTCGCCGGCATGGCGGACGGCCCGGCGATCGGTGAACCGGAGCCCAAGCGCGCCGCGCCATGACGCTGACTTCGCCGCAGTTCAAGGACAACGCGCGCGCCGCCCTCGCCGACGCGCAGCTCCAGCGCGCGCTCTCCAAGGGCCTCGGCTTCGTCGAGCGCCGGCGACTTGCGGCCGAGCGCCTGCCCGAGTTCGAGGCCCTGCGCGACGGCGCGCGCGATATCAAGAACCACACGCTCGCGCACCTCGATCTTTATCTGGAAGCCTACGAGGCGCGCGTTATCGCCGCCGGCGGGCAACTGCACTTCGCTGTGACCGCCGAGGAGGCGCGCGCGATCGTCGTCGACATCTGCCGCAAGGTTTGCGCGAAAACGGTCACCAAGGGCAAGACCATGATCGCCGAGGAGATCGGGCTCAACGATTTCCTCGAACAGAACGGCATCCAGCCGGTCGAGACCGACCTCGGCGAGTATCTCATCCAGATCCGCCACGAGATGCCTTCGCACATCATCGCGCCGGCGATCCACCTCAACAAGGATCAGGTCGAGGCCGACTTCCGCCGCGTGCACAGCCATCTGCCCAAGGACCGCAACCTCGCCGAACCGCAGACCTTGCTGACCGAGGCGCGTGGCGTGCTGCGCGAGCGCTTCCTCTCGGCCGACGTCGGCATCACCGGCGCGAATTTTCTGGTGGCGGAGACCGGCACCTCGATCATTGTCACCAACGAAGGCAACGGCGATCTCACGCAGACGCTGCCCAAGATCCACATCGTGCTGGCGACGATCGAGAAGCTGGTGCCGACGCTTGAGGATGTGAGCACGCTTCTGCGCGTGCTGGCGCGCTCGGCGACCGGCCAGGACATGTCGGTCTACACCACGCTTTCGACCGGGCCGCGCCGGCCAGACGATCCCGACGGGCCGTCGGAATATCACGTCGTCATCCTCGACAACGGGCGCTCGTCGATGCTCGGCGGCGGGTTCGCCGAGATGCTGCGCTGCATCCGCTGCGGCGCCTGCATGAATTACTGCCCGGTGTTCAACGCGATTGGCGGCCATGCCTACGGGTCGGTCTATCCCGGGCCGATGGGCGCCGTGCTCACCCCCGCGCTCGTCGGCATCGACAAAGCCGGGCATTTGCCCAACGCCTCAATGTTCTGCGGGCGCTGCGAGGAAGTCTGCCCGGTGCGCATCCCGCTGCCGCGCATGATGCGGGCGTGGCGCGAGCGCGAATTTGAGCGGCACCTCTCGCCCGCGACTGTGCGCAGCGGGCTGAAGTTTTGGTCGTTCTTTGCCAAACGCCCGGCATTGTATGGCCTCGTGACCGCGCTTGCGTCACGCCTGCTGTGGCTGTTCGGGCGATCGGCCGGACGTTTCCGCCGGCTGCCGTTCGCCGGCGGCTGGACCCGCCACCGCGATTTTCCCGCTCCGCAGGGTGCGACGTTCCAGGCCCAGTGGCGGCGACGGCGGAACTAAATGTCCGCGCGCGACCTCATCTTTGGCTCAATCCGCCGCTCGCTCGGGGTGAGCGGGAAGGAGGCGCCGCGGCGCAAGACGGTCGGCGATCGTCTGGCGCAACACCCGGCGGGGCTCGTGCCGGCGCGCGGGCAACTCGCAGCGAAGGAACGGCTTGCGCTCTTCCGCACCATGGTCGAGGCGGCGAGCGGCAGCATCGACGAGATTGCCGACGTCGCCGACGTGCCGAGCGCCATCGCCGCCTTTCTGCGCGCGCACAACCTGCCGATGGCGGTCAGGCGCGGCGGGGATCCGCGTCTTGCCGCGCTGCCGTGGGAGCGCGAGCGCACGCTCGAGGTTTCGGTCGGCCGATCCGACGGCAAAGACGTCGTCGCGGTCTCGCACGCGTTCGGAGCGGTTGCCGAGTCCGGCACGCTGATGCTGGTGTCGGGCCCTGACAACCCGACCACGCTCAATTTTTTGCCCGACACCCACGTCGTCGTTCTCGACGCCAAGGACGTGGCGGGCGACTACGAGACTTTGTGGCAGCGGCTGCGGGAGAAATTCGGCGACCGCCTGATGCCGCGCACGGTCAATCTCATCACCGGCCCGTCGCGCTCGGCCGATATCGAGCAGACGCTCATCCTCGGCGCGCACGGTCCGCGGCGGTTGCATGTGATGGTGGTCGGGAAGAGCGAATAGTGAGTGGCGAATAGCGAATAGTATGGCGCCTCTGCTATTCGCTATTCGCTACTCGCCTTTTTCTAATCCAGTGAAATCTTTGCTTCCTTGATCACCGGCGTCCACCGGTCGGCTTCCGCCTTGAGCGCCGCGGCAAGCTCCGCCGGCGTCGAGCCGACCGGCACCATCGCGATCTTGTCGAACTTCGACTTGACCGCCGGATCGTTTACGGCGGCAACGGTGTCGGCGTGGATCTTCTCGATGATCGCCCACGGCGTCTTGACCGGAACAAAGAATGCGAAGAAGCCCGCCACGTTGACGTCCGGGAAGCCGGCCTCCGCAACGGTCCCCAATTCCGGCGCCAGCGGACTGCGCTTGCCGGTGGTCACCCCGATCGCGCGCACCTGGCCGCTCCTGACCTGCTCGAGCATCGCCGGCCCGCCGATCTGCAGGTCGACGCGGCCGGCGATCGTGTCGGTGAGCGCCGGTGCGTCGCCGCGGTACGGTACGTGGGTCATCTCGATGCCGGCCATCTGCTTGAGCATCTCACCGACGAGATGTGGCGCGGTGCCGACCCCAGGCGACGCGTAGCTGACGCGGCCTTTGTTTTGTTTGGCATAGGCGATGAAATCCGCAACCGATTTGGCCGGCGATGAGGTCGGCACCAGCAACAGCAGCGGAAACGTGCAGATCATCGAGACCGGCGCGAGATCGCTCAGCGAATAGGGGAGCGACCGATAGAGCAGGCGGGTGGTCGCGAGCGCCGACGTGCCGGTGAACATCACGTAGCCGTCGGGATCGGAGCCGGCGACCAAGGCGGCGGCGAGGTTAGTGCCGGCGCCGGGCTTGTTCTCCACGACCGCCTGCTGGCCCATTTCCGCGACAGCCAGTCGGCGACGATGCGCGTGACCACGTCGGTCGCACCGCCCGCCGCATAGGGAACGATGACGCGTACGGCGCGGTTCGGCCACGCCTGCGCGAAGACGGGGCGGGTCGCGACGGGCGCGAGCGCGAAGCCTGCGCCAAGCGCCATCAGACGGCGGCGGTCGATCATGCTCGCTCCTCCCTCAATGGGCGCGGAGGCGCGGCCTTCCGCGCTTTGTTTTATTGGGGGTGAGCGTAACGCGTTTGCAGATGCGCGGGTAGCCCGGATGAGCGCAGCGAAATCCGGGGGTCAGTCCCGCATGTCGCTGCGCTCATGCGGGCTACGGACGCTGTCAGGCGGCCGAAGCCAACCGGAATGCCGTCGGTTCCGCGTTTTCGATGATCCAGCGACCGACCGGCTTGCCGGTCTGCGCGTCGAGTTCCCAGGTGAGGCGCAAGGTGGGACGTTGGTGCGCGAGCAGGGCTTCGCGGGTCAACGGCAGCATCGTCGCCTCCCTTCACCGTCATCGAACTGTCATGTTCGTCGCACGGCGCCGGAATGCGATCTGTGAAGCGGTTCACATTGTGAGAGTTTCGTCATTGCGAGCGGAGCGAAGCAATCCAGGGCCGTACGTGTTGCCTGGATTGCTTCGTCCCCGCTACGCGGCTCCTCGCAATGACAGCGGCGCGGTCGCTCACCGGAACCGCGGGGCCACTTCCTGGCACATGAGCCGGAGCGACCGGTTCACCTTCTCGTCCGGGATCATGCCGCCGCAATTGAGTTCGGCGAGCACCCCGTCGAGCCCGATGATTTCGATCAGCTCCTTCAGCCGCGCGGTGACGCTGTCGGGCGTGCCGATGATCACCTTCTCGCGCAACGCCTCTTCGTAGCTGACGGCGCCCAGCGCCGCGCCGCGCTCGGCCCGCCGTTCGCTCGCGCGTGCGCCAGGCCGCTTCGCCGAATCCTGAACCTGCACCGCGAGCGCGCGATAGAACTGCATGATCGACTGCTCGGGCTCGGCCCGCGCCGACTTCTCGTCTTCGCCGACGTAGATCGGCACGCGCAAATAAACCTCGCCGTCGCCCGGATGACCGGCCGCGCGATAGGCCTCGCGATACGCCTTGATATCGGGGCCGAGTTCCTCGAGCGTGCCGAGCCGCACGGCCACGAAAACCGGCAGGCCCATGGCGCCGATCGCCGGGAAGGTGTCGGCGCTGCTCGCCGCGATGCGCAATGCCGGATGCGGCTTCTGCAGCGGCTTCGGCACCATCGCGACGTTGTTATATTTGTAGAACTGGCCCTCGAACGAGAAGCGGCCGTCCGCCCACGAGCGCTTGAGCACCTCCAGCACTTCGGCGAAGCGCTCTTTGCTCTCGGCATAGGGAATGCCGTAGGCCTCGTAGGTGCGGGCAAAACCGCTGCGCCCGACCCCGAAAATCAGCCGTCCCTGGCTGAGGTGATCGAGCGTCGCGACCTCTTCGGCAAGGCGCAACGGATGGCACAGCGGCAGCACCTGCACGGCGATGCCGAGCTTGATGCGCTTCGTCCGCGCGGCGATGGCGCTGGCGATCAGGAGCGGAGCGGAGAGCACCGATCGGTCGGGCAGGAAGTGCAGTTCCGCGAGCCAGATGACGTCGAGGCCCCAGCGTTCGGCGTCGTCGACCTGGGCGAAGGCTTTGGCGAAGGCCTCTGCCTCGGTCTGTCCTTTGGTGCGGGAAAATTCGTGAAAGACGCCGAACTCGAACGCCATACCAAGCTCCCCCGCACGCTATAGCGCGAAGCCGCAAGATGGTCTATCGGCTGGCGCTTCGGCGCGCATCGACCGGGGAGCGAGGGTGGTGCAGAAAGTCAACGTTCTGAGCATTGTGCGCTTGAATCCGGCCGAGCGCGCGAAGATCGAGGCGATCGATCCGCGCGTGCAACTGACCGACGCGGGCGGCTGGTTCGACGGCGAATACCGCGAGACTTGGCCGGCATTCGCTTCGGCGCGCTACCTCTCGCCGCGCGCGACCGGCTCGGGCAGCCGCGAGGAGCGCGACCGCCTGCTCGCCGATGCGGAGGTCGTGCTCGGCAGTTGGCCGTTCCCGCTCGACCTGCGCAAGCGGGCAAAGCGCCTCAAGTGGTTTCATCAGCGCCCCGCCGGCGCGAGCAACCTTCTGCTCGGCGACCTGTGGGGCAGCGACGTAATCGCGACGACATCGCGCGGCGCCGGCAACGTGCTCGCCATGGCCGAATACGCGCTCGCCGGCATCTTCTATTTCGCCAAGGGGCTGCGCCATCCGGCCGACGAGCGCGCGGCGGGGAAATTCGATTTCCGCGCCTATCGGCCGCTGCTGATCGAAGGCAAGACCGCGTGCGTGGTGGGCGCCGGCGGCATCGGCCGCGAGGTCGGGCGCCTGTTCGCCGCGGTCGGCATGCGTGTCGTCGGCACGCGGCGCCACCCGGAAGCCGACGCGCTGTTGCCGCCCGGCTTCGTCGAACTGGGTGGGCCGGAAGACCTCGAGCGATACCTGCCTGACAGCGATTTCGTGATTATCTGCTGCCATTGGACTCCCGAGACGACGCGGCTGTTCGATGCCAAGCGCTTCGCAGCGATGAAGGCCGGCAGTGTGGTCGTCAATGTGGCGCGCGGGGAGATCGTCGATGAGGATGCACTCGCCGACGCGCTCGAGCGCGACCATCTGCGCGGCGCCGTGCTCGACGTTTACGTCGGCGAGTTCGAGCGCCAGCCGCCCAAGCGCCTGTGGTCCAATCCCAAGGTGCTGATCACCCCGCACATCTCCAACGCCAGCGACCAGGATCGCCACGGCGCGATCGACGTGTTCTGTGAGAACCTGCGCGCTTATCTCGACGAGCGGCCGATGAAGAACGTGATCGACTGGCAGCGTGGGTATTAGCATGAACGATCGCGCCGCCTCGGTAAGTCCGGCATTCGACTTCGACCGCGTGATCGAGCGGCGCGGCACGCATGCCTCCAAGTGGGACCTGATCGCGCGCTACTCCGGCATCCACGCGCCCGATGCGATCCCCATGTGGGTCGCGGATATGGATTTCGCCGCGCCGCCCGGGGTCACCGAGGCGCTTGCGGCGGAGACCAGCCTCGCGGTGCACGGCTATTACGGCGACACCGGAACCTGGGCGCAGGCGCTCGCCGAGTGGTTCGCGCGCCGCCACGACTGGAAGATCGATCCGGCGTGGGTGAGCCCGACACCCGGTGTCGTTTCCGGGCTGGGCCTCATTCTGCAGGCGGTGAGCGAACCCGGCGACGAGGTCGTGGTGTTCCCGCCGGCCTATCACGCCTTCCGTCGCATCATTCTCGCCAACGAGCGCCGCATCCTCGATGCGCAGCTCGTCGAGCGCGACGGCCGCTATTTCATGGATCTCGATGCGCTTCGCGCGCAGCTCACGCCGGCCACCAAGGTCGTGTTCTTCTGCAGCCCGCATAATCCCGGCGGGAACGTCTGGTCGCGCGATGAGATTCGCGCCCTCGCGGCGCTGTGCGCCGAGCGCGATCACATTCTCGTGTCCGACGAGATCCACTGCGATTTGTTGCTCGACGGCGCGCGGCACACGCCGACGATCATCGCCGCGCCGGAAGTCGCCGACCGCCTGATCACCTGCGTCGCCGCGACCAAGACGTTCAATCTCGCCGGCGCCCATGTTGGCGCCTGCGTCACGTCGAATGCCGCGCTCAAACGGCGCCTCGATGCCCGCGTCATGGCGAGCGGCCTCGGCTCCTACAACCGCTTCGGCATGATCGCTACCGAGGCGGCGTGGCGCACCGGCGACGCCTGGCTCGACGCGCTGTTGCCCTATCTCGCCGCGAACCGCGATTTGTTCGATGCGCGCATCGTGGCGGCGGCGCCCGGCGCCCGATCCATGCGGCTCGACGCCACCTATCTGGCGTGGGTCGATTTTTCCGGCACCGGCCTTGCGCCGGCAGACGTTGCAGCGCGGGTCAAGAATCGCGCGCGCATTTTCGCCAGCCCCGGCTCGCAGTTCGGACCGGGCGGCGATACTTGGCTGCGGTTCAATTTCGCGATCCCGCGGCCCATTCTGGAAGAAGCGCTCGGGCGGCTCGATGACGCGTTCAGCGACTTGCGCAGGTGAGGGTCGCGGTTCCGAGACTTGCGATTCAGTGCCGTTAAGGCGAAAAAGGGCCCCGGCCGGGAGAGCAGGGGCCCGAATGACCAGACCCGTGGTCGGCGTGATTGCGAATACGCATCTCGCCGAAAACAAATATCCGGCGCAGCTCGCCGGCGAGCGCAATCTGCGGGCGGTGGCCGAAGTGGCCGGCGCGCTGCCGCTGATGTTCGCGAGCGTGCCGGAGATCACCGATATTCCAACCTTGCTGGCGACGGTCGACGGCGTGCTGCTCACCGGCGGACGCGCCAACGTGCATCCGGCCCGCTTCAACATGGAGCCGCATGCCGGCCATGAGCCCTACGACGAACGGCGCGACGCGCTCGCGCTGGCTTTGATTGAGGCCGCCGTCGCGCGCGGCGTGCCGGTGTTCGGGCTGTGTCGTGGATTCCAGGAGATGGCCGTCGCGTTCGGCTGCTCGCTCCATCACGAAATCCGCGACCTGCCCGGCCGCATGAACCACCGCATGCCGCGGCTCGAAAATGGCGAAGTCCATCCCGATCCGACCGTGGTGTTTGCCGACCGCCACGACGTGACGCTCGTGCCCGGCGGCGCCTTTGCGCGCATCCTCGGCCGCGAGACCATCCGGGTGAACTCGCTGCACGGCCAGGGCATCCTCGAGCCGGGCAAGCGGGTGGTGGTCGAGGGCGTGGCCGAGGACGGCACCATCGAGGCGATCCGCATCGCCGACGCGCCGGGCTTTGCGCTCGGCGTGCAATGGCACGCCGAGTATGAGGCCAAGAGCAACTGGATCAACCGCGCGCTGTTCCAGGCCTTCGGCGACGCCCTTTCCGCGCACCGCAAGGCGGCATGATTATTTGTTTGTAGGGTGGGCTAAGCGCGAAGCGCGTGCCCACGCGTCCGTCATTGCGAGGAGCGAAGCGACGAAGCAATCCAGGGCAGCAGGCACCGCGTGTGGTGTCCTGGATTGCTTCGCTTCGCTCGCAATGACGGAGTGCCTACGTCGGCAATCTTTGTTTCAGCGTCAACATCTCCGCCCACGGGTCTTGCCTGAGCACGGCGAGGCGCTGGCGCAGGTTGTCGATGCGGAAGTGATCGGCGCGCACGCTTTCTGACAGCTCGTTCCAGTCTAAAGGCGTCGAGACGGTGGCATTGGGCAGCGCGCGGGTGGAATAGGCGCCGACCGCGGTCGCGCCACGGCCGTTGCGGAAGAAATCGATGAACACGCGGCCCTTGCGCGCGCGCTTCGACATGGTGGCGATGTAACGGTCGGGCGAATCCTTCGCCATCGCGGCGGCGAGCGCGCCGGTGAACGCCTTGGCCGCATCCCAGTCGACGGACGGCACGATCGGCAGCACGACGTGCAGCCCCTTGCCGCCGGATGTTTTGACGAAACTCGTCAATCCCATCTGATCAAGCCGCTCCCGCACCTCCTGCGCCGCCGCGATCACCGCGCTCCACGGCAGGTCCTCATCGGGATCGAGATCGAAGATCAGCCGGTCGGGGCGGTCCTGATCGTCGGCGGTCGATCCCCATGGATGGATTTCGACGATGCTTGCCTGCACCAGCGAGAGCAGCCCGGTGAGATTCTCCACCACCAGCATCGGCTCCTTCTCGCCGACATCGACGCGGCGCACCGCCGGATCGAGCCCGTGCCACGGATGCTTGGCGTAGAAATGCTGCCCGCCGACGCCTTCCGGACAGCGCACGAGGCTGAGCACGCGTCCCTTCATGTGCGGCAGGATCCAGTCGGCAATATCGGCGTAAAATTCGGCGAGCCCTTGTTTGGTGATGCCGGGACCTTCCCACAGGATGCGCTCCGGGTGTGTGAGGCGGACGCGCGCAAGCTCGGGTCTCACCGGCGTGACCTGCGGCTGTGTTTCCAACACGACCTCCTCCGGCGTCTTGTCCTCGCGTAAGCCCTTGAACGAGGACTGGCGGATCAGCCGGTCGGTCGTCCAATCGTGAAATTCCACGTCGCAGACGAGTTGCGGCTTGACCCAGCGCACGCCTTTCTCGGAGCCCGCGGGCAGCGCGTTGCCCAGCTCCGGGCGCGGCGCCGCGATTTTCTCCAGCGTCTTATAGAGTTCCTGCGCCTGTTTGTGCGAATAGCCGGTGCCGACGCGGCCGGCATACATCAGCTTGCCGCCCTCGTGATAACCGAGCACCAGCGCGCCGACCGAACCGGGCGCCACCGTCGACGGCACGGTGCCGATGATGATGAACTCCTGGCGCAGCACGCTCTTGCTCTTGAGCCAATGCTCGCCGCGCCCCGAGCGATACGGCATATCCACCCGCTTCGAGACGATGCCTTCGAGCCCGAGCCGGCAGGCGTGCTCCAGCATGGTCGGGCCGTCCTCGGCGAGATGCTCGCTGAAGCGGAGCGGAGACGATGCCGGCAGTCCCGCGACGATTTCCTGCAGCAGCGCCTTGCGGTCGCCGAGCGTCGCCGGCGCGAGATCGTACCCTTCGGCGTAGATGAGATCGAACAGATAATAGACGAAACGATCCTGGCGTCCGGCGCTCAAGTCGGCCTGCAGAAGGCTGAACTTCGCGATCCCGTCGGAATCCTGCACCACGATCTCGCCGTCGAGGAGTCCGGAGGAAAGTCCGAGCGCGCCGAGCGCGCGGGCGATCGAGGCAAAGCGCTCGGTCCAGTCGAGGCCGGTGCGGGTGAGCAGCTTGACCGTGCTCCCGTCGATGCGCGCCTGCATGCGGTAGCCGTCGTGCTTTATCTCGTGCACCCATTTCGGCCCGCTCGGCGGCCGCTCGGCTGTCTGTGCGAGGCTCGGTTCCACGAAAGCCGGCAGCAGCTTCTTGCGCGCGCCGCGCACGCGAGCGACATCCGGCAGCGCGCGCGTGCGCTCTTTCGCCACTGCGGCGCGCGCCGCGTGATCGGCGCGCAAGCTCCCCTGCGCCGCGAGTTCTTCCGTCGTCAGTCCGCTCAAATATGACGTCGTTTCCTCGGTGACGATC
>JAFAUQ010000218.1 GCA_019243195.1 Hyphomicrobiales bacterium
CATGATCGCCCAGGGCGCAACCCCGCAACGCAGCGCGTTCCTTTCCGCGTTCTTTGCGCTGGTCGGCTGCCACGGGCTGCATGTCACCGCCGGCCTGATCTGGCTGGCCGTGATGATGGCGCAGATCGCCGTCAGAGGCTTCCGCGCCACGGTGCAGCGCCGGCTGTGGTGCTTCGCCCTGTTCTGGCACGCGCTCGACATCATCTGGGTCGGGCTGTTCACGGTCGTTTATCTGATGGGAGTCGCATCATGACGGATATCCGCTACGATCGCGCGCCGGGAGATGCGTCGGCTGCGGCCGAGCCATCCGGCGTCCTCGTCTATACGACCGGATTGGCGCTTGCCGTCCTCCTGACGGCGACGTCCTTCTGGGTCGCCAATACCACGCTGCTGTGGGGGCCGGGCGTGTCCATCGGGCTCATCGTGCTCGCAATCGCCCAGATGGGCGTTCACCTGGTTTTCTTCCTGCACGTCACCACCGGCCCGGACAATACCAACAACGTGCTGGCGCTCGCGTTCGGCCTGCTCGTCGTGTTCCTGGTGATTGCGGGGTCGGTGTGGATCATGACCAACCTCAACGACAACCTGATGCCGCCCGAGATGATGAATATGCAGATGCGGCACTGACCGGGCCGTGGCAATGGCAACGCAAGCTGACATCGTTGATGACCATCCCACGCGCACAATTGCGCGCGTGGGCTGGTCGCGCCCGGCGGCTGCGGGGCTTAACGCGCGGGACGACCTGCCGGCTCCGCGGGTGGCGGCGACCCGGCGCCTTCATCATCGCTGGAATGACCTTTACGACCTGGTGCTCGATATCGAACGCTATCCGGCATTCGTGCCCGGCTGCCGCGCCGTCAAGGTCTATTCGCGCGCGGCCGCGCCGGCGGGCCGGACGGTCATCGTTTCACGCATGACGGTCGGCGTTGCCGGCTTCGACGTGAGCTACGCCAGCCGCGTCACCGGCGACGCCGTCGGGCGGCGCATCGAAGTCAAGGCGCTCGACGGGCCGTTGCGCCGGCTCGACGCGCTGTGGAGTTTCGAGCCCGACGGCGACGAGTGGACGAGCGTCGGTTTTTCCGTCGACTACGCGTTCGACAGCGCGATCCTGTCGGCTGTCGCCTCGCGCGCATTCGCCGCCATGTTCGACGAAATCCTCGCCGCCTTCGAGCGCCGCGCCGACCGTCTGTTTACCCTGTCATGACGTGGCAAGAGAGAAACCGGCGGCGACGAGTTGCGGCGTGTGCTGCGGTCGCGGCATTTTTGCTGTCCAGCCTTCCGGCGGCAGCCGCCCCATCGTGCCAGCGCGAACTCGGCACCACCGACATCACTTTGATCAAGTCCGTTCTGCACCTGCGCGGAGTTGTGCACGCGCCGGAAGACCAGCAGTGCGCTGTGTATCGCCAGCACGTCGCCACCGTGAGCAAAGTTCGCGAGGTGTTCGAGCGTTGCCTGTCGGGCGCCAAACGGGACGCCGATCTGCAGCAACTCGAGGGTGTCCTCGATGACGCCAACGGCGTGATCGCGCGAATGTGCGATCGATGACCCGCCTTTCCGATTCGGCGAGCATGCCATGATAAGCGGCTTTCAATCATCGACGCTGGCCGCGCTCGCCGGCTCCATGATCGGGGGCCTGACCACCTTGGCGGTGTCGTGGATGGCCCAGAGGACGCAGGTCCAGGTAGCGCTCAGAGCGAAAGATCGCGCCACCAGACAAAAGTTATACAAACAATTCATCGAAGAGGCCTCGAAGCTCTATGGTGACGCCCTGGTGCACAGCGCGGTCGAGATGCCGATGCTCATCGGCATCTACGCGCTCATCGGCCGGATGCGCGTCATTTCGTCCGCGCGAATCGTCGATAAAGCCGAAATCGCTCTGCGGGCGATCGTCGATATGTACTTTTCGCCCAACAAGACCGTCGCGGAGCTGCATGAGGAGATCAATCGCGACAAGCTGGATCTCCTGCGCGACTTCAGCAGCGCCGCGCGCGATGAGTTGGCTGCCCTCAAATATTGAGATACCGCGGCGGATCCAAAGAACCTTGTTGCGACAACCTCCCCGTTTGCGATCGTTTGCATCGTCTTTCATCTCTTAACTCGAACAAGATGCGCGGCTCCGTATAGTTGTTGCATAACGCAACCGTTCCGTACGCAGAAGGCCAGAGGCCGGCCGTGGAGGCATCGATGTTGCGCGAGCAGACCATCAATTTCCTGCAGGCGGCGGTGATTTTCCTCCTGATCACCAACGCGTTCGCCGTAGCGGCGGCAGTATGCGCGATCCGGCTGCTGGCCGGCGTTCCCTTGGAAAAACGTCAACCGGCCGGTGTCATCGAGCGCAGGCTCGAGCTGATGTTTCCGTCGAAAACCTGATCGGATGCTGTTCTGCGAGTCGGCTCACCGCATCCATCCGGAGATTTTTAATCGGGTGCCGCGCGTCTGGATTAGCAAGGATTTGTCCGAGCTTTCATCGCTTAACTCGGCCGGGCGCGCGGCACAGGGTACGTAGTGACAACAAGGGCGGCAGTCCCGCTGCTCCATTGCGCCGAATGACAATTCGGTACACCACAAAGGAGATGCGACATGTTCAGCAAGACCATCGCCGCCGTGGCTCTCACGGCTTTCCTGGCCACCACGGTGGCGGCCGTCGCCCAGGAATGGGTGAGCGGCTACGGCTATGGTCCCTATTTCTATTCGTACGGGTTCGGCTACTACGGTGGCCGTCACGATCCCAGGAACACCAACGGCTTTTAACAGCGAGGTTCGCCAGTCTCGTCGCGGGGCTCGCTGCCATGAAGTTCAATCATTTGGAACGAGCCCTCATGGTAGCGTCCGCGGCAGTGTTCCTGTTGGCCATCGCGGATGGGATGGATATGAGCTGGGTCTGCCCCGCGAGCGGGCGCGGTAGTTGCTTCGATCGGGGCGCAACCGGCCAGCAGACGCCCTCAGCCTCGCCGGCGATCGGAAGGGCACACGCGTCATCCCATTACCGGGTTGATTTGCTCGAAGCTTGTCGCTGGGACGATCTGGTCGCCGATGGGCAGATTACGAGCACAACGGCTTTAGTTCCGCCGGCGTCTCCTTCCCGGCAAGGAATCCCATGCCCGGTCGCGGCCGAAGGGCACTTCACAAAGGTGACCTCCCGCATCGCTGTTCTCGATGAGAATGGGGAAAGGGCTCCAGATAGAAAAAGTTCGGAAGAGTCATGCGCGTTCTGCGGACCATAGATCTCGGTGCAGGTGCCCCGCACTACCGCATCGGCACCGTGACCTTGCGGTTCTCACCCAGATTTGGCTTTGTCCCGGTGATTCTCGCTTTGGCGAATTCGAAAGCCGCAACGGCCGAACTCGACGGTCCATCCCATAGTTCGGCAGTCCAAGGTTCGACCCGAAGCACCCGCAAGGTCGGATCGTCAGGCCCGCCCGGCCACCAGACCTTGTCCGTGCTCTTCCAGATGTCGGCCGCCTTGGCGGGATCGCGCACGATCTCGGCGCGGCCGGTGATCGAGAGGTAGGCTTTGTCGCCGGCATCTATGAACACCAGACAAACGTCCGGCGAAGCCGCGACCTCGTCATCCTTTCCACTGCGGACATCGGTCAGGAACCAGATGATGCCGGCTTCCCGGTCGGGCCGTGCTTCGAGCGGGCGCGCCCGCAAGCCGCCGGCGAACTGCGTCGTCAGCATCGCAATGCCGACTTTGTCGACGACATCCCACACCCGATCGACAGGAAGCGACGTCATGACATCGCAACGTGCGGGCCGCCCCGCGGGTTCCACCTGCCTGCGACCGGATGCGGCCGCGCTACGATCCGCTCGAATCTCCGGCCAATGGAGGATGAGCCGACTTGTTAGGCGCCAACAGAGTTGTCCGATCCCTGACCTTACGACTGTATGGCGCCAAGGACTCGTTCAAGTGCCGTCCCGATTGCATCCGCAAGATAGATGACGGGCGGCACGTCAAAGAGTTGTGTCGGTGGATCGCCATGCGCAATTTCGTTGCGGATCGCATACCAGTTTCGAATCGTCAGCAACTCTGTCTGGGAGGCCCATTCGGGTTCCTCCCCCAGAACCTCCCGGACGATCTTGATTGCGGCCTCAAGCCGTTCGTCAAAGCCCGCGCCGCGCATGGCGGCACGTCGCTCTGTTGTAGATTGTCGAGTAGACGCTAGTGACGTGACCTTCTTCTCTAAAGCCGAAAAGCCGAGCACAAAAAATGCTTGATCGAGATGCGCTTTTTCCTGCTCTGCAACGCTAAGGGCGTCGGCGCTGTTGAGGTCACATGCGAATTCAATGCGGCCGCCGACATCTCTTGAAAGGCGGGTGTATGAGCGGCTCAAACTATCGAGATCGCTGTTCATCGATCTTCGAAAGTAACCACGCGGGATCAAATGGCTCGCGCTCGAACGGAGATCCGACGGGCATCCGGATCCAAAATGGATTTGAAAATGGACCCGACTGGTCCATCAGTGTGAACGCATGGCTTCGCCCCGCGCTCGGCGACAGTCGCAGATCAACCTGTCCGTTGGCGCCGATAACCCACGGTCCGCGTGGAAAAAAGTTGGCTGCATTCGTGCCGTCCGGTCGTACGATCCGCAGGATGTCAATTTTCGGCTGTTCCTCTGGGGTGACGCCTGCGGCCTGTACGAGCCCCTCGGATGTCGTGTGTTTACCCTCGCGGTCGAATTGAAACCCATGCCCCTGGAGTGCCTGCTCGATATCGTCGTAAAGCTCGTGAACTCGCTGCCGCCATTCCGTGAGCCGTGACAGAACATCTTCGCGCGTCACAGTCTTCGGATCAGCCAATTCTTCGCTGGTGCTACGTCGGGTCAGATTGCTCATGCCGCGACTGTACGCCTTATGCGGAAGCGAGGCCATACAGAACGGAAATGCTGGTCGGCCCTAATCCCTCCCCGGCAGCACCAGGTTGAGCACCACCGCCATCACCGTACCGACCACGATGCCGTCCGAGGCGAGGATGCGGAGCGCCTGCGGCACCGCCTCGAAGATTGCCGGCGGGGCGAAATTCACCGCGGTGCTCAGGCCCAGCGAAGCGGCGAGTAAAAGAAGATCCCGCTGGGTGCGCATGCTGTCGGCGAGGATGCCGACGCCGACCGCGGCGATCATGGCGAACATGAAGATCAGCGTTCCGCCGAGCACGAACGGCGGCACGATGGCGATGATGGCGCCGATCTTCGGCAGCAGCGCCATCGCGATGAGGATCGCGCCGGCCACCGCGACGACGAAGCGGCTGCCGACGCCGGTGAGGGAAATGGCGCCGACGTTCTGATCGTAGGAGATCAACGGCACGCCGCCGAACAGCGCCGCGAGCGCGGAGCCGAGGCCGTCCGCCGCGACCGCGCCGCGGATGCGCCGCTCGCTGCCCTCGATCGCGAGCATCTTGCACAGTGCGAGCGTGATGCTCATCGTGTAGATGGCGGCGACCAGGTGATAAACGATGACGGTGACCAGAGCGCCAGTGTCGGGCCGTTGTAGCCCTCCGTACGGGATGATGCTCGGCAGCCGGAACCACGGCGCGTTGGCGACCGCGGTGAAATCGGCGAGCCCCAGCGGTATCGCGATCAGATAAAGGCACACCAGCGCGATGAACACGGAGAGCGCGCGCAGGAAGCCCGTGGTGAGCCGGTTGATGGCGAGAATGAGCAGGATGCTGCCGACGACCAGCCAGATCGTCAGGGGATGGCCGGCGTAAGGCGTGTTGGTGCCGGCCGCGATGTTGACCGCGATCCGGATCAAGGTCACGCCGGTGATCACCAGCAGCGCTCCCACCACCACCGGCGGAAACAGGTTGCGCAGCTTGCCGATCACCGGGCTCAACGCGAACAGCACCAGGCCGCCGATGATCATCGCGGTGGTCGCGGCGCCGAGGCTCGTGGCCTTCGCCATCGCCACCACCGGGCCGATGTAGACCGCGTAGGCGCCGAGCAGCAGCGGCAGCCGCGCGCCGACGAAGCCGAGCCCGAGCGCCGAGATCACGGTGCCGATGCCGCAACCGAGCATCACGCCGGTCACCATGGTGGCGCGCAGCTCCGGCGACAGGTTCAACAGCTGGCCGATGACGAGCGGCGAGGCGATCATCGCCGTGAACATCACCAGCACGTGCTGCAGCCCGAACAACACAGCCGGGACGGGCCCCGGCTTGTCCTCGAGGCCGTAGCGCAGCTCGAGCATGGTGACGCCGGCCCGTGCGCTTTCCTGCGCGAGCGCGGTTCCCACCTCGGCATCAGGTGTCGTTGAAGTCATCTGTTTGCCCCCGCCGTGCTTGGCCAAAGCTCCCCTATCCGGCCGGCGAAGTCTAGCGCTTGGCGCCGGCCGTACGTTACCATAGCGCCATGGGGACGGTGATCGACATTCACGCGCATTACGTGCCGGCCGAGCTGATTTCGCTCGCGCGCAGCACGGGCGCGCAACTCGGCATTCGGCTGATCGAGGATGCGGCAACGCCGGCGCTGCATTTCGACGGGGGGATTAGCAGTATCAGCGAACTTTAGGCGTGGGGAGTGACTTCTGTTCAGCAGGCCGATCCTCAATAGGAAAATCGAAAGATTGAAGAGCGTTGGTCATTTCGAATGTGAAGTGCCACCACTCATTTGGGTAATTTCTAAAGCCATGTTTTTGCATTACATCGACCAGAAACTGACGCTGATGGCGTTGGGCGGACGATATTTCGTTGCTGCGCGTATGGCTCATAGGATCGAAACAATCGAATGCAGTGCCCATATCGACTTCGGTGTCGAGCAGCCTGTTCTCAGCCGGACCATTGCACGGGCCTAACTTAATATTCGCATTCGGCTTACTTATTTCCGGTCCAGGAACGGTCACAAGCGTAAGATCAACCGCCACTCCGCGGGAGTGGCTTGAGGCCCTTGCAATATATCCCAACGCAAAAAGTTGACTCTTATTAACGCGCGGGTGGAAGTTGTCCTTGCCGCCTGGCTTTTCGCTCCAGGCGACAAATGCTCGAACGGCTTGCCGCGGGCGGAAGCAGTCATACACCTTCAGCCCGAGTTTGGATGCCCGAAGGTCCGCTTGAACTTTCGCGAGGGCTTCGGCCGCTGGACGAACCAGAATGCATTCCGCTGCTTTATACCCTGGGACAACATGCCCAGTGAAATTAGCGGAGGTCGCGTACCTTATGTCTTGCACAATGGTCGGATCGATACCACGCAAATATACGAGCGGCGCAGGTAAAACGCTGCCCGAGTTCTCGCCTGCCCATGCGCCTGCTGCGAGTGCCGCAAGGCTCACAAGTGCGCCGGTGGCTGTTTTCGTTTTGCGCTGCCTAATGGTGATACGTTCCCGATAAGTAGAAGGTCCCTTGGCAGCTTCTGTCTATTCGCAGCGGACCTGCACCGTGAAAGATTTTGCCATTTCAGCGACCACTGCGGCATCGACGGTTTTGCGTGCTTTATCGGCGATGGTCATTGGCACGCCTTTCACACCGAGAAAATTCATGACGATGGGGGATTGAATAGCAAAATTGACATTTTGGGGTACGTTGTTGGCGATCTCAACCATTTTTAGGGCATTCAGTTGAAATTCCACCACGCCTACCACGCTTCCAGTCATGTCCAACAGCGGCCCGCCGCTGTTACCCGGCTGAATCGGGGTTGACGTTTGGAGTACGCGTGTGTCGTCACCGAGCCCAGCGAGCGAGGTAATGTTGCCCAGGCTAAAGTTGCCACTAGATGAAAGCAGACCGGGAAGAGGAAAGCCATACGTCGCGACAGGCTCTCCGAGCCGAGGAGCCACGCGGAAAGCCGCGAACGCCGCGTTAGGCGCTGACGACTTGAGGACCGCGAGGTCATTAGTGTCATCTTGTGCCCAAATATAGACCCGCTCTGGCCGACGCTCGGGATATGAAATGAAGATCGGATTGGCACCGCAATCTTTAATCACGTGATTATTGGTGAGCACATGCTCCGAACTGATGAAGAAACCTGTTCCCGACGATGATTGGTTCGCATGTGGCTGCTTCGGGGATTGTTCCGGATTCGTTGGCGGACGAGTCGGAGCGTCTACCTTGGCTTCCGCACCGCGCGAAATGCAACAGTATATCCATACTATCCTGCCTACCCTGCTTCTGGCCCAACCTGTCTGTCCGGTCGGCACAACTCGCACGTACCACCATCCGTCGTCACGCCGTTGCAGAACCTGCAAGCGGGTGCCATTTGGCATTTCCATAATCTTCACGCCGACTGTGGCGGACGGCTGAGTTCGAAGGGCCAAGAAGGCGTCGGGCGGTCTGGTGTTGTCGACGTAATACACTGCCGCAGCCGAACTGCTCTCTGCGACGGAAATATCACTGGGGCAGGACAGATACTCGCGAAAAACCCAGCCGAGCGTCATACCATCGGACCCGGCTATCAAGACCCAAGGTCGGCCTCTATCGTCCATCGTTTGTTCGACTATCCCGACCGGCAGTCCGTTCTGAAGTGCACCAAGGATTCTGCCGTTTGGGCCGGATCTCAAGTTCAGTGGCGTCCCAGATGGATCAGCCACTTTGCAGCGTTCGGCCGGTAACGGGGATTGCGCAGCTGCACCGGTAACCGTCAATCCAAACAGCAACGCGAGGAATGCGGCTCTTACAGTAACCACAACAACCTCCGAAAAGATGACAAGATATAAGAGTTTGCCAAACTCAAAGCATATTCAGCGTGCAGAATCAGTCAACGAAAACTTTTGAGAGCGAATTGCCAGCCAAACTTTCACCTCCAGGTCACGGGGGTGAACCCCTTGATCTAATCTGAAATTTGGCGGGCTTAGCCTACCGGAGGGACGAGGCCGCGATCATCGCGGTAGTGCCCCAAAACGTGGGCACGCGGAAAGGCGGGCGGGCTGTGGCAAATACGCTGCCACTCACAGACTCCGATGGAGACCAGATGTCTAGTGTCGCGCCTGCTCGCGTTGTGCCAGAGATGCCCCATGGGTTACCCTTGCCGAATGGGGACGGTGATCGACATTCACGCGCATTACGTGCCGGCCGAGTTGATTTCGCTCGCGCGCAGCAATCGCGCGCAGCTCGGCGTCCGGCTCATCGAGGATGCGGCGACGCCGGCGCTGCATTTCGATTACGGCTTCAAAGGTGCGGCCGTTCTTCCCCAAACTGATCGAAACCGTCGTGCAGCGAACGGCGTGGCTCGACGAAAAGAAAATCGATTATCAGCTCGTGGCGACGTGGCCCGATATCTACGGCTACGGCCTGCCGCCCGAGCAATGCGCCGCCTGGCATCGCGCGCTCAACGACACCTTGGCGGCGTGGTGCGCGGATAACGCCGCCCGGTTCGGCTTCATCGCCTCGGTGCCGCTGCCGGCGGCGGAGGACGCCGCGGCGGAACTCGCACGCGTTGCCGACAGCGGCGCCGTCGGCGTGATGGTGCCGGCCAATGTGGAAGGCGTAAATCTCGGCGAGTTGAAGCTCGATGCTTTCTGGGCCAGGGCCGAAGCGCTGCGCCTGCCGGTGATCGTGCATCCGGTGATGTCGGGACCCGCGCCGCGCGCGATGAAATTCGCCCTCGCCCAGAGCGTCCACTACACGTTCGACACCACGCTCGGCATCGGCTCGCTGCTGTTCGCCGGCGTGCTCGACCGTTTCCCGCACCTGGAGCTGGTGCTTGCGCACGGCGGCGGCGCCTACCCCTATCTCGCCGGCCGGCTCGACATCATGCATGCCCGGATGGACCGGCAGGCGCAGGGTGATGTCGCCGCGCGTGCCCCGTCGGAGTATTTGTCACTCCTCGCGTACGATTCGATCGTGCACTCGGCGAAGTCGCTGCGATTCCTGGCCGACCTCGTCGGCATCGACCGGCTGCTGCTCGGGACGGATTATTCGTTCCCGCCGGCCGATCTCGATCCCCTCGGCAGCCTGCGTGCAGCGGATCTCGACAGTGCGCAAACACAGGCCATCGCCTGCGACAATGTCAGGCGAATATTTCCGCGGATAAAGCGTTAGGCGGAGGCGGGCGCAGGCAATGGATTCTTAAGCCGCGTCCAGCTATGTGGAGCTGAGCAATGGCCCCGTAACATGATCCTCAGCACCCACGCGCTTGTCGGCGCGGCGCTCGCCAACATGTTCCCCTCGCATCCGGGGGTGGCCTTCGCCGTCGGCTTTGCCAGTCATTTCGCGCTGGACGCAATTCCGCACGCCGATTATCCGATCCGTTCGGCGTCGATTGATCCGAAGATCGGCGCGCCATTGCGCTTCGACCGCGCGCTGTTGCAGGACGCCATCACGATCGGCGCCGACGGCATGCTGGGGCTTGTGTTTGCTTTCGTTTTCTTCGCGTCGGCCGAGAACCAATGGGCGATCCTACTCGGCGCATGCGGCGCCATGCTTCCCGACGCGTTCCAGTTCCTTTATCTGCGATTCCCACACGAGCCGTTGCGGACGCTGCAACGATTCCATCGCTGGGTCCACACCGGCACGGAACTCAAGGATCGCGTCGTGCTGGCCGTTGCCTCGCAGGCGCTGCTCGTCGTCGCGGTCGGCGCGATGTCCGTGGCGATTCACGGCGGCCGCTTCCTGAACACTGCGCTGGCGGCGCCCGCGATCTTTACTCCGTAAATCCCGCCCCGAGTTGCGACACGCGCGGCCCCGGTCTTCCGGTCCAGGCCAAACGAATCGCTGCGCCTTGCGCCACCGACTGAACCGCATGCGGCACCAGCGCGACGAGGCACGTTCCGCCGCTATGCCGCGCCGAGGGATAGACGATGCCGTAATATCCGGCGGTGCGAACCGCATCGGCAAAAGCATTCCCCGCCGCGTAGCTTTTGTTGGGATCGGCATCGAGAAATTCCGGCCGCGGCTTCGCCTCGCGCAAATCGACGAAATCGCCGATGAAGCTCGCGTAGAGTTCCGCGTAATCGACGGTGGCGTTGAAGTCCGCGATGTTTGCAAGTTCGCGCTCCATGTGGAAGGCGACCTCGGCCACGCACGTATCAAGCGCAAGCGCCGCGTACCACGCGCCGCGGCCGGGACCGTTGAACCGGTTGAGCGAGCGCGGCATGAAATAAGCAAACGCGGCGTTGATGAAATGCGCGTGGGCGACGCCGTAGACCAGTTCGCGCCGGTCGAGCCGCTCCGCTCCCGCCGCCTGCGCCCTTAGCCTCGCGCTAGTAGCGCCCTCGATTTCGGCGAGTGCGGCCAGGTCTGCTTCCTCGACCAGCTTGCGCAGCACCGGATCGCGTAGCCGCGCCGTGGCAACCAGCCGGATCGTGCGATCCTGGGTAATCCTGCGGACGTAGGCGGAATATTCCAAAACCCTAGAGCCCGCCGCGCAACGCATCGACGTGGCGCCGCACGTCCAGCATGGCCGGGATTCCGCCTTCGATCATCGTCTCGATCGGCGTGCGGTTGTCGAACAGGGGCCCCTTGTTGCGCAGCCGCCCCCATCGGTCGGCCATGTCGTTGGCAAACAAGAGATGCAGGCCCTTGAACACACCGACGACGGCCGAGACGCGGGTGAGTTGATCCTGCGAGAGCGCCTGCTCCCATTTTCCGGCCGCCATCCGGTCCCACGTGCTCGGCGAAACGCCCAGCAATGCTGCGGTCTCGTGGCCGCGCAAATGCCAATGCGCCGCGATCCCTTTCATCGCCTTGATGGCGACGGGACTAAGCCGAGCGCGACCCGCCTCGTCGGCAAAGGTCCCCGGAAAGCCGGCAAAGCCTGGGCTCGCCTCCTGGAATCCCTGATTTGGGTTCTTCATCATTTGGTGCTATAAATAGCATCACATGGCGTCGAACGCAAGTGCACGATCCGGATTGTCCAGCCAGCGGGTTTTCGCAAGGAGCAGCCATGATCGAGCGATACAGCGACCATGCCGCCAACGAGCGGACCTTCCTGGCCTGGGTGCGCACGGCGATCGCCGTCATGGCGTTCGGTTTTCTGGTCGAGAAATTCGATCTGTTCCTCGAAATCGCGGCCAGATCGGCCGGAACGCGCGCGCCGGCGGGCGGACAGCTCCTCGCCAATGTGGCTGGCCTGGCGCTGATTGCGCTCGGCGGGGCGACGATGGTCCTTGCGATCGTGCGCTTCCGCAAGACGTCGCTTGCCATCGACAGCGACGAACGCCAGCCGGGAACCGGCGAGCAAATGGACATCGCGCTCGCGGTGTTGCTCGCGGTTCTGGGGGCCGTCCTGTTCGTTTACCTGTCCTACACCGTGATTAGTCGTATTTGACGGTCCCGCCGCCGCCGGGCCGCGCCACTCGTGCTCGCTGGCAGTCTTGTTATCGTCGGTATTCATAATAAAATCAAACGTTATATCCCCGCGTAATATTCAAGGGGGTGAGGGCAAAATACTTGACACTGCCAAGTCGCAGTAGTATATAAGATTCTACCAATGGAATTTAGAAAGGGAGGAACCGCATGACCTTCACGCCGGGGCAGGGCGGCGATCAAGCCGGCCGGGCGGTCGGCAGCCGCAACAAGCCGATGCTCGCGGCCGAGGCGGCGCTGTTCGCGCACGCTCAGGAGCTGGTCGAGAACCTCGTCACGCGCGCGAAGAACGGCGAGCCCGCGGCGATGCGCCTCGCCATGGACCGCATCCTCCCCGCCGGGCGCGGTCGGCCGCTGCCGATCGAGCTGCCGCCAGTACGCTCCAGCGACGACGCGCAGGTCGCCGTCGGCACGATCATGGACGCGCTCAAGCAAGGCGCGCTCTCCGCGCGCGAGGCGGTCGACCTCATCAAGGTGGTCACAGCGCTCACGCGTCTGACCGGCACGATCGATTACATCCAGAAAATCGCGCGGCGCGAGGTGGCGAAGGCCGCCCAAACGCTCGGCATCGACCACTTCGACCCGGGCCCGAATGCCTACGCGCGACCGATGGACCGGATGAACGCGGACGAGGATGACGGCGGTCGAGACGGAGGACGACGCGCTTCCGCTGCGGCGCAGCGAGAAAGCGGAGCGCCATTGTAAACAACAATGAAAATGCAATGGCGCTGACGGCGCGCGTTTGCGACAAGCAACGCG
>JAFAUQ010000056.1 GCA_019243195.1 Hyphomicrobiales bacterium
AGTTGGACACTGATCAAAAGTGCCAGAAAGCTCGATGGGTCTTGGATTTCTTACGAGTCGCGCCATACAGAAACCGTCCCAAACCATGGCTTTGCTAAGTCCTTGAAATGACTCGTATTTGCAAAGATGTGTGCCCAAGCTAGCCCCTCCAGGGGGGGGTAAATCATCGTACCTCCGTACTCAGCGTGGCGCGTACGAGGTCGCCAACGTCGGAGAAGAAGGAGGCGACCGGCCGGACAACGCGGTAGGCCGGCTTCTTCTGCATCAGCGTGTCGCCCAGGATCAGATAGTCGATGCCGGTGCCGAGGAAACAGTTGATCGCGTCGGCCGGCGTCTCGACGATCGGCTCGCCCTTGATGTTGAACGACGTGTTGAGCAGCACCGGCACGCCGGTGAGCCTGTCGAACGCCTGGAGCAGCCGGTAGAGCACCGGGTTCTGGTCCTCGCGAATCGTCTGCACGCGCGCGGTTCCGTCCACGTGAACGATTGCCGGAATGCGGTCGCGCCATTCCGGCCGCACCGCCTCGGCGAGCAGCATGAAGGGCGAGTCGCGGTGATCGGCGAAAATTTCGTTCGCGCGTTCGGCGAGCACGACCGGGGCAAACGGGCGGAACGCCTGCCGGTGTTTGACCTGTTTGTTGAGTTTCGTTTTCATCTCGGCGGTGCGCGGGTCGGCCAGGATGCTGCGGTTGCCGAGCGCGCGCGGCCCGAACTCCGAGCGGCCCTGGAACCAGCCGATCACGTGGCCCTCCGCCAGCAGCTGCGCGGTCTCGGCGCAGATGTCGTTGCTCTTCCGGCTCGTCGCCTGGACGCGCACCATCGGCCGCGCGGCATCGGCGCGCACGCGTTCGTCGCTGTAGGCGACGCCGGTGTAGGCGTGGTCCATCACGTATTTTCGCGGCTGCTTCTGCACGGCGAGGTGGCCGTAATAGGCGCAGCCGATCGCAATGCCGTCATCGCCGGCGGCCGGCTGGATCCACACGTTCTCGAACCCGGCCTCGCGCGCGATACGCCCGTTGGCGACGCAATTGAGCGCGACGCCGCCCGCCATGCACAGGTTCTTGGCGCCGGTCTTCTCACGCAGCCACCGGGCGCGCGCGAGCAGCACTTTCTCGGTGTCGTCCTGGACGCGCCAGGCGAGGTCCTCCCAGTGTTTCATCGAGGGGCTCGCTTCCCAGTCCAGGTCCCGTTCGACGAACCACGGCTTGTCGAAGTCGGCGTCCCAGGGCGGAACGGTCAGATCGCCATTCTGCATCGCGGCGAGCGGCTTCACGGCGTCCGGGCGGCCGTAGGGGGCAAGCCCCATCACCTCGCCGCATTTGTTCCAATCGGCGAAAATGTAGCTCGACACGCGGCTGTAGACCGCGCCGAGGCCGGCCATGTAATAGAACTCATCACTGAGCACGCCGCGGGTCGGCTCGAGCCATACTTTCTTGAGCGTCTGGAGACTGCTGCCGTCGAATGCGTAGTAGCTCTCCGATTCACGCGCCAGCGGATTGACGCTGTCGGTCAGCTGCCCGGGTTCGGTGATGTCGGCGCTGTAATTGCCGACGCCGTCCACCACCATGATCGCGCCCTTGTCGAACGGGCACATGGCGAAGGCGCTGTAGGCGTGCGCCAAGTGGTGAGAAACGGTGAGGACTTTGTTCGAACGCGACAGGTGGAGCGGGTGTTTGCGCGCCTTCTGGCGCTCCCGCTCGTCCATGATCTCCGGCACGCCGATCGAGAGCAGGCGCACTTCCAGCTCCTCGACCGGAAGCACGTAACAATTGCGCACGATCAGGTCGAGATCGTCGAGCGTGATGCCTTCCGCCGCGAGCACGTAATCGACCGCCTCCTGGAAGAACCCGGCGGCGTGCTTGCGCCGAGTGATGCGCTCCTTGGCGATGGCGTAGGCGATCTCGCCGTCGCGCAGCAGGCAGGTGCTCACGTCGTGATCGTAGGCATTGATCCCAAGGACGTAGGTGTGTTTGTCGGCCATGAAATCCCTCGCGGCGGAGCGGTCCGCCGTTCAGCGAGACGTTTTAGACCGGGGTCTTTAGCGGGCGCGCAAGCGCCGGCCAACACCTGCCACGCGGTCCGGCGCGCGCCAGTCAACGCCGAGAGACTTGCTCTGAGGGGAGGGAATTTCGCGAGGTTAAAAAGTAAACGCCCGAGCGCCGGGTGGCGCTCGGGCAAGGTCAGCCGTCAGGCGTGCTAGATCGGGCTCACCAGCGGCGCCAGCCGCGCCGCCAGCCCCATCCGCGCCGCCAGCCCCAACCGCGCCAGCCCCAGCCACGACGCCACCAGGCGGCGGCGGGCGTAGCGGAAGTGGTCAACGCCAGAGTGGATACTCCAACCGTTGTGGCGATCTGGGTGCCAATAGTGCCCACGGCGTAGGTCGCCAGAACGGCGACGACAGCCAAACCACGAATCACGACAGCCCTGGCCTTTGTAAGGACGCTTCCAGTCATTGAGGTCACCTCTGCGATTTTCATTGCACCTGTAGACTTCCACTCCCAGGTCGAAACTAATCCCGTTGTTCCGCACGGTCAATCCCAAGAAATACGCGAGAATCGGCCGCATCCGGCAACCTGCGAATCTGAACGAATAGACAGAAAACCGCCATCGTTGAAACTAAGAAACCAATTCCTTATTGACGAGCATTAACTAAACTTGCATGGCGCTCGCGGACGATTTCATGCGCGCTCAGCGCGTCGTGGTCGAGCGCCGGCCGGAAGCCCGGCGAAAGAATCAGTTCTCCGGCGGCGAACTGCAGCGGCTCGGCGAACAGCCGCAGCTTGGGCTTCAGGAATCCATTGAACTCGCCGGCGTTGCGAATGGTCTTTGTCGCGACGCAGGCCTCCATCCAGCAGCTCAGCTCGGTGCCGAGGCCGTCACCCAGCACCGGCTCCATGCCACAGGTGCGCACGGCGGCGAGCGCCTCCGCGAGCAGCGCAAGCCCGCCGAACCGCTTGAGCTTGAGCTTGCAGTAACCGACGTTGCGGATGCCGCCCGCCCGCTCGACATCGGCGAGCGCGCAAATCGGCTCGTCGAGCATGACCGGCACCGGCGACACGGCTGCGACCTTGGCGTTGGCATCCCAGTCGTCCCCGTCGCACGGCTGTTCGAATAATTCGATGCCGGCGGGATCGAGTGCGGCGGCGAAGCGGCACGCGTCGCCTTCGTTGTAGGCGCGGTTGGCGTCGATGCGCAGCGTGGCGCGGCCGGCGGCCGCCCGCTGGATGGCCGCGACGCGGCGGCTATCCGCGTCGGCGTCCTTGCCCACCTTGATCTTGAATGTGCGGAAGCCCTCGTCGAGACGGCGCTCCACTTCTTCTTCGATCTCGGCAGGCGCGGAGCTATTGAACGGCGCGAGCAGCGGCAACCGCGCCGCGCGCTCGATGCGCAGCGCCGGATCGTCCTCGAGCATTTCGATCGCGGTGATGAGCGCGGTCGCGGCGACTTTGCTCGCGCCCGCGTGGGCAGCGATCATCGCCTTCACGGCGGCAGTGTCCTTGCCGATGGCGGCTTGCGCATGCTCGCGGCAGAAGGTCCAGCCGCCGTCGCGCGTCTCGCTGCTCGAGCCGGGCGAGATATGGCCTTCGCCCCAGCCGACGCGGCCGTCGCCGTCACGCACCTCAACGATGATCGGCTCGAACTCGGTATACGTGCGGTAGGAAAGCACGTAGGGCCGGATCAGCGGCAGCCGCACGATCCGCAGGGTGATCTCGGCGAGGTTCATCGTCTTCGCGTCCATGCAAACGCTCATTTTATCCCGGCACATGCCGACGTGCGAGCCGGAACCAACGCCGCGGCTGGCAATTACCGCAGGGCTGAGCACGACCGGCCCATGCAGAACCGCACCGCTCTCGACTGGCTCAATTTCCTGCTCGCCGACGTCAAGGACGGGCTCGGCCCGTTCCTCGCCATCTATCTGATGTCGAGCGAGCATTGGGACCCGGCCCGAATCGGCATCATCATGACGATCGGCGGCATCGCCACGGTCGCGGCGCGCACGCCGGCGGGCGCGCTCGTCGACCGCACAACCTTCAAGCGCGGCGTCATCGTGGCGGCGGCCGCAATGGTTGCGGTCGGCGCGGCGATGCTGAGCTTGTGGCCGCAGTTCTGGCCCGCCGCGGCGGCGCAGACGCTGATCGGCCTATGCGACGCGGCCTTCCCGCCGGCGGTCGCGGCGATCAGCCTCGGCGTCGTCGGCCGTCACGGCTTCACCGCGCGTGTCGGCCGCAACGAGGCATTCAATCATGCCGGCAACGCCTTCACGGCGATCGTCGCCGGCCTTGCCGGCTATCTGATTGCGCCCGCCGCGGTGCTGTGGCTCGTCGGAGCGTTCGCCGCCGCCAGCATCGCCGCGACGCTGGCGATCGATCCGGGCGCGATCGATCATCACGTGGCGCGCGGGTCGGACAACAACGGCGATGCTGCCGCGCGGCCGAGCGGGCTGCGCACGATCTTCGAATGCAAGCCGCTGCTGCTGTTCACCGCGGCGATCACGCTGTTTCATTTCGCCAACGCCGCCATGCTGCCGCTCATCGGCGAGCGTCTGAGCCAAGGCGCGAACGGCACACAGACTTTGTTCATGGCGGCTTGCATAATCGCGGCGCAGATCGTGATGGTGCCCATGGCCATGCTGGTCGGCGCCAAGGCCGATGCGTGGGGACGCAAACCGCTGTTTCTCATCGGCTTCGCCGCGCTGCCGATCCGTGGCGTGCTCTACACCCTCTGGGGCAATCCGATTTATCTGGTATCGATCCAGCTGCTTGACGGCATTGGCGCCGGTATCTTCGGCGCGTTGTTTTTCGTCGTGGTCGCCGATCTCACGAAAGGCACCGGCCGCTACAACCTGGCGCTCGGCGCCGCATCGGCGGCGTGGGGCCTCGGCGCGGCACTGAGCAACTCCGTTGCCGGCTTCATCGCCGAGCGCGCCGGCTTCAACGCGGCGTTCCTGTTTCTCGCCGCCATCGCCGCGGTCGCGTTCCTTACGTATTGGCTCGCGGTGCCGGAAACGGCCTCAGCATCGCGGGACTCTGAGCCGTCGAGAGCTTGGGGGGAACGGCAATCAGAATTGCCGGTCCGTCGCTGAAATCAAGTGATAAGTCGGACAGCCGACCTTACCGGATATCGCTCGTGTGAGTCGTTGGCGCGGTGGTCGATCAGGCGATAGTTTGCTACCCTATTCCCGTTCATCACTGCCATTGCATGTGGCCGGGGTTGATCGATCGATGCGTACGATCCGCCCGTTGGTGCCGTGGCGAAGCAGCTCTGCTCGCACCGAACGCCGTTCGCTCTCGGTCGGAGATTATCTCGCCGCGCTCGCGCTCGCCGTAGCGATCCCGCTGGTCGCGCTCGCGTTCTACGTGAGCCAGCGCGTCGCCGACTCCGAACGCGAGGCCGCGCGCGCGGGCCATATGACCACCACACGCTCGCTCGCCGCGGTGGTCGACCGGGAGATCGAGAAACATATCGCCGTCGGCTGGACGCTCGCGCATTCGCCCGCGCTGCTCGCCGGCGACTTGGCCGCGTTCCGGCGCGAGGCGATGCAGACGCACGCCTATCTGCCAGGCTCCTGGGTCGTCGTGTTCGACCTCAATCATGAGATGATCGTGAATACGCGGCTTCCGGCTGGCGAGCTGCTTGCGGGGCGGGGGCGCCCGTTCCGGGAAGAGGAAACGCGTGCGCTTGCAACCGGCACGCCGCAAGTTTCTGACATCGTGCTCGGGCGGCTCGCGCGCCGCTTCGTCGCCTTCGCGGCCGTTCCCGTGCTCCAGGATGGCAAGCCGCGCTTCTTGCTGCAGGTCGTTCTCGATCCCGAGCATTTCCGCAAGCTGCTGCTCGATCAGGAGTACCCGCGCGACTGGCTGGTCGGCATCGTCGATCGCAAGGGAAATTTCGTCGCCCGGTCACCTGCTCACTCATGAAAGGCTCCTTCACGCTGTGTCTACTTGGGTGTTGTATCGACTTCCACTCGAATGCCCGGTTTGGATAATTCAGCAATGAGTTCGTCTATTCTTTCCTTCGTCAGATCGGAACCAATAACTTGAATCGATCCGCCGAGAGGCTCGCGAATGAAGGAGGAAAGAACGGTCTTTCCATCGGATCCGAAGGTCGAACTTCTCGCCAATATTGTTGATGCTCAGATAGTAGATCGCCTGTTTTGAGACGCCTGTCAGCGAAAGCTTCAGAACGGGTTTGCTGATTCGCGGGTCGTGCCCCGCGCTCGCGCTGCTGATCTCCAGGGGCAGGGGCTCCGCAACGCAGGGAGTCATCAGAAACAATCCGATGATCGCCGCGCGGGATAGAGCTCGTATACGGTTTGAGACCTTCGCCATGGTCATTTAGATGCTGGCGCCGCGCGCTTCGATCGGCCACAGCGCCTCGACCCGGCCGTTGCGGACGCCCACGTACCACTCGTGCAGGTTCACGGTCGGATCACAGTGGCCGGGGATGAGCCACACCTGCTCGCCGATGCGCGGCGGCGCGGCTTCGGCGGCGACTTTGAGCTTGCCGTGCTCGTCGGAGACGCCGACCACCTCGATGCCGTCGCGGCCGTGCACCCAGGGCGGGCCTTTCTCGGCGCTGTACGACTTGAGCCCGGCGTCGACGATGGCGCGGTCGGCGGCCGGCACGCTGATCACGGAGGAAAGCACGAACAGGCTGTGCTCGAACTCGGTGTAGCGGCCGCCGTTCTTGCCGCCGATGCGCGCGTAATCGGTATCCATGAATACGTAGGAGCCGACCTGCAGCTCGTTATAGACGCCGCTCGCCGCCTCGAACGTGAAGGTGCCGGTGCCGGCGCCGCCGATGATCTCGCAGGAGAGCTTGTCGGCGGCGAACGCGGCAAGCGTCTCGTTGACGGCGTCGATCGCGTAGGCGATCGCCTGGGCGCGTTCCTGATAGGTCGGCAGGTGCTGGGCGCGGCCGTGATACGCCTGCAAGCCGCGGAACTTCAGGTTCGGCGCGTCGGCGATGCGGCGCGCGAGCGCCGCGGCGTCCCGTCCCGGCGCAATGCCGCAGCGCTCCATGCCGACCTCGATCTCGACCAGCGCGCCGAGTTCGACCCCCTCTTCTTTGGCGACGCGCGCTGCCGCATCGACCTGCTCGGGCGCATCGAAACAGAGCGCCACCTTCGCCTCGCGCGCGAGGCCGGCGAGGCGCCGCAGCTTGCGCTCGCCCACCACCTCATTGCTCACCAGCACGTCAGTGACGCCGCCGCGCACCAGCGCCTCGGCTTCGCCCACCTTCTGTACGCACAGGCCGACCGCGCCGGCCAGGATCTGACGCCGCGCGATCGCCGCGCACTTGTGGGTTTTCGCATGCGGACGCACGCGCACGCCGGCCGTGCGTGCGAACTCCGCCATTTTGGCGATGTTGCGCTCGAAGGCGTCGAGATCAATCACCAGCGCCGGCGTCTCGATCTCGGCGACGGCGGCACCAATCGCGGCGGGTGGCAGGTTCATGGATTTGCCTAGTGTTCGCGGGTAGCATAGGCAGAGACGACGCGACATGTCCACGCTCCCGGAGCGTGATGATTTGTAGGGTGGGCTAAGCCGGAGCGAAGCGACGGCGTGCCCACCACGATTTATCAACAAACAAATGTCCATCGTTGGTGGGCACGTCCGCTCCGCTTGCGCTTCGCGGTCTTAGCCCACCCTACGGCGCCTGCTTCGCGGCCAAGCGAATTGTAATCAGAACTCCAGCGCTGTCTGACAAAAGCCCATGCTCTGCCGCGCGCTCGTTATAAGCATTCAGCGCCTCGCGGTTCTTTTCGAGCCAGCGACGCTCCCGCTCGGTCACCGGAGCGGCACGAGGACGATGGTGCTATGTATCGGGCATAAGGTTCCTTAAAAATGCAGTCGAGGAATACTTCCAGGCCGCATCGCGCCAGGCAAGCGCTGAACCGCTCCCGCAATCGTTATCGTCATACTGCTGCACCCGGGTAAAATAGGTGCTTCGGGTTTCCGCCAACTCCGGAGCCTCCTATGCGCACCCGTTTCACCTTGCTCGCCGCGCTGGCGCTCGCCGCCGCGCCGGCGCTCGCCCACCACGGCTGGGGCAGCTACGACGCCGCCCATCCGGTAACGGTTACCGGGCCGATCCAGACCTCGAAGTTCGAAAACCCGCACGTCATCGTCACGGTGCGCGGCAGCGACAAGGTGTGGACTCTGACCCTGGCCCCACCTTCGCGGATGGAGAGCCGTGGTGCCGTCGCCGCGGTGGTCGCCGTCGGCAACGAGATCACGGCTTACGGTTATCCGTCGACGGTGGAGAAGGATGAGATGCGCGCGGAGCGTATCACCGTCGACGGCAAGACTTACGAGATGAGGTGATGGAGCATTCTGCTCCGGCGATCTTCGTCGCGCTGGAGCAGTCCGGCTTCGCGGTGGCGGTCCGTCAATCGCGCTGGCTGTATCCGTCGGCCAACGTCGGGCACATCCTCTCCCTTGTCGCTTTCGCGGGCGCTCTCGCGGTCATGGACCTGCGGCTACTCGGCGCCTTCTCGGCGACCGCCCCCGGCCGCGTCCTGGCGCGCGCTCGCCTTGCGGCAATCGCGGCGTTCTGCGGGCTCGCGGTCACCGGCTTCCTGCTGTTCTCCGCCGAGGCGGGCCACGTGGTGCGCAATCCGGCGTTCCGCCTCAAGGTCATCATGATCGCTGCCGCGCTTCTCAACGCCCTGATTTATGAGATCGGCGCCCGCCGCGCCGTCGCGAAACTGCCGCCGGGCGTGCCGCTGCCGCGCACGGCCCGCGCGTCGGCGGTGCTATCAATTGTTATTTGGATCGCAGTTGCCGCCTGCGGCCGCAGCATCGCGTATTTCTGATTCCTCCCCGCTTCGCGGGGGAGGAATAGCGCTCACCCCGTGCCGCCGACGGTGATCCGGTCGAGGCGCAGCGTGGGCTGGCCGACGCCGACCGGCACGCCCTGGCCGTTCTTGCCGCAGGTGCCGATGCCTTCGTCGAGCTCAAGATCGTTGCCGATCATCGAGACGCGGGTGAGCGCGTCGGGGCCGTTGCCGATCAGCATCGCGCCCTTGATCGGCGCGCCGACCTTGCCGTTCTCGAGACGATAGGCCTCGGTGCATTGGAAGACGAACTTGCCCGACGTGATGTCCACCTGGCCGCCGCCGAAGCTCACCGCGTAGATGCCGTTCTTGACCGACGACAGGATTTCCCCCGGGTCACGCTCGCCGGCGAGCATGTAGGTGTTGGTCATGCGCGGCATCGGCACGTGCGCGTAGCTCTGACGCCGGCCATTGCCGGTCGGGCGCATGTTCATCAGGCGCGCGTTCTGCCGGTCCTGCATGTAGCCGACGAGAATGCCGTCCTCGATGAGCACGGTGCGGTTCGTCGGGGTGCCTTCGTCGTCGATGGTGAGAGAGCCGCGGCGCAGCGACATCGTACCGTCGTCGACCACGGTGACGCCGGGCGCGGCGACGCGCTGGCCCATCAGACCGGCGAAGGCCGAGGTGCGCTTGCGGTTGAAGTCGCCTTCGAGCCCGTGGCCGACCGCCTCGTGCAGCATCACGCCGGGCCAGCCCGGACCGAGCACCACGTCCATCTCGCCCGCGGGCGCCGCGACGGCGTCAAGATTGGTGAGCGCTTGGCGCACCGCTTCATCGGCCGCGTTGTGCCAGGCATCGGTTTCGATGAAGCGCGCGTAGGCTTCACGCCCGCCGAAGCCGTAGCTGCCGGTTTCCTGCCGGTCGCCATCGCCGGCCACGACCGACACGTTCACCCGCACCAGCGGACGGATGTCGCGGTAGGTCTCGCCGTCGGCGCGCAGGATTTCCACCACTTGCCAGGTCGCCCCGAGGCTCACCGACACTTGGCGCACGCGCGCGTCCTTGGCGCGCGCATAGGCGTCGATCGTCTCCAAGAGACGGACCTTGGCGTCGAACCCAGGCGCGGCGAGGGGATTTTCGTCGCCATAGAGGCGCACGTTGGTGCGCGTCGGCGCCTGGGCGTAGGTGCCGGAATAGCCGCCGCGCACCGCAGACACCGCATCCGCCGCGCGCGCGAGCGCCTGGTCGGAAAGGTCGGAGGCATGGGCGTAACCGACCGCCTCGCCTTTGACGGCGCGCAGCCCGAAACCCTGGCTGGTGTCGAAGGTCGCCTGCTTGAGGCGGCCGTTGTCGAACACCAGCGCCTCGGTCTGGCGGTACTCGAGATAGAACTCGCCGTCATCGGCGCCGGCAAAGCCGTGCGCGAGATGCCGGTGCATGGCGGTGCGGTCGAGATTGGCGCGATCGACGAGCGAAGCGAGCGAGGGGTCAGTGGGGAGATCGGTCATGGGGGATTCCGGCGTTTGCTGCCCGCTACATAAGCAACCCCGGGCGCCGCGGCGAGGGCCCCCATAACCGGAGGACAGATGACAGAGGAGGGAGGACAGAACGCTCATCCGTCCTCTGTCGTCCGTGCTCCGTTCTCAGGTTACGGCAATTTATCGAAACCATCGCCGAAGCCTTTGAGACTGACCGGGATGCCGATGCCCTCTTCCGGTGTCTGGAAAAT
Source organism: Hyphomicrobiales bacterium (assembly GCA_019243195.1). GTDB lineage: Bacteria > Pseudomonadota > Alphaproteobacteria > Rhizobiales > Xanthobacteraceae > AP-16. The sequence continues at coordinate 10,509 of JAFAUQ010000056.1, forward strand.
AATGAAGGTCGCGGTCTGGCCGGTGCGCAGCTTGTTCATCAGGTCGTCATTGACCACGACCTCGGCGACGCAACCATTCGGCAGGCAGCGCACGAACGAGACCTTGCCGACGTCGGCGGCGTCGATGCGCAGGCCGAGCCCGTTGGGCAGAAGCACGCCGAGGGGCGCGAGCACCCGCATGAGCCGGAATTTCTGGTCGGCGGTTTTGAGCACGATCACCGTGAGCCCGACGTTCGGACGGTCCTCGGCGGTGACACTCTGGATGAGCGCGCATTGCTCGGTTTGCGCGCCGGGCGGGGTGTCGCAGCGGATCTGCCAGTCGCCGTGCACCGACTTGACCACGCCCTGGGCAGCCACCACGCCAGGGACGGCCGCAAGCATGACGAGCGCAAGCGCTAGAGCGCGAAAATTACCCATGGTCGCGTCCCTCGAGGCTCGTCGCCGGTCGGCTCCTCGGCCAGGCAAACGTCGCCGAATCGCTGCGCCAATGCCCATTGCGCCGTCTCCGGTGCATGCCCGACCCCCCGAGTCAAGGTTTGCAGGCCGCATAACCCCGCGAAAGTGCCGCGATTCCGCGGTCAAACGCACTAGCAGGCTGCTGAAAAAGGGGTTTGGCGAGGCTTCCGGAGTGTGATTCCGTGCATGTGTCTGATTCCTTTGGGCTGGGGCATGCGATGCGCGGAGAAGATCAGCGATCGGAAGGGATATTCAGCTACGTGCGGCTGGAACAG
>JAFAUQ010000081.1 GCA_019243195.1 Hyphomicrobiales bacterium
AGTTGGACACTGATCAAAAGTGCCAGAAAGCTCGATGGGTCTTGGATTTCTTACGAGTCGCGCCATACAGAAACCGTCCCAAACCATGGCTTTGCTAAGTCCTTGAAATGACTCGTATTTGCAAAGATGTGTGCCCAAGCTAGCCCCCCTCGGGGGCGAGCAGATCGACTACGTCGACGAGAAGCCGGCGATCCGCCGCCTGTTCGCCGATGCGCTGGGAAAGCATGGGCTGACCTCGCGGATGGAGCGTGCCTATGAGGCGGAGCAATTGGAAACGGCGAATAGCGAATAGCGAATAGCGAATAGAATCCTTGGGCGATGGCAGTGTTATAACTATTCGCTATTCGCCATTCGCTATTCGCCTCCTCACTTTTAGAACGAGCCGAGGGAGAGAATCCCATGCACGAAGTCGCCGGCAAGGTGCACTGGCACGAACCGTCAGGCTCAGGCAGGGCGGGGTTCGGCAAGTTCGGCCGGCCGAAGACGCCGTACGATTTGTTCATGGAATCGGAAGCGATTCCGATCGTGCGCGGCATCGGCGTGAGCAAGGTACAGAACCTGCCGCTGGCGCCATGGCGGCGCCTGGGCGGCCGCGGCACTTACATTCAGCTACACGGCACCGAGGGCAAATGGGGCTGCTACGTGGTGGAGGTGCCCGGCGCGGGCGCGCTCAACGCCGAGAAGCATCTCTATGAGGAAATTTTCTACGTGGTCGAGGGCCGCGGCTCGACCGAGGTATGGCTCGACAACGACGGCAAGCACCACATTTTCGAATGGCAGCAGGGATCGCTGTTCTCGATTCCCGTCAACGCCTGGCACCGCATCGTCAACGCCAGCTCGAGCCCGGCGCTGCTGCTCGCCGGCACCACCGCGCCCAACCTGATGAACCTCATCAACAATGTGGGCGCGATTTTCGACATGCCCTATCAGTTTCGCGACCGCTTCAGCGGCGCCGACGACTTCTACCGGCCGAACGATGACATAGAACCTGATCCGGTGCGCGGGCTCGCCATGCGCCGCACCAACTTCATCCCCGACATCGTCAACTGCGAGCTGCCGCTCGACAACCGCCGCTCGCCGGGCTTCCGCCGCATCGAGCCGTTCATGACCGGCAATACTTTTTATTTGTGGATTGGCCAGCACGAGAACGGCCGCTATTCCAAGGCGCACGCGCACACCTCGGCGGCGGTTCTCATCTGCGTGAAGGGCCGCGGCTACACCTATACATGGCCGGAGGGGCTGGGTTTGACGCCGTGGAAGGACGGCAAGGCCGCCGAGGTCAAGCGCGTCGATTACGAGCCGATCGGCATGGTGTCGGCGGCGCCCGGCGGCGCGCGCTGGTTCCACCAGCACTTCGGCGTATCCAAGGAGCCGTTCCGGCTCACCGCGTGGTTCGGCCCCAACTCGCCCGGGCGCGAGCCGGGTCCGCCGGGCGAGACGCACATCGACTACACCGGCATGGATATCGACGAGGGCGGCACCTCGATCCCGTACTGGATGGAGGATCCGTTCATCCGCGCCGAATACGAAGCGACGCTCGCGCAAACGGGGGTCGAGAACCGGATGGACCCGAAATGGTACGAGCCGGGAGTGCGGGTGCGCGCGTCAGCGGCAATGTAAATGGCGAGTGACGCCGGCGGCCGCATCTTCTTCTCCAACACGGGACGCACGCTCGTCGAGGAAGACGAGATCTGTCTGCTCAGCGTCGGCGTGGACATCGGCTCGTCCACATCGCAGCTCGTGTTCTCGCGCATCGTGCTCGAGCGCCTCGACAGCCGCTACGTGGTTGTCGAACGCGAGACCTTTCATCGCTCCGACATTTTGCTCACTCCTTACACGCACGCTGAAACGATCGACGCCGATGCGCTCGGCGCCTTCATCGCGCGGCAATACGCCGAGGCGGGCGTCGAGCGCGACGAGATCGACACCGGCGCCCTCATCCTCACCGGCGTCGCGCTCAACCGCCGGAACGCGCGGCGCATCGGCGAGCTGTTTGCGCGCGAGGCCGGCAAGCTCGTCGCCGTGAGCGCGGGCGACGGCCTCGAAGCGACCATGGCGGCCTACGGCTCGGGCGCGGTTGCCCGCTCGATCCGCGAGCGCGCGACCGTGATGAATGTCGACATCGGCGGCGGCACTTCGAAAATCGCGGTGTGTGCCGGCGGAAAAGTGGTCGATCTCACCGCCGTCGACGTGGGGGCGCGGCTCGTTTCCTTCGACCCGACGGGGCGGGTCGCGCGCATCGAGGATGCTGGCGCGCGCTTTGCCGCCGCGCTCGGCCTGACGCTCGCGCCGGGCGCGCCGCTTGAAGAGACGGCGGCGCGCGCGCTCGCCGCCCGCATGGCGGATGCTTTGTTTGAGGGGATGCGCGGCGGCGCGCCGAACATCGGCGGCAGGAGCCTGCTGCGCCTCGATCCGCTCGCCTATGCCTCGCCGATCGACCAGCTCAGCTTCTCCGGCGGCGTTGCCGAATATATCGACGGCCGCGAGGCCCAGGGCTTCGGCGATCTCGGCGCGCTGCTTGCGGCGGAAATCCGCGCCCGCGTGGAAAGCTGGGGACCGCGCCTCGTTGACGCGAGCGAAGGCATCCGCGCCACCGTGATCGGCGCGGCGCAATACACCACGCAGGTGAGCGGCAGCACCATCTACGTCGAGCCCCTCGACGTGCTGCCGCTGCGCAACCTGCCGGTGATCGCGCCGGACCTCCCGCTCGATCGCGACGCGGTCGAGCCCGCGGCGCTCGCCGCGCCGATCGCCGCCGCGCTCAAACGCCTCGACCTCGACAGCGGCGCCGCGCCGGTGGCGCTGTTCGTGCCGTGGCACGGCTCGGCCACGTTCCAGCGGCTCGACGGCCTGTGCCGCGGCGTCCTCGCCGGTCTTGCCCCTCTGCTCGCGCGCGGTCACCCTCTGGTGCTCGCCGGCGACGGCGACGTGGGCGGCCTCATCGGCATCCATTGCCGCCAGGAGCTCAACCTCGCGAACCCGATCGTCTCGATCGACGGATTAGAGCTGCGCGAGTTCGACTACATCGACATCGGCGCCTTGGTGCGCACCTCCGGCGCCGTGACGGTCGTGATCAAATCGCTGGTGTTTCCGGCCGCGGCTTAGGGAATTGCCTCGCTGGCGGGTATGCTACGCTTACCGGCTATGCTGAACGAGCGAATGGCGAATAGCGAATAGAAGCAGCGGGTGCTTTGTTCACTATCCGCTATTCGCTACTCGCCATTCGATCGTTCAGCAATCCCGAGGAGTCCGATGCCAGATATCCATCACGGAAGCCGCATCGATGTGCATCATCATTTCTACGCGCCCGAGTATCTCGCGGTCATGGGCGAGATGGGCAAGCGCCCGGTGGTGCGCGATTGGACGGTCTCGCGCAGCCTTGAGGAAATGGACAAGAACGGCGTCGCCGCGGGGGTGCTCTCGCTCTCGCCGCCCGGGCTGCATCACGTCGGCACGAACGAGACGCGACGGCTCGCGCGCGCGGTCAATGACCATGCCGCGAAGCTGCGCTCGACTCATCCTTCCCGCTTCGGCCATTTCGCCTCGGTGCCGATGCCGGACGTGGACGGCACGCTCGCGGAGATCGCCTACGCGCTCGATCAGCTCAAGGCCGACGGCATTCAGCTGATGACGAGCTACGGCGAGCGTTATCCCGGCAATCCCGACTTCACGCCGGTGATGGAGGAACTCAACCGCCGCAAGGCACTGGTGTTCATTCATCCGCTCGCGCCGGTCTGCTGCGCGCCGTCGCTCAAGTGGATCGCGCCGTCGCTGTTCGAGTTCACTCAGGACACCAACCGCTGCGTCTTCAGCCTGCTGTTCACCGGCACGCTCGCGCGCTTTCCCGATATTCGCTTCATCTTCTGCCACTCGGGCGCGGCGGTGCCGATCCTCGCCGGGCGCGCGGCCGTGATGGGCGTCGGGCACCAGTTCGCCGACAAGCTGCCGAACGGCATCGATTACGAGCTGCAAAAGCTCCATTACGACGTGGCGCTGCAGGCGAACCGGCCGGCGCTTGCCGCGCTGTTTGCTTATGTGCCGATCTCGCAGGTGCTGCTCGGCAGCGATTATCCCTTCGGCACCTCGGCGGACGGCGTCCGCGGCCTCAACGAGTACGGCCTCAAGCCCGAGGATCTCGGGGCGATCTATCGCGGCAACGCCGAGCGGTTGCTCAAGCGGACGACGGACGACAGATGACAGACGACAGAAATCCCTCCTCCGTCCTCCGTCCTCCGTCCTCCGGTAACGGCATCGGCCAGCCGGTGCGACGCAAGGAAGATTTCCGCCTGGTCACCGGCAGCGGGCGATACGGCGACGACTTCGTGCTGCCCGGCATGGTCCATGCGGCCTTTGTGCGCTCGTCCCATGCGCACGCGCGCATCGGCGCGATCAGCAAAGAGAGCGCGCTTGCGGTGCCCGGCGCGCGCGCGGTCTTCACCGGCGCCGACTATGCCGCGGACGGGCTCAAACCGATTCCGCACGATGCCGGGCTGATGAGCCGGCCCGATCTTGCGGTGCGGACGCGCGGCGGGCCGATCACGACGGCGCACTGGCCGCTGCCGCTCGACAAGGCGCGTTTCGTCGGCGAGGCGGTGGCGATGGTGGTGGCGGATTCAATTGCCGCCGCGAAGGACATGGCCGAGAAGGTCGATGTCGATTACGAGGCGCTGCCGGTGGTGACGCGCGCGAGCGACGCGATCAAACAAAGCGCGCCGGTTTTGTGGGACGAAGCGGCAGACAACATTTGCATCGACATCGAGGCCGGCGACGCCGAGGCGACCGCGGCCGCGTTCGCGCGCGCGGCGCACGTCGTGCGCCTCGAAACGTGGGTGCAGCGGGTCACCGGCGTGCCGCTCGAGCCGCGCACCACCATCGCCGATTTCGACGCGGCGGGCGGGCAATATACGCTCTACAGCGGCACCGGGCGCGGGGTCGCCAAGGCGCGGCTCGATCTCGCCCGCGCCTTGAACGTTCCGGCCGAGGACGTGCGCGTTCTGTGCGAGGAGATGGGCGGCAACTTCGGCACGCGCAATTTCTTCTATCCGGAATGGACGCTGCTGACCTGGGCGGCGCGCCGGCTGGGCCGGCCGGTCAAATGGACCTGCGAGCGCCACGAGTCTTTTCTGTCCGACTATCAGGGCCGCGACCTTGAAGTCGAAGCGGAGCTGGCGCTCGACGCGAGGGGAAAATTCCTCGCCGTGCGCGGCGAAAACTTGAGCAACCTCGGCGCCTATGCGGCCTCGTTCGTCTCGCTGCAGAAGGGCATGGGGCTGCTCTCGGGCGTTTATCACATCCCGGCCGGCTATGTGCGCGGCCGCGCCGCCGTGACCAACACCGTCCCGACCACGCCTTACCGCAGCGCCGGGCGGCCCGAGGTCATCTTCGTGATCGAGCGGCTGATCGATCTCGCCGCCGACCAGCTCGGCGTCGATCCGGCCGACCTGCGCCAACGCAACATGGTGCGGCCGGCCGCGCAGCCCTACAGCAATCCGATCGGGCTCACCTACGACAGCGGCGACTATCCGCAGGCGATGGCGCGCGCGCTTGCGCTCGCCGATTGGAAAGGATTCGCGGCGCGGCGCCGGGCGGCGCGCAAGCGCGGCAAACGGCGCGGCATCGGCGTCGCCAATTATGTCGAAGTGACGAGCGGCAATCCGCGCGAGCGCACCGAGATCACCGTGCGGCCCGACCGCACCGTCGAGCTGGTGATGGGCACGATGTCGTCGGGCCAGGGCCACGAGACGAGCTTCGCGCAGCTCGTCACCGAATGGCTCGGCGTGCCGTTCGAGAGCATCGGCTATGTCGCGCACGACACCGCGCGCGTGCACGCCGGCGGCGGCTCCCACTCCGGCCGCTCGATGAAGCTCGCGACCACCGTCGTCGGCAAGGCGACCGATTTGATCATCGAGAAAGGCCGCAAAATCGCCGGCCACCTGCTCGAGACCGGAGAGGCCGACCTCGAGTTCGTGCACGGGCGCTACCGGGTGGCCGGTACCGACCGCGAGGTTGGTTTGTTTGATGTGGCGGCGGCCGCGTCCACGCGCGCGGACCTGCCGGAGGAATTGCGAGGGCCGCTCGCCGGCATTTGCGACGAGGTGATACCGGTCGCGAGTTTCCCGTACGGCACGCAGGTGTGCGAGGTCGAGGTCGACGCCGAGACCGGCGCGGTCGAAGTCGTCGGCTTCGCGGCGGTCGACGACGTGGGCCGCGCGGTCAACCCGCTCATTCTGCACGGACAGACCCACGGGGGCATCGCGCAAGGCGCCGGGCAGGCGCTGCTGGAAGACGCGCACTACGAACGCGCGAGCGGGCAACTGCTCGCCGCGAGCTTCATGGATTATGCCATGCCGCGGGCCGACGATTTCCCCGCGTTCGCGACCGACCTCTCCGAAGTGCCCTCGCCCACCAACCGGCTCGGCGTGCGCTCCGGCGGCGAAGGCGGGACGACGCCGGCGCTCGCCGCGGTCGTCAACGCCATCGTCGACGCACTCGCGGAATTTGGCGTCTCCCACGTCGAAATGCCGGCGACGCCCGAGCGCGTGTGGCGCGCAATTCAGGCGGCGCGCAAAGTGGGATAATCACGATGAAACTTGCACGCAGAAAATTTTTGCAATGGGCAGCGGGTGCGGCGGCGCTTCTGACCGCGCCGGGCCGGGCAGCAGCGCAAGCTTATCCGACGCGGCCGGTGCGCCTCATCGTCGGCTTTCCGCCCGGCACCGCGACCGACGCCGACGGGCGACTTGTTGCGCAATGGCTCTCGGAGCGGCTCGGTCAGCAGGTCATCGTCGACAACCGCACCGGCGCGAGCACCAACATCGCGGCGGAATCCGTCGTCCGGGCGGACCCCGACGGTTACACGCTGCTGATGATCACCGTCACCAACGCAGTCAACGCGACCCTCTATCGAAAGCTCAATTTCGATCTGGTGCGCGACATCCCCCCGGTCGCCGGCACCATGCTCACGGCCAACGTGCTGGTAGTCAATCCCGACGTTCCCGCTCACACGGTTCCCGAGTTCATCGCCTACCTGAAGGCGCATCCGGGCAAGGTCAATTACGCATCAAACGGGCATGGCAGCGCGCCCAACATGGCGGCCGAGCTGTTCAAATCCATGACCGGCACCGACATGGTGCACGTGCCGTACCGGTCGAGCATGACGCCCGACCTCATCGCCGGGCAGGTGCAGGTCGCGTTCACGCCGATTCCCCTGTCGATCGCCTTCATCCGGGACGGCAAATTGCGGGCGCTGGCGGTCACCGGCGCGAAGCGCTCGGACGCGCTGCCCGGCATCCCGACGGTGGCGGAGTTCGTGCCCGGCTACCAAGCGGACGTCTGGCACGGGGTCGGCGCACCGAAGGACACGCCGGCCGACATCATCGCCAGGCTCAACAAAGAGATCGGCGCCGCTCTCGTCGATCCGGGGATGATCGCGAAGTTCGCCAATCTCGGCGCAGAGCCGATGCCGATGACGCCGGCGGAGTTCGGTCAGTTCATCGCGGCCGAAATCGACAAATGGGGGAAGGTGGTGCGGTTCGCGGGCGTCACGCTGGATTAAGCCGGTTTTGTTTGAGCATGATCTTTTCCGAAAACCGGTACCCACTTTTCGGGATCATGCTCTGAGCGGGGGGAACTGTGCGTGCGGCGGTGATGGACGGCGGCGAGCGGCCTGCCTACGGCGACTTCGCCGAGCCGCAAGCGGCGGCGGGAGCGCGCGTGGTCGAGATTTGCGCGGCGGCGCTCACCGGCCTCGACCGCAACATCGCGCGGCGCCTGCATTATTTTAAGATGCCGAACGGCCCGTTCGTGGTCGGCCGCGAGGGCGTGGCGCGCGACGGCGATCGGCGCATCTATTTCAACGTCAACGCGCCGGTCGGGCCGTTCGGCTCCATGGCCGAGCGTACGCTGATCAATCCGGCGTTCAGCTTTCCGGTTCCCGACGGCGTCGCCGATGACGTTGCCGCGGCGCTCGGCAACGCCGGGCTTGCCGCGTGGCTCGCGCTATCGTGGCGGGCGCGGCTGCGTCCCGGCGAGACCGTGCTGATTCTCGGCGCGACCGGCGTCTCGGGACTCATCGCGGTGACCGCGGCGAAACAACTCGGCGCCGGCCGGGTCATCGCCGCGGGCCGCAACCGCGAGGCGCTCGCACGCGCCAAGCGGCTCGGCGCCGACGCCACGGTCGAGCTTGCGCCGGCAACCGATCTCGCTGCCGCCTATCGCGACGCGGCCGGCGGCGCCGTCGACGTGGTGGTCGACTTCGTGTTCGGCGCGCCGGGCGAGGCCGCGCTCGAGGTGCTCGCCCTGCATGGCCGCTTTTTGCACATCGGCAGCATGGCCGGGCAAAGCATGACCTTGCGCGGCGGCCCGATCCGGCGCACCTGCGCCGACGTGCTGGGCTTTGCCTACTATCATCCGCCGATCGAAGTGCAGGCGCAGGCCTACGCCGAACTGTGCCGGCTCGCCGTCGCGGGCGAAATCGAAATCGATATCGAGACGCGTCCGCTCGCGGAGATCGCCGCCGCCTGGGATGCCCGTGCCGCCGGCAACCGGCGCCGGCAGGTGCTTATTCCGTAGGGTGCAATAGGCCGAAGGCCGTATTGCACCGGCCTAAGATCTTTTTGGTCATTATTTATTTGACTTGGTGCGCCCGGTGAGCCACCTGCCTTTCCGAGATCGAACGTTGCCTCGGGCTGAAGGCCTACCACGAGCATCCGTTTTAGAGCGGATTTCACGACACCGGATGGTCTCGCCTTCGTCGTAGGAGTCATTCGATGGCCGCGAAGCCTTCGCCAGTAGACACTCTCAAGGCACTCGCCAAACTCAGCCCAGACGAGGGCTATGTCCGCGGACTTTTGAGGATCATCGAAGACCGCCATCTCGGCTCCGATTACGCGGTGGCCATCATCGGCTCATCGCTCATTGAGCGCGCCTTGGAAGCGGCGATCCTTGCGCGCTTTGTGCCACTTACGGACAAGCGCAGCAAATGGGCGGACATCCGCGCCTGGATGTTCAGCTTCGAGCGAAAGGGGCCGCTGGCTGACTTAGGAGCGCGGAACCGCTTCGGCTTGGCGCTGGGCTTGTATGGCGAATCGACCTTTCTTGATCTGGAAAAGATTAGGACTATCAGAAATCTCTTTGCACACTCTCCGTCTCTTCGCCACTTCAGCCACAGCGCGATTGCAAAGGCGTGTGAGCGGTTCAATGTTATTGATCACGTCTTCCGGCATGAACCTCATGTGCGGGAAACGCCAAAGGCAGCCTACGTCACGGCGTGCATAACGATCTCGGGGCGACTCAAGGGACGGCTGGAAAGCGCGCAGGACGAAGACCGACCTCTCATTTTTCCGATGGTGGATGAGCTCCTGCCGTAGTCATCGCGCGGAACACGGCAGCAACTGTATCCCTCTCGTCCTCAAATCGCGGGTCAGAATCGAGAAGTGCCTGCACGCCTGCAGCGAGCATGGTCGGCGTAATCTCGATCTTTAGATCGGGCGCGCCAGCCCCGAAGGAATCGGGGCGCTCTTCACCACCATGGGTCATTATGCTCAGCCCAAGTACATGCGACCCGACGGTTGTAACCGTCACCCGTCCCGCCTTACGCGGCGTGCGGCAAAGCCCTATCCTCGCGCGGCACATTCGGTCGAGCGGGCCCGGTCTCGCGCACCGAAGAAGACGTCGCGCTCGCGGCCTCGGTAGCCGGCCCTTCCGAATTAACAGGAGAATACAGGGAAGCGGCGGGCTTTTCGGCGGTTTGGGCGGCCTCGGCTTGCGCCTCCGTCGCCTCCTGATCGGCTGCGGCGGCATCGCGACATGCCCGCTGGAACTTCCACATCCGTTCGGCAACACGCAGCATGCGCTCGATAAGCGTCACAAGAAGGGTGGCCTCGCTGATCGACAGTTCGCCGGCGGCCAGTTCGTCCGTGACGACCGTGAGGGCCAACTCCGCGTCCTCCGGCGTCTTGATCACCGGCAGCTCGATCGCGACCGGCCGGTTGCGGCCGGTCGGGGCGAAGCGGTCGAGGCACATGCGCATAGCGGCCAGATCACCGTTCTTGGCACGCTCGATGAGACTTTTGGCAGCCTCCAGCGCCTGTTCCTGCAGCTCGGCTTCGAGCGCGAGGGTCTTCTTGTTCAGCGCGCCGGGCGGCCGCCCGGCCGGATTGCCGCTTTGGCCTATCTGGAAGCGCATGGGACTACTCCTTTGGTGTTTCCATGGCGGCGCATCAAATACCATTGGAATTGTCGAGTCAAGAACAAAGTAGGAACATACTCACTTTTGAAAAACACCGAATTTCCAAGAAGGCAGGGATACGGGTAGCCCCATGACGCCGCGTAGCGGCGGATATACGGGCCCCGGATTTCGCGCTACGCGCTCATCCGGGCTACAGCGCGCGTCACGCGCTCTTTGTGACGGCTCGTCTCCGGCAGAAGCGCTCGTCAAAGGAATAGCCGCTGCCGCCACGGTGCGGATCGGGTCGGAGGCGCGGCCGCCGCCTCGCCGGGTAGAATGCTCGAGCCACGCCCGAAAGGCGTGTACAATCTCAGGGCGCCATGCCAGGTTCGTGGCCCATACGTGGCAACACTTCGTTTGTGCACAGGTCCTTTGGTCGATGCCCCGCCAGGCGCGATCATCTTCGACGACTTGGTCGATAAACTTGGATGGCAAAGGAAACGCCATGGCGGTGGAAGACGATCCGGCTTGGAAGGAATGGAGCGTCGCCTTCGATAATCTTGGAGAGGCAAATGAACGGCTCGCCGAATTGCGGCATCTTCCAGAGACCGATGATACAAGACGGCAGGCCTGGGTTGCGGTCAAAGCAGCCTGCGTTACGCTGGACGCCGCTGCGAGTAAAATTGAACCACAGGTAGGTGCCATAGCCCGGAAGACGAAGCCGCCTAGATCACCTCAGTTTCGACTCACGTATACCCTGGCAGGGATCAAAACAGTTCGGGATTTCGATAAGTTAGACGACGCGAGAACTGCCGCATGTCAGATCATTAAGGACCACGGATTCCTGCCGCTCCACATTGAAACCTCCGTCGGCTCTGAGAGTTGGCATGAAATTGATGAGTGGTGTCGGCAACACAATTTTTTGAGATGAGCATCGCGAGCCCGATCAGGATTCAGCAGAAGTCACAGCAATCGAGCCGTTCGACCTCACCGATGATGGTCGCAAGCGGCTAGCGGTACAGGAACAACCTAATTGACCCTTACTCGCGAAGTTAAATGTCGCTGATCGCGCGAACGGGCACCAATCCCGATACCCTGCCGATGTTTCGGTGCATCTGTCACACCCCGATGCCGCTGATGAGCGCGTCGGCCGTGCGGCGACGGGCGGACCCTTCCGGACCTGGCGTGGCCATTTCTGACCCCGTTCGACCGATTAGCCGTTCTGAGCTACTCTACGGCTAGGCAGTTGACCTTCATGGCCGCTCGTGTGAAATCGACGATTAATCCTGCACTCCTGACATGGGCTCGGGAAACGGCCGGCTTTACGCCAGCCGAGGCCGCAAAGCGTCTCAAAATTGACGAGGCCCGCCTCGCCGCTTGGGAAAACCCGGCGGACGAGGACACGCCGTCGATTCCCCAACTGCGCAAAGTTGCGGCGCTCTTCAAGCGCCCGCTCGCGGTCTTCTACTTGGAGGAGGCCCCGCCGCGCTTCGCGGTCATGCGTGACCTTCGGCGCCTTCCCGGAGCGGGCTCAAGAAGCTACTCGCCAGCCGTCCAACTTGAAATCCGCGCCGCCAATGAGCGCCGGGAACTGGCCTTGGAGCTTGCGACCGATCTAGAGCAAGAGATTCCAAAATTCGAGTTGAAAGCCACAATACAGGAAAACACGGAGACGGTTGGCGCGCGCATCCGGACAACGCTTGGCGTCACCAAGGACCTGCAATGGCAGTGGCGCGACAACGATGGCCGCACAGGCTTCAACGCTTGGCGCGGCCAAATCGAAAATCTAGGCGTGCTGGTCTTCCAGACGACACGCTTTCCATCGGACGAAGCATCCGGCTTCGCCATCGCCACCGACAAACTCCCCGTCATTGCCGTGAACCGCAGTGACGCGCTGACGCGGCGGACGTTCAGCCTTTTGCATGAGCTTGCGCACTTGATGATCCGCATAAGCGGCGTGTCCGAGCTTGAAACGGACGCCAACCGCTCGCCCGAAGATCAGAAAATCGAAGTGTTCTGCAACAGCGTGGCCGCGGCGGCGCTCATGCCTCGCGACGTGCTGTTGGCGCAGCCGCGAGTCACCGCGTTAGGACCTCGTTCAGCCAAATGGACCGATGCCGAAATCAGTGAGTTGGCGCGCGACTTCAACGTCAGCCGTGAAGCTCTATTGCGGAGGCTCCTGACGTTTGACCGAACCACGGAAGAATTCTATCGGCAGAAGCGCGCTCAATACATCGCGGAATATCTGGCCAGCCAAAAGCGCAAGAAGGAACTGGCTGCAGAATCCGAAATGAAGCGCAACATGCCACAAGAGACGGTCAGCAACTTCGGCAAGCGACTCGTGAACATGTTACTCGATAACTATCACCAAGATCGGATGACGCTTAGTGAAGTGTCGGGTTATCTCGGATTGAAGGTGAAGCACTTCCCAAAGCTTGAAGAAGTCGCGCGATTCAGAGATAGGCAATGGCTACGCTGACCATCTACAGCGCGGACAGCAGCGCGCTCATACATGGTTGGCGTCGAATCTATCGACCCAAGAATTTCGGCTTTGTATGGGATCGGTTGGGAGTGTTGATTGAAGAAGGGCGCTTCAAGGCTTCCGTTGAAGTCTACAATGATCTTGAGAAGAAAGACGACGAGCTTTTTAAGTGGTGCAAGGAACGCAAGGACAAACTCCTTGTGGATATTGACGAAACGATTCAGGCGCACGTCGCCCGAATTATGAAAGCATATCCCCGACTGGTCGATACGGTGAAAGGCCGATCCAGCTCCGATCCGTTCGTTATCGCGCTCGCCGCCAGTACCGATCCAACAATGACCGTCGTGACCGAGGAATTCGTTGGGAAGGTACGGATCCCCGATGTGTGCGACAGTGAAAAAATCACCTACTGCGGACTAGCGGACTTGATCGAGCGTGAGGACTGGAAATTCGAATGAGTAAGCGTTTGGATGTCCTTACGCGCTCTTGCTGAGCGGCTCTTCGCGGCCGAAGCGTTCGTCGAAGGAATAGCCGGTGCCGCGCACGGTGCGGATCGGGTCGGAGGCGCGGCCGCGGTTGAGCGCGCGGCGCAGGCGGCCGACGTGCACATCGACGGTGCGCTCGTCGATATAGACGTCGCGGCCCCACACGCCGTCGAGCAGCTGCTCGCGCGAAAACACCCGGCCGGGGCTCTGCATCAAAAACTCGAGCAGGCGGAACTCGGTCGGGCCCAAGTGCACCTCGCGGCCCGTGCGCGAGACGCGCCGGGTCTCGCGGTCGAGTTCGAGGTCGCCGGCGGCAAGCTTGCCCGCGATCCGCTCGGGGCGGGCGCGGCGCAGCAGCGCCCGGATGCGGGCGACGAGTTCCGGCACCGAGAACGGCTTGACGATGTAATCGTCGGCGCCGGTGGCAAGCCCGCGGATGCGCTCGCTCTCCTCGCCGCGCGCGGTCAGCATGATGATCGGCAGCCGCTCGGTCTCCGGGCGCGCGCGCAGGCGCCGGCACAGCTCGATGCCGGACATGCCGGGCAGCATCCAGTCGAGCACGATGAGATCGGGCGCGGCTTCCTTGAGTTTCACCTCCGCCTCGTCGCCGCGGGCGGAGGTATCGACGGCGTAGCCTTCGGCTTCGAGATTGTAGCGCAGGAGCAGCGTGAGCGGCTCCTCGTCTTCCACGATCATGATGCGCGCGGTCATCCTCTCCCCCGTGACGTCGTGTTACACCCGCGCCAACGCGGTGAAACTCGCAGTGTCGTCACCCTTGGGCCGCTCGTCAGCGAGCGGACGCCCCTCGACCATGTAGTGGACCGTCTCGGCGATGTTGGTGGCGTGGTCGCCCATGCGCTCGATGTTCTTGGTGCAGAACAGGAGATGGGTGCACGAGGTGATGTTGCGCGGGTCTTCCATCATGTAGGTGAGGAGCTCGCGGAACAGCGAATTGTTGACGGCGTCGATCTCCTCGTCGCGGCGCCATACGTCGAGCGCCTTGTCGACGTCGCGGCTGGCGTAGGCATCGAGCACCCGCTTGACCTGCGCCAGCACCAGCTTGGTCATTTCCTCGACGCCGCGCACGACCTGGCTGAACGCGATGTCGGCGTCGAGCGCCAGCACCCGCTTGGCGATGTTCTTGGCGAGGTCGCCGATGCGCTCGAGGTCGTTCGACACGCGCAGCGAGCCGACGATGTCGCGCAGATCGACCGCCATGGGCTGGCGCCGCGCGATGGTGAGGATCGCCTTCTCCTCGATCGCGCGCTGCAGGCTGTCGACCGACGGATCGAGCGCGATCACCTTTTGCGCCAGCTCGACGTCGCGGCGGGCGAGCGCCATGACCGAGTCGGCGATCTCCTTCTCGGCGAGGCCGCCCATCTCGGCGACCATGCGGGCGAGTTCTCCCAGGTCGGCGTCGAAAGCCCTGATGGTGTGTTCGGACATTGCCTTGTTCTTTCGTTCTTGCGCCGGACGCTAAGTTTTTACTGGCGCATGACCCCCGCTTTCGCGGGGGCAGGTCTTTTCCGAAAACCGGTTCCCACCCCGGATCGCGTTCCCGGAGGCGTCCGGGGCAGGCTTTTTCGGGATCATGCGCCTACCCGAATCGGCCGGTGATGTAATCCTGGGTGCGGCGGTCGCGCGGCGTCGTGAACATCTTGCTGGTGTCGTCGAACTCGACCAGCTCGCCCAGGTACATGAAGGCGGTGAAATCGGACACCCGCGCCGCCTGCTGCATGTTGTGGGTCACGATGACGATCGTGTAGTCCTCCTTAAGCTCGTCGATCAGCTCCTCGATCTTCGCGGTCGAGATCGGGTCGAGCGCCGAGCACGGCTCGTCGAGGAGGATCACCTCGGGCCGCACCGCCACGGTACGGGCGATGCACAGCCGCTGCTGCTGGCCGCCCGAGAGGCTCAGCCCGTTGGCGTTGAGCTTGTCCTTGACCTCTTCCCACAGCGCCGCGCGCCGCAACGCGTCCTCGACGCGACCGTCGAGCTCGCCGCGCGAGAGCCGTTCGTAGAGCCGGATGCCGAATGCGATGTTTTCGTAGATCGTCATCGGGAACGGCGTCGGCTTCTGGAACACCATGCCGATGCGCGCGCGCAGCAGGTTCACGTCCTGCTTTTCGTCGAGGATATCCTCGCCGTCGAGCAGCACTTCGCCCTCGGCGCGCTGCCGGGGATAAAGGTCGTAGATGCGGTTGAGGATGCGCAGCAGGGTCGACTTCCCGCATCCGGACGGACCGATGAAGGCGGTGACCTTGTTGCGGTAGAGGCGCAGGCTGATGTCCTTGAGCGCGCGCGAGTCCCCGTAATAGAAATTGAGGTTGCGCAACACGACCTTTTCGGCAAGGTCCGCGGCGTTCACCGCGCCATGCGATACGGTCGGGACGGTGATGGGGGCTGATGCGTTCATAGGGCTTGTTTTTTCGCAGATGTGAGGGCGCGGGCGACGATGCTGAGCAAGAGAACCGTCAAGGTGATAATGAGGGCCCCGCTCCAGGCGAGCTGCTGCCATTCCTTGTATGGGCTCAGGGCGAACTGGAAGATCACGACCGGCAGGCTGGCCATCGGGGCGTTGAGGTCGAGGCTCCAGAATTGATTGTTGAGGGCGGTGAACAACAGCGGCGCGGTCTCGCCGCTGATGCGCGCCACTGCCAGCAGGACGCCGGTGATCATGCCGGCGCGGGCCGCCCGGTAGGCGACGCGCATGATCATGACGGCGCGCGGCATGCCGATCGAGGTCGCCGCCTCGCGCAGCTGATCGGGGACCAGCAGCAGCATGTCCTCGGTGGTGCGCACCACCACCGGCACGACGAGGACGGCGAGCGCGACCGCCCCGGCGATCGCCGAGAAATGGCCCATCGGGTAGACCATCAGTTCGTAGATGAACAACCCGACCACGATCGACGGGGCGCTGAGCAGAATGTCGTTGATGAAACGCACGACGGTGGTGAGTTTGTCGTAGCGCCCGTACTCGGCCATGTAGGTGCCGGCCAGGATGCCGAGCGGCGTGCCGATCACCACGCCTAAACCCGTGAGGATGAGGCTGCCGATGATCGGATTGAGCAGGCCGCCGGCGCCGCCGGGCGGCGGCGTCATTTCCGTGAACACCTGAAAGGTGAGGCCGCGGCATCCCTCCCACAGGAGCGCGCCGAGGATCAGCACCAGCCAGCCGAGGCCGAAGGCGGTCGCGCCAACCGCAAGCCCCATGGCGATAGAGTTGCGCCGGCGGCGCGCCGCGTAGCGCGGCGTGCGGGCGGTCTCGACTTTTGTCGACGTCATGATCCGATCCGCCGCTCGAGCCGCAGCAGCATGTAGCGCGCCGCGGCCAGCACGATGAAGGTGATGACGAAGAGGATGAGGCCGAGCGAGATCAGCGACGACGTGTAAAGATCGCCGACCGCCTCGGTGAACTCGTTGGCGATGGTCGCCGAGATGGTGGTGCCCGGGGCGAGGATCGATCCGGCAATGTGGTGCGCATTGCCGATCACGAAGGTGACCGCCATCGTCTCGCCGAGGGCGCGGCCGAGACCGAGCATCACGCCGCCGATCACGCCGGTGCGGGCATAGGGCAGCACCACGTAGCGCACCACCTCCCATGTGGTGCAGCCGACGCCGTAGGCCGCTTCCTTGAGCACCGGCGGCACCGCCTCGAACACGTCGCGCGAGATCGAGGTCACGAACGGCAGAACCATCACGGCGAGGATCAGGCCGGCGGTGAGAATGCCGAT
>JAFAUQ010000166.1 GCA_019243195.1 Hyphomicrobiales bacterium
TGCCATGACCGATGAGGAGGTGGTGGCTGCCGCGCTGTCCGACCCTGACGCGCAGCCTCTGACTGCCGAGCAACTGGCGAGGATGCGCCGAGTATCGCGCGTCAAGGTGCTGCGGCAGCGCCTCGCAATGACCCAGGCGGAATTCGCCGAAGCCTTTCACCTTCCCATCACGACCTTGCGCGATTGGGAGCAGCACCGGAGCACGCCGGATGCGCCGGCGCGTGCGCTATTGCTGGCGATTGAACGTGATCCTGAAGTCATGCGGCGACTGCTTGCGGACAGGGCAGCGTAGGGCGCAATAGCGAAGCGTATTGCGCCGCGTCGCATGAGGCGCATTACGGCGCTTCGCGCCTAATGCGCCCTACGATTACTCCGCCGCGGTCGCAAAGAACCGCTTCGCCGCCGCTTTCTGATTCTCGTAGATCGAGCCCTGGAACGGCGCGGGCGGCAGCGGCATGCGCACCGGCACCGGCGTCACCCGCGGCTCGATCGTCGGCCGGCCGAGCACGATGCGGCTGTTGAACTCGTCGAAATTAGCAACGCCCATCAGCGGCCAGGCGTCGGCGGCGGCATATTCGTGCAGCAGCAGCCGGCGCGGCTTGCCCGACGTGTTGAGCGCCGAGCCGTGCACCAGGCGGGCGTGGTGGATGGTCATCGATCCCGCCGGCCCCATCAGCGGCACCGCCTCGGCATAGCCGGCGTCGGTCAGCGTCGGGTCCATGGCGCCGCAGAAATAGCCGTTGGCGTGATGGTCGTGGATCGGCCCGGTGTGGGTGCGCCCGACCACGCACATCGGCCCGTTCGCATTATCGCAGTCGTCGAGATAGATGCCGGTCGCCAGCACGTCGTCGTTGGTGTGCGGATAGAACGCCCAGTCCTGGTGCCATTCGACCGGCGCGCCGTAGCCCGCCGACTTCATGTTGAGCTTCGAGCCGTGCAGCCGGATGTTCGGCCCGATCAGCTGCGCCAGGATCGCGGTGATGCGCGGATTGCGCGTCAACTCGTTAAAGAACGGGAAGTGCTTGTGCGGCGTCTTGATGCGCCGCACCCGTGGCGCCTGCGGCAAATGCGAATCTTCGAGATCGTAGACGTCGGTGTGCGTCGTCACCTTCGCAGCTTCCGCCACGATGGCGTCGACCCGGCGCTTGACCTCGGCGAGCAGCTCTCGCCCGAGCACGTCCGGCACGACCAGATAGCCGAGCTCCCGGTATTGTTCGACTTGGGCAGGGGTGAGCATCGGTGGGCTCCTCAGCCTTGCTATACGGCATTCTCTATGCATCGACATTTATCGAATTGCGCATCACGAGCAAATGCGTGCTTCTTGCTCCATGAGCCAGGCGTACAGGATCGACATCGTCTTGCGTCGCAAACGTACGCAGCAAATTCCCCCATTCCGCCGTGTACTCCGGTAACGGATACCGTCAAGTCGAGTACCCTCTATGGTCAAAGTTGAACGAAAGTACTCGGTGACGATTTGAGTTGGTACATATTCAACGTGTTCGAGTCCGTTCCGAACAACAGGCTTTTGAAAATCTCCGATGAACCCGCGCATAAACCGTGACCAATCGTACAAATGCACTTTTTCCGTATCGAAAAGGCTGACGTAAGGTATTTCGGCTAGATTAAGTAAAGTAGTCGGCCGAGTCGTTTCGAATTTTGCCAACGCATAATCCGATGGCCCAAACAGTGTTTCTGCCACGGCCGTCGGACCGTCTTCCGCACCATAAAACATAGGGATACCAGCCGGACTCATTCGGCTCTGGGATGCCCTATTGCGCGGTGGCGGTCCGAGTTCCCTAGGGAGCGTGTACTTGACTTGAGTTTGTCGACGCGGTCGACACCGATACAGCCGGAGTCCGGGAGGTGCGCGTGACACCAAACCATACTCGATACAACCATCCACTATGCTTTCGAGCAGATCAATCACCGGCATTTCCTCGCGGTTCGAGGATTCGCCGCGATGATTCATAAAAAAATATCGGCGCTCATGCTTTATCGTGTCTACAAACGCCGCCCAGCTCCAGCGCAGGATTTCGTGCCGGCGGGGGCCGTAGGGATCAGTCTCGCTCCAGGTGCGATCCGGTAGAGAGTTTGCGATCTTGAACAGAAGGTCGTCCCTTGCTTCGCCGCTCAGCTCCACATGTTGCTGGACAAGCTCATGTGTGTCCCAGGTTTCGGCGCCGACGAAACCGCCTTCCCAGCCCACCCCGTTTAATGCGTCGTCATACTGAGTGCACAAACCTTCGTAAATCCGCTCGATCACGACATCATACGGCCCAGCAATCGGTCTTGTGCGGCTACGACGACCGCAATGGTCGCATACATTCTTGGTTGCGCTCCCCATGATAACCCGCTTCAATGCAGGGTCGGCGAAACATTCTGCGCACACGAAAAAATTTGGATCGCCAACCAGACGATCAGGATCCCTCATTTCCTCGAATAGGCGTTTCGCGTAGCCCATTTCCGCTTCCTGCGATTTTCGCGAGCGATCTCGGCGGGCAGTGGTCGATACCACGCAACCCACCCGGAAAGTCAGGTCATAGCTGTCAGACCCGTTTATTGCTAGTGATCTGCCGGTGTTGCCCAGCGACGCTCGCCGCCGGCTCTTTCATCACCACCGTGAACAAGCTGATCGCGACGAACAGCACGGTTAGCGCCAGGAACAGGTCGGAGAACGCCATCGGTCATGGCGAACAGCTGCTTGAGCGCCATGGTAGTCGCGTCGGCGCCGTGGTTCGAGAATTTGGCGTTCTGGCGCCGTAACCCACAAAATCTCATCAAATAAACGAAAGCGGTGGGTTACGCGGCTTCGCCGCTAACCCACCCTACAAGTCACCACTCGCGTACGTCGACGAAGTGGCCGGCGATCGCCGCAGCGGCCGCCATCACCGGCGAGACCAGGTGGGTGCGGCCGCGGAAACCCTGGCGGCCTTCGAAGTTGCGGTTCGAGGTCGAGGCGCAGCGCTCGCCCGGCAGCAGCTTGTCGGGGTTCATGGCGAGGCACATGGAACAGCCGGGCTCGCGCCACTCGAAGCCGGCCTTGACGAAAATCTTGTCGAGCCCCTCCGCCTCCGCCTGATCCTTGATCAGCCCGGAGCCCGGCACGATCATCGCGTTGACGTTGGCGTTGACGTGCTTGCCGTCAATGAGGCGCGCGGCCGCGCGCAAGTCTTCGATGCGCGCATTGGTGCACGAGCCGATGAACACACGGTTCACCGCGAGGTCGGTGACCTTCTCGCCGCCCTTCAATCCCATGTAGGTGAGCGAGCGCTGCGCCGCCTCGCGCTTGCCGGGATCGACGATGTCGGCCGCGACCGGCACGTGCCCGGTGATGCTGACCACCTGCTCGGGGTTGGTGCCCCAGGTGACGAGCGGCGGAAGCTTCGCGGCGTCGAGCCGCACCTCGCGCTCGAAGGCGGCGCCGTCGTCGGACGGCAGGCTCTCCCAGTAGCGCCGCGCCGCGTCCCAATCGGCGCCCTGCGGCGCCTTCGGCCGGCCCTTGAGATAGGCGTAGGTGGTTTCGTCCGGCGCGATCATGCCGGCGCGCGCGCCCGCCTCGATCGACATGTTGCACACGGTCATGCGCCCTTCCATCGAGAGCGCGCGGATCGCCTCGCCGGCGTATTCGATCGCCGAGCCGGTGCCGCCGGCGGTGCCGATCTCGCCGATGATCGCGAGGATGATGTCCTTGGCGGCGACGCCGGTCGGCAGCTTGCCGTCGACGCTCACCCGCATGTTCTTGGCTTTTTTCTGGATCAGCGTCTGGGTGGCGAGCACGTGCTCGACTTCCGAGGTGCCGATGCCGAGCGCGAACGCGCCGAACGCGCCATGCGTCGAGGTGTGGCTGTCGCCGCACACGATCGTGGTGCCCGGCAGGGTGAAGCCCTGCTCCGGGCCGATGATGTGCACGATGCCCTGGCGGCGGTCGAACTCGTCGTAATATTCGATGCCGAACTCGCGCACGTTCTGCGCCAGCGCCTCGATCTGCGCGATGCTCTCGGGATCTTCGTTCGGCTTGCTGCGGTCCGTGGTCGGCACGTTGTGATCGACCACCGCGAGCGTCTTCTCGGGCGCGCGCACGTTGCGGCCGGTCGTGCGCAGGCCCTCGAACGCCTGCGGCGAGGTCACTTCATGCACGAGGTGGCGGTCGATATAGATCAGGCAGGTGCCGTCCGGCTGCTCATCGATGACGTGGTCGTCCCAGATTTTGTCGTACAGCGTGCGCGGCTTCGCCATGGGCGCGACTCCGAACTAATACAAACTTTCGAGTTTATTCGGCGGCGTTGGATGCCGGCGTCCCGCTCCGCTCCGCAGCGCCGGTCTGCCGCTCCTGCTTCTCGATGATGCGGGCGGATTTGCCGCGCCGGCCGCGCAGGTAATAGAGTTTGGCGCGGCGCACCTTGCCGCGGCGCACGACCTTGATCGAGTCGATCATCGGCGAATAGAGCGGGAATACGCGCTCGACGCCTTCGCCGTAGGAAATCTTTCGCACGGTGAAGTTCTCGTTGAGTCCGCTGCCGGCGCGGCCGATGCACACGCCCTCGTAGGCCTGCACGCGGCTACGCTCGCCCTCGACCACCTTGACGTTGACGAGCACCGTGTCGCCGGGCGCGAAATCGGGGATTTCCTTGCCGGCGGTCAGCCGGCCGATCTGCTCCTGCTCGAGCTCTTTGATGAGGTTCATGGGAAATCTCCGTCGCGGCGTCGCGGGGACGCCTTTGTCGCGTTTTGTTGGGTACGGGTCGGCGCCGCCTATACGACACCGGCCGGCTTTTGTCATCAGCCGGTCGTTTTCTCCGGTTTGGCCGGCCGTGCCGTCCATAGATCCGGGCGCCGCTCGCGGGTCAGGCGCTCCGCCTCGGCGCGCCGGAACGCCGCCACCTTGGCGTGATCGCCCGAGAGCAGCACCTGCGGGATCGGCCGGCCCTCGAACACCTGCGGGCGCGTGTATTGCGGATATTCAAGCAGACCCGCAGCGAAGCTCTCTTCGCCGGCCGAGGCTTCCGCGCCCATGACGCCCGGCAAGAGCCGCACGCAGGCGTCGATCAGCGCCATGGCGGCGATCTCGCCGCCCGAGAGCACGTAATCGCCGACCGAGACCTCTTGGAGCCCGCGCGCCTCGATCACCCGCTCATCGATCCCTTCGAACCGCCCGCACACCGCGACCACGCCGGGACCCTCCGCCAATGCGGCGACGCGGGCTTGCGTCAGCGGCACGCCGCGCGGGCTCATCAGCAGGCGCGGGCGCCCGTCGCCGGCGGCATCGATCGCGCGCGCGAGCACGTCCGCCTTCATCACCATGCCCGGGCCACCGCCCGCCGGCGTATCGTCGACCGAGCGGTGCCGGTCGGTGGCGTAGTCGCGGATGTCGATCGTGTTGAGCGCCCACACGCCGTTGGCGAGCGCCTTGCCGGCGAGGCTCAAGCCCAGCGGTCCCGGAAACATCTCCGGGAAAATCGTCAGCACGCTCGCCGCCCACATGATTGGCCTATCAGTCGTCATCGTCCGCGGAAGCGGACGATCCAGTAACCACCGGCCTTCCCGCATTGCGACGGCGGCGTTTACTGGGTGCCCCGCTTTCGCGGGGCACGACGAGCGGAGTTTTTGGCCCCGGAGGGAGATTCACCACCACGCGCCCGTTCGCCACGTCCACCAGCGGCACCGCCGCATCGGTGAACAGCAGCAGCACCGTCGGGCCGCCCGCGGCCGGCGCGATCTCCAACAAATCGCCGGCGCCGAAATTCTGCACCGCGACCACGTGCCCGAACGCAGCTCCATCCGGCCCAACTGCCGAAAGGCCAATCAGGTCGGCGTGATAATACGTCTCCGGCTCGTCGATCGCCGGCAGCTTCTCGCGCGGCACGTAGAGCTTCACGTTGCGCAGCCGTTCCGCCGCGGTGCGGTCGGCAACGCCCGCGATCCGCGCGATCAAACAATCCTTGCCGGGCCGCGCCGCCGCGATCGTTATCTCACGGCCGTCCTCCGCCTGCAGCGGACCGAACCGCTTCACCGTCAGCGGGTCCTCGGTAAAGGCGCGCAGGCGCACCTCGCCGGTGATGCCGTGCGCGGCGCCGATCTCGGCGACGCACACCCGCGACGCCGCCTCGGGCAGCGAGCGCGCGGGGTGTCGCCGTGCCATCTATTAGCTCGCGGGCGCGGCGCCCTCGCCCGATGCACCGGCGGCGGCAGCGGCGCGCTCCTGCGCCTTCTTCTTCGGCTTCGCCTTCTGCGGATTGTTGCGCGCCTCGCGCTTGCGGATGCCGGCCTCGTCGAGGAAGCGCAGCACCCGGTCGGTCGGCGTCGCGCCCTTG
This sequence comes from Hyphomicrobiales bacterium, assembly GCA_019243195.1. GTDB lineage: Bacteria > Pseudomonadota > Alphaproteobacteria > Rhizobiales > Xanthobacteraceae > AP-16. Next base: position 6,312 of record JAFAUQ010000166.1, read on the forward strand.
GCGAGCCACGCCTTCACCTTGTCGAGGTCGAGCTTGAGCCGATGCTCCTTCGCCTCCTTCGGGGTCAGCGGCGAGAAGAAACCGATCCGCTCGATGAAGCGGCCGTCGCGCGGCGCGCGCGAGTCGGCGATGACGATGTGATAGAACGGCCGCTTCTTGGTGCCGGCGCGGGCGAGCCGGATTTTCAGGGACATGCACGATCCTTTCTTTTTTGCTGCCGCATGATCTTTTCCGAAAACCGGTATCCACTTTTCGGGATCATGCGGGGATGATCCGTCATTTCTTTTTGAAGCCTGGAGGTAAGCCCGGCATGCCGCCGAGGCCGGGCAGCTTGCCGCCCAGCCCGGGCAGCGAGCCGCCGGGGAAATTCGGCGGCAGGTTCGGCAGCCCCGGCGCGCCGGGCAATCCGCCCGGCATTTTCTCGGCCATCTTCGCGATGTCGGCTTGGCTCGGCATGCCGCCGCCGAGCCCGAGCATGTTGGCGAGGCCCGCCATCGGGCCGCGTTTGGCGCCGCCCATGGCCTTCATCACATCGGCCATGGTCCGGTGCATCTTGAGCAGGCGGTTGATGTCCTCGACTCTGGTGCCGGAGCCGGCGGCGATGCGTTTCTTGCGGCTAGCCTTGAGCACGTCGGGACGGCGCCGCTCGTCCGGCGTCATCGAATCGATGATCGCCGCCTGGCGCTTGAGCACGCGCTCGTCGAGGTTGGCGCCGGCGATCTGATTCTTCATCTTGGCGATGCCGGGCATCATGGCCATCAGGCTCGACATGCCGCCGATCTTCTGCATCTGCACGATCTGCTCGCGCAGGTCGGCGAGATCGAATGCGCCCTTGCGCATCTTCTCGGCGACGCGCTGCGCGCGCTCGGCGTCGATCGTCGCCGCCGCTTTCTCGACCAGCGAAACGATGTCGCCCATGCCGAGGATGCGGTCGGCGATGCGCGCCGGATGGAAATCTTCCAGCGCGTCGAGCTGCTCGCCGGTGCCGACGAGCTTGATCGGCTTGCCGGTGACCGCGCGCATGGAAAGCGCGGCGCCGCCGCGGCCGTCGCCGTCGATGCGCGTGAGTACGATGCCGGTGAGCCCGACCCGCTCGTCGAACGACCGAGCGAGGTTGACGGCGTCCTGGCCGGTGAGCGCGTCGGCGACGAGCAGAACTTCGTGCGGGCTTGCGGCGCGCTTGACCTCGGCGGCCTCGGCCATCATCGCTTCGTCGAGCGTGATGCGGCCGGCGGTATCGAGCAGAATCACGTCGTAGCCCCCGAGCCGCCCGGCCTCGAGCGCGCGGCGCGCGATCTGCGTCGGCGTCTGGCCTTGAACGATCGGCAACGTGTCGGTCTCGGTCTGGCGCCCGAGCACCGCGAGCTGTTCCATGGCGGCCGGGCGGCGCGTGTCGAGCGAGGCCATCAGCACTTTGCGCTTCATCTGCGCGGCGAGGCGCTTGGCAAGCTTCGCGGCCGTCGTGGTCTTGCCGGAGCCCTGCAGGCCGACCAGCATGACCGGCACCGGGGCCGGGGCGTTGAGGTCGATCTGCTGCGTGTCCGAGCCGAGTGTCTCGATCATCTGGTCGTGCACGATTTTGACGACCATCTGGCCGGGCGTGACCGAGCGCAGCACCTCGACGCCCACGGCGCGCTCGCGCACCTTGTCGACGAACGAGCGCGCCACGTCGAGCGCCACGTCGGCTTCGAGCAGCGCGCGCCGCACCTCGCGCAGCGCCGCGTCGACGTCGCCCGAGGTAAGCGCGCCCCGCCGCGTCAGGCGGTCGAGAATACCGCCGAGCTTTTCCGACAGGCTGTCGAACATGTTGGTCGAACCCAAACACCTTTGCGCCCGAGGGCGCATCGCGCTGTCGGGCGTTGACCTCCGGCCCTTGCCGGTCGGCGAAACTTCACGTCGGCTCTGATCCGAGAGCGCGCGAAACCTAGGGAGCGGCCCTGCTCAAGTCAAGGTTGGCCTAGTGTCCCGATTCCGAAGTTCGCACACCCCTGCGGCACGTCCTCATGCGAACTTCGGAATCGAAGGACAATAGCAAACCTATGATTCTAGTGCCGCTTTGAACCCGAAGTTCGCAATCGGACTCGCGGCAATTATGATGCGAACTTCGGGTCCGCGGCACTAGCCGCGCAATTGCCTGTATTGGCCCATAGCCGAGTGCAAATGAAATTCTCCCGCCGCCGCACGATCGCCGCCGTTGCCGCGCTCGCCGCCGCCGGCGTTAGCGGCAGGGCCGCGCGCGCGGCGCTCGCGCGCTACTACGACGGGCCGGTGTCGGATCATTTCGACGGTATCAGCTTCTTCGATCCGGACGGCACGCCGCCGCGCAGCCTGTTCAACCTGCTGCGCTGGCAAATTGCGAACGGCAAGGTGGCGTGGCCCGCCTGGGCGCCGAGTCCGTTCGCCGACCGGCCGCCCGCAAGGGTCACGGGCTCCGCCTGGCGGCTCTCTTACATCGGCCACGCCTCCTGGCTTTTGCAGACCGCCGGCCTCAATTTGCTGATCGATCCGGTGTGGTCGGAGCGCGTGTCGCCGTTGAGTTTCGCCGGACCCAAGCGCGTGAACGAGCCGGGCGTTGCGTTCGAGGCGCTGCCGGACATCGATGCGGTCCTGGTCTCGCATAATCACTACGACCATCTCGACGTCGCGACCTTGGCGCGGCTCGCCGCGGCGCACCGCCCGCGCGTCATCACGCCGCTCGGCAACGACACCATCATGCGCGCCCATGACGCGGCGATCGCGGCGGAGACCTACGATTGGCACGAGCGGATCGTGCTCGGTGACGGCGTCGCGGTGACATTGGTGCCGCTGCATCACTGGTCGGCGCGCGGGCTGTTCGACCGCAACCGCGCGCTCTGGGCGGGCTTCGTTATCGAGACGCCGGCGGGGCGCATTTATCACGTCGCCGATTCCGGATACCGCGAGGGGCGCCCGTTCCGCGCGGCGCGCGAGCGTTACGGGCCGTTCCGCCTCGCCGTGCTGCCGGTCGGCGCCTACGAGCCGCGCTGGTTCATGGCGCCGCAGCACATGAACCCGGCCGAGGCGGTGAAGGCTTTCGCCGACAGCGGCGCCGAGCTGGCGCTCGGCCATCACTACGGCACGTTCCATCTCACCGATGAAGCGATCGATGCGCCGGCTGCGGCGCTCGCCGAGGCGCGCGCCGCCGCCGGGTTGTCACCCGAGCGCTTTCGTTTGCTGCGCCCGGGCGAGGTGTGGCAGTTGTGAGAAGCGGCCGCTGACAGCACCACGCTCTGACTCGTCATGCCCCGCGAAAGCGGGGCATCCAGTAAACACCGGCCAGAGTTTTATTTGATAAGTCTGTGGTTACTGGATCGCCCGCTTTCGCGGGCGATGACGAGCGGTGGATGTTTTATTTTATCGGCACGAGCACTTCGATCACCAAATTGTCTTCGGCCGTCTTCAACAAATCGGTGTCGTATTGCTCGATGTAGAGGTCGCGCGCCTCGAGCTTGCGTTCGTCGAGATAATGGGTGATCGCGTCGTAGGCGGCGTCCAACGAATCGTAGGAGCCGCGGTGCAGGAACTTGAGCGCTTTGCCTTCCGGCGAGGTGCCCACGGCAAGGTCGCCCTTGGGCGGGTCCTTGGGTGCCTCGGCGATCGGCACCGCCGCCTGGAACTCGAAGCCGGCGTCATCGGAGGCCGTGTAGATGGTCATGGCCGGGCCGGCCGGCTTGATGCCCTGGCGGTCGAGGTAGGCATAAACGTTCTTGAACGCGTCCTGGATCGATTCGAAGGCCGAATCCCAGGTCGCCGAACTCTTGAGATAGACGATCGTCTTCGGCGTCAGGGTTATTTCTTCGCCGAACGGGTCGCCCGGCTTGGTGCCCGGCGCGGGCGCCTGATCGCTCTGCCCGGCTGGCGGCGCCGGCGCTGGGGCGGGGGCTTGGGCAACGGACGAACTCGCGCCGGCGAACGCCAGCGCCGCGACGAGAACAACCGTCGGCAGCGGCTTGCCAAGGCAAAACATCGGTTTCTCCTGTATCCCGGCAGCCGGGCTTGTATTGCAACCCGCGTCCTGTCGCCAGCCTGCGCAAGCTTAGCATGCCGGCGTTGAAATCGCCTGCCGTGACCGCGCAGGGCTGATCACCGTTTTGCGAGGTGCGAACTGGCCTTAACTAGCAAAAGCGCGCGATTCGGCCATATAAGGGCGGGACCATGACAGGCTATCGATGAGCGCGCTCGCCGACCATCCTTTCGTCAAAATGAACGGCCTCGGCAACGAGATCGTGCTGGTCGACATGCGCGCGGCTCCCCGCGCGGTGACGGCGGCCGACGCGCGCGCGGCCGCCAAACCCGGCGGCGTGCCCTACGATCAGCTGATGGCCCTCTACCCGCCGCGCGCGCCCGGCACCGACGGCTTCGTGCGCATCTACAACAACGACGGGTCGGAAGCGGCGGCCTGCGGCAACGGCATGCGCTGCCTTGCCTCGCTGCTGTTCAAGGAAAGCGGCAAGGAGGCGCTGTCGATCGAGACCAAGGCGGGCCTGCTCAATTGCTGGAAGGCCGGGGAGGAAACCTTCACGGTCGACATGGGCGTCCCGCGCTTTCGCTGGAACGAGATTCCGCTGGCGGAAGAATTTCGCGACACGCGCGCGATCGAGCTGCAGATCGGGCCGATCGACAAGCCGATCCTGCATTCGCCGTCGGTCGTCAACATGGGCAATCCGCACGCGATCTTCTGGGTCGATGACGTGATGGCCCACGACCTCGCGCGGATCGGGCCGCTGCTCGAGAACCATCCGATCTTTCCCGAGCGCGCCAATATTTCGCTCGCCGCGGTGAGGTCGCGCGAGCATCTCGTCGTGCGCACGTGGGAGCGCGGCGCCGGGCTCACTCGGGCCTGCGGTTCGGCCGCCTGCGCGGCCGCGGTCGCTGCCGCGCGCACGCGGCGCACCGGCCGCAAGGTCACCGTGACGTTGCCGGGCGGCGATCTTTTCATCGAGTGGCGCGAGGCCAACGACCACGTGCTGATGACCGGCCCGGTGGAGTATGAATTTGCCGGCCGCTTCGACCCGGCGCTGTTTGCGACCGCCGAGGCCTCCTGATGGCGCTCGACGTCGTCACGTTCGGCTGCCGGCTGAACACATACGAGTCGGAAGCCATGCGGCGCGCGGCAGGCGCCGGCGGGCTCGACGATGCCGTGATCGTCAACACCTGCGCGGTGACCGGCGAAGCGGTGCGCCAAGCGCGCCAGGCGATTCGCCGCCTCCGCCGCGAGCGGCCGCACGCGCGCATCGTGGTGACCGGCTGCGCCGCCCAGACCGAGCCGGAAACCTTCGCCGCCATGGACGAGGTCGATCGCGTGGTCGGCAACGGCGAGAAGCTTAATGCGGCGAGCTGGGCAGCGACCCGCGCCGCGCTCGCAGGCGAGACCGCCAGCGACAAGCTCGCCGTCACGGACATCATGGCGGTCAAGGAGACGGCGCCGCATCTCGTCGACGGCATCGATGGCCGCGTGCGCGGTTTCGTGCAGGTGCAGAATGGCTGCGATCACCGCTGCACCTTCTGCGTGATTCCCTTCGGCCGCGGCCAGTCGCGCTCGGTGCCGGCGGCCGACGTGATCGCGCAGGTCGAGACCATCGTGGCGCATGGCGGCCGCGAGGTCGTCCTCACCGGGGTCGACCTCACCGCCTACGGGCGCGACCTTCCCGGGCCGGCGCCGTCCCTCGGCAGCCTGGTGCGGGCGATCCTGCGCGCGGTGCCGGACCTCGCCCGCCTGCGCCTCTCCTCCATCGATTCCGTGGAGGCGGACGAGGCCTTGCTCACGGCCATCGCCGAGGAAGAGCGGCTGATGCCGCACCTGCACCTGTCACTGCAGGCGGGCGACGACCTGATCCTCAAGCGGATGAAGCGCCGGCACGCCCGCGCCGACGCGATCCGCTTCTGCGAGACGGTGCGGCGGCTGCGCCCCGGACTCGTGCTCGGTGCCGATCTGATCGCGGGTTTCCCC
>JAFAUQ010000051.1 GCA_019243195.1 Hyphomicrobiales bacterium
CTGAACCTGCCCGACATGTCGGGCTACGAGGTCCTGAGGACGTTGCGCGTTTCCAAGATCAAGACACCGATCCTGATCCTGTCCGGCCTCGCCGGCATCGAGGACAAGGTGAAGGGCCTCGGGTTCGGCGCCGACGACTACATGACCAAGCCGTTCCACAAGGATGAGCTGGTCGCCCGCATCCACGCCATCGTGCGCCGCTCGAAGGGCCATGCGCAGAGCGTGATCCAGACCGGCGACCTGGTGGTCAATCTCGACACCAAGACGGTCGAGGTGAACGGTGCGCGCGTGCATCTGACCGGCAAGGAATATCAGATGCTGGAGCTGCTCTCGCTCCGCAAGGGCACGACGCTGACCAAGGAAATGTTCCTCAACCACCTCTACGGCGGCATGGACGAGCCCGAGCTCAAGATCATCGACGTGTTCATCTGCAAGCTGCGCAAGAAGCTCGCCAACGCCTCGAGCGGCAAGAACTACATCGAGACGGTGTGGGGGCGCGGCTACGTCCTGCGCGAACCGACCGAGGACGAGGCCCGGATACCGGCCTGAGGGCCTGGCAAATTCTGGTTACCGAACCCCGCCGCAAGGCGGGGTTTTCGTTTTTGGCAGGAGATGAACCTGATTACTTCGCGCCGACCAAGGTCGCCGGGCGCGGGGCCATGGCGGCGACGCGGGCGGCGAGCCCGGGCGCGCTCGCCGGCATCGCCGGGGCGTAAAGTCCGCGCCGCTCGGGCACCGGCTTGAAGGCGTCGGTGAGGCCGACCACCGTTTCGGCGGCGCCGAGCACCAGGAAGCCGTGCGGGGCGGTCACGCGCGCGAGACGGCCGAGCACGTCGACCTTGGTCTCCTGATCGAAATAGATCAGCACGTTGCGGCAGAACACCAGATCGAACGGGCCGAGATAGGAGAAGTCGGAGAGCAGATTGAGCGGGCGATACTGCACCATTCCGCGGATGTCCGCCCCGATCTGCCACATCTCGCCGATCTGGGCGAAATACTTGACCAGCAGCTGGATCGGCAGCCCGCGCTGCACCTCGAATTGCGTGTAGAGGCCGGCCTTCGCCTTATCCAGCACCGCCGTCGCCAGGTCCGTGCCGAGGATCTCGATGCGCCAGTCGGCGATCTTGTCCTTCATTTCCTTGAGCAGGATGGCGAGCGAATAGGGCTCCTGTCCGGTGGAGGCGGCCGCGCACCAGATGCGGATGCGCCGCTCGGCCGCGCGCGACTGGAGCAGCGCAGGCATGATCGTGTCGCGGAAGTGGTCGAACGGAATCTTGTCGCGGAAGAAGAACGATTCGTTCGTGGTCATTGCATGAACCACTTCGACGGCCAGCCGGTCGTCGCGCTCCTTGAGCTTCGCGACCAGGTCGGCAAGGCTCGCAATCCCGGCCTTGCGGGCGAGCGGCAACAGTCGGCTTTCGACCAAATATTGCTTGTCGCCGGCGAGCGCGAGGCCCGAGCGCTGCTTGAGTAATTTGCACAGAAAGTCGTAATCGTGCGGGCTCACGTGCGTTCTCCCGCGCAAATCCGCAGCAGCTTGGGCGCAATTTCGTCGAGCGGGAGCACTGCCGAGCACACGCCCGCGTGTGCGGCCGAGCCCGGCATGCCCCAGACCACGCTTGTTGCTTCGTCCTGGGCGATCACGCTGCCGCCGGCGGCGGCGATATCGCTGGCGCCCAGCGCTCCGTCCGTGCCCATCCCGGTGAGAATCACGGCAAGCGCGCCGCAGCCGTAGACGCGCGCCGCTGACTCAAACAGCGGATCGACGGCGGGCCGGCAGAAATGCACAAGCGGCCCATCGTCGAGCGTGATCACCGCCCCGCCATTGTGCTGGAGAATGCGCATGTGGCGTCCGCCCGGCGCGACGTAGATAGTGCCGGCGCGGATCGGCTCGCCGTCGACGGCTTCGTGCGCCGGCCGCTGCGCGGAACGCCCGAGGTGCTCGGCGAGGATCGTCGTGAACATCGGCGGCATGTGCTGAGTGATCAGCACCGGGACCGTGTCGATGACCGGGGCGAGGCGCGACACGACGGTGTTGAGCGCCTGCGGGCCGCCGGTCGATGAACCGATCAGCAAGACGCGCGGCAGCAGCGCCGAGAACGGGCGCAGCTTGATGAGTGCGGCTTGGCCAGAGGGAGGACGCTCGACGGCGGGGCGCGCCGACGCACCCGGCGTACCGGCCGGCCCACGCGCGGAAGGCGGCACCTGACCTTTGCGCCGCCCGCCGAGATGACGGATTTTCTCGATCAGTTCGCGGCGGAACTCGAGCGACGTGGTGACGCCGCGGTTCGTTTCCGGCTTGGGTACATAGTCGGCCGCCCCCAGCGCCAGCGCACGCAAGCTGATCTCGGCGTGGCGGCGCGTGACCGCGGAGGCCATGATCACGACGACGTCGCGCTTCTTCTCGAGCAGCAGCGGCAGGGCCGAGATGCCGTCGAGTTCCGGCATCTCCACATCGAGAACCACGACGTCGGGGTTGGCGCGTTCGATCTGGTTGACCGCGTCGCGCCCGGTGCGAACCGACGCGACGACCTGAAAACCCTCCTCCTCCACCCAGCGCGACACGAGCCCGCGCACGACCACCGCGTCATCGACGATCATGACGCGCAACGGCGGCGGGCTGGCGACGGAGGCGGCCGCAAAGGCGGGCGCGGCGACGGCGACGCTCATGAAACGCGGTACTCGTTACGCAACGCAACTAACTAGAAAGCCGGTCAGATCAGCCCGACCTCGTGGAACTTGGCTTCGACGATGTCCTTGTCGAACGGCTTCATGATGTACTCGTTGGCGCCGGCGTGAAGCGCACGCGCGATGTGCACCACGTCGTTCTCGGTGGTGCAGAACACCACCTTGGGGGCATCACCTCCCGGCAGCCGGCGCAGCGCCTTGAGGAACTCGTAGCCGTCCATCACCGGCATGTTCCAATCGAGCAGCACCGCGTCGGGCAGCTGGCGCTGGCACTGCGCCAACGCCTGCTGGCCGTCCTCGGCCTCGGTGATCTGAAAATCGAGCCCCTCGAGGATGCGCCGCGCCACCTTTCGGATCACGCTCGAGTCGTCAACGACCAAACACGTCTTCATCGCATCACCCGTTGCTTCGGCCACCGCGGCCGAGGTTTACTTCAATTAACAACCGGCCTCACTCACGCGGCGAGCGGATCGGCAACCGTCATGTCGAGAACCCGGTCGACGTCGAGGATCACCAACAACTGGCCCTCGAGCCGATGCACCCCAGCCGAGACCCGCGCCAGGCGGGCATCGAGATTGACCGGATTGGCTTCGCGGGTGCCGTTCGAGAGCTTCATCACTTCGCCGACCGCATCGATCAGCAACCCGTAGGACTCGCCCTTAAGCTCGATGCCAACCGCCATCGGCGGGCGGCCGTCGGTGCGCGGCGCCAAACCGAGGCGCAGGCGCAGATCGACCGCGGTGACGATGCGGCCGCGCAGGTTGAGCACGCCCGCGATTTCCGGCGGCGCCAGCGGAACCCGGGTGAGCCGGTCGGGCATGAACACGTCCTGCACCCGCGAGATCGGCAAACCGAACAGCTGCCCGTCGAGCATGACGGTCACGTATTCGATGACGCTCTCGTCGAATTTTCCGTTCGCCTTCATGACTTCAGCTCACGCCGCCTCATTCCAATCGACGGTCGATTCCTTGAGCGCCGCGATAAGGCCGGGGCGATCGAACTTGGCGACGAACTCGTGGAACCCGGCCTGGCGTCCGCGCTCGACCGTCGCCGGCGAGGCGACCGCGGAAAGTGCGATGATCGGCACCCGCGCGGTGCGCACGTCGCGCCGCACCGCCTCGGCGAACTCGAAGCCATTCATGCCAGGCATCTCGATGTCGGAGACAATCACGTCGAAACGCTCGCCCGCCTTGAGCCGCGTCAGCGCGTCGTCGGCCCCGGTGGCGGTGGTGACCTCGTAGCCCGCGGCCTTGAGCACGGGCGCGAGCATGTTGCGGAAGAAATGCGAGTCGTCGACCAGCAGCAGGTTGCGGGTCAGCGCGTCGGCGCGCAGCTCCTTGCGGGTGAGCCAATCCCCGAACGCGAGCGGCAGGTAATGGCCGACATCGACGATCTCAGTAGCCTGACCCTTGACCACGGCCGATCCGAGCACGCCCGGCACGCTGGTGCTCACCACCTCGATATCGAGCTTGTCTTCGACGATGTCGACGATCTCATCGACCGCGAGCCCCATCGATCGGCCGCCGTCGGAAAACACGAGAAGGGGCTGCGTGCCTTCGCTGCGAATGCGCGCCGTCTCGTCCACCCGCACCAGCGGCATCAGCTGCCCGCGATACTGAACGAGATGGCGGCCGTTGGAGAACTCGATCTTCTTGCAGTCGATCTCCTCGAGCCGCGTCACGAGCGACAGCGGGACGGCCTTTAACTCGGGCGAGCCGGCGCGGAACACGAGCATCGACACCATCTTGCCGGCCGATGCGCTGCGCGCCTCAGCTTCGTCCTCGCTCTCCTCGCCTTCGAGCGTGCCGATCGCTTCGGCGATGCCGTTGGGATCGATGATCATGATCACCGAACCGTCGCCGAGAATCGTGTTGCCGGAAAACATTGCGATGTGGCGCAGCTTGGTCGACATCGGCTTGACGACGATTTCCTCGGTGTGAAACACGCTGTCGACCACGATGCCGAAGGTGTGGCTGCCGACCTGGGTAACGACGATGAAGCCGTCCGCGGGCTCGCCCGTGTCGCCCATGCGCAGCAGCTTTTTGAGATGCACCAGCGGCAGCAGCTTGTGGCGCAGCCGCAGTACCGGCGTGTCCTTGATCCGCTCGATGCGGTGTTCGGAATTGCTCTGCGCCCGCACCAGCTCCACGACCGATAGCTGCGGAATGGCAAAGCGCTCGCCTGCCGCCTCGACGATCAAGGCCGAAACGATCGCGAGCGTGAGCGGAATTTTGATGGTGAAGCTGGATCCCTCGCCAACCACCGACTTCACGTCGATGGTGCCGCCGATCTGGTCGATGTTGTTGCGCACCACGTCCATGCCGACGCCACGGCCGGAGACGCTCGTGACCTTCGCGGCGGTCGAGAACCCGGGGGCGAAGATGAACTTCTGAACCTGCGCTTCGCTCATCTTCTCGACGTCGGCTTCGCTGGCGAGCCCGTTCGCCACCGCCTTCGCCTTGATGCGTTCGACGTCGAGGCCGTGGCCGTCGTCGGCAATTTCGATGATGATGTAACCGCCCTGGTGATAGGCCGAGAGCCGGATGGTGCCCTTTTCGGGCTTGCCGGCGCGCCGGCGCTCTTCCGGACTTTCGAGTCCATGGTCGGCCGAGTTGCGCACCATGTGGGTGAGCGGATCCTTGATCAGGTCGAGCACTTGGCGGTCCAGCTCGGTCTCGGCGCCGTGCATTTCGAGCTCGATCTCCTTGCCCAGCTCGGTCGCAAGGTCACGCACCACCCGCGGAAGCTTCTGCCAGGCGTTGCCGATCGGCTGCATGCGCGTCTTCATCACGCCTTCCTGCAGCTCGGCCGTCACGTTCGAGAGGCGTTGCAGCGGCACCTTGAACTCGGAATCCTCGTGGCGCCGGACGATTTCCAGGAGCTGATTGCGGCTGAGCACCAGCTCGGACACCATCGTCATGAGGTGCTCGAGCGTTTCGACGTTCACGCGGATCGATTGGTTCGCGACTTTGCCGTCCGCCTTGCCGCCGTCGTCAGCGGCTTCCTCTTTGTTTTCGCGCCGCGCGGGCGGCGGCGCGGGTATCGCCTTGGCCGGAGCGGGCGCGGGCGTCGGTTGCGGGCCGGGCGTTTCCCTGAAGGCGCGCTCGAGTTCATCGAGCGAGACCTCGCCGGGGCGCAGCGGTCGCTCCAGCACCTGATAAACCAGCGAGCCGGTGCTCACCGCGGGCGCCGCCTCGACCGCGCCCTGCATCGCCATGTGCTCGAGCTGCGCAATCAGGTCCCGGTCGTCGCCGGCGGGCTCGCGCTGGTTGCGCTCGAGGTCGCCGAGGATTTGCTTGATGCGGTCAATGGTGGACAGGACCAGCGTGACCGCGGCGCCGGTGACCGCCATCCCGTCGCGGAACTTGCCCATGAGGGTCTCGGCGGCGTGCGCGAGCGCCTCGAGACGCGGCAGGCCGAGAAACCCGCAGGTGCCCTTGATCGTGTGGACGAGGCGGAAAACGTTATCGAGAATTTTCGCGTTGTTTGGCTCCTGCTCGAAACGAACCAGCTCGACGTCGACAACGTCGAGACTCTCGTTCGTTTCAGTGAGGAACTCGCGCAGCAGATCGTCCATCGACTGGACCTCGACGTGCAGTTACGCGCAAACAACGAAAAGGCCTGCGCAAGCGCATTGCGCCGCACAGTGTGTCGGCAAACCCTTTAATTTTGGTTGCCTAAGGGCCGGTAAACGGACCGATCGCCGATGCTGAGGCCGCGCAATTTTGCTGGATTTTTCGCGGTGTCACGTAGCCGCGACGACGATCCCCTCGCCTTCGGGCGTAAGCGTGACGGTGAGCCCGCAACTGCGCGCCAACAGCCCCGTATAGAACGGCTGAATGGCGTGGGAATCGACCGCATGTGCCTCCGGCTCGCCCGCGACGAGGCTGGGGACGGCCTGCGGGACCCGGGCGTTCTGGCCGGTCGCGCTGATGCGAAAGCCCATCACCTGGCCCTCGCCGACCGGATCGACCTTCAGGGTCCCGCCGCGCGGGATCGTCTGGCCGGCCAACAGGAGGAGATTGAGCAGCAGCTTGACCCGGTTCTTGGGCAGGAGCTCGCGGGGCAGATTCCATTCCAGCCGCGTCTTGCCGTCTTCGAGAAAGCCGCGCGCGACCCCCTGGGCATCGCCGAGATCGATCGCCGCTCCCGCCGAGCCGGCGGCACCGAAGGCCAACCGGCAGAATTGCAGGCGGGCGGACGCCTGCTGCGAGCTTTTCTTGATGAGGTCCATCGCGAAAGTTTGCGTTTCCTCGTCCTTGGCTTCCTCGAGAACCTCGAGGCCGTTGACCACGGCGCCGACCGGACTGATCAGATCGTGGCAGACGCGCGAGCACAGGAGCGCGGCAAGATCGAGGGCTTCGAGGGTGACCGGGCCGGCCATGACAAAGTCTCCGACAAACGCATGACAGCTGGGCAGCGCGGGCGCCGTGTCCAGGCTCACCGGCCGTGATACACCGCACCGATTCGACCGGCCAACGCAATCAGGACCATAGTGCCGCGAACCCGAAGTTCGCACTACAATTGCCGCGAGTCCGACTGCGAACTTCGGGTTCAAAGCGGCACTAGAATCATAGCGTTGCTAGTGTCCTTCGATTCCGAAGTTCGCTTCGGAACGTGCGGCAAGCTCGGGCGAACTTCGGAATCGGGACACTAGCTGTGAGCGGCGATCGGAATGTTGACGGCCTGACTGTTCCGGCAGTTTCGTTGATGGACGACCTCACCGCGCTGGTCTCGGAGGCCGCAGCGGTAGTCCGGCGCATCGGCCCCCAAGCGGCGCGCATGAAGGCCGATCATACCCCGGTCTGCGATGCCGATGAGGCCGCGGAAATCCTCTTGCTCGAAGGATTGGCGCGGCTCGCCCCCGGCGTGCCGGTGGTTTCGGAGGAGGCCTGCGCGCGCGGCGTGCGTCCACGACCAGGCACGCGGTTTTTTCTGGTCGACCCGCTCGATGGCACGCGCGAGTTTCTCGCCGGCCTCGACGAATACACCGTGAACGTCGCACTCGTCGCCGACGGCGTTCCGCAAATCGGGATCATTGCGGCCCCGGCGCAAGGCCGCGTCTGGCGCGGCGCTGCCGGTCGCGGGGCCGAGCGGTTCGATCTCGCCCCCGGCGCGGCACCGGCGGCCGCGCGCAATGTGACGCCGCTGCGTCCCCGGCCCCAACCGGCGCACGGCCTCATCGCCGCCGTGAGCCGGTCGCATCTCGACCCGCGCACGGCAGCCTTCGTTGCTGCCCTGCCGGGAGCGGACCAACTGGCGTGCGGCTCGTCCCTTAAATTTTGCCGGCTCGCCGAGGGGCAAGCGGACGTCTACCCGCGCCTTGCGCCCACCTCCGAATGGGACATTGCCGCCGGCCATGCGGTTCTGACGGCCAGCGGCGGCGTAATCAGAGCCCCGGACGGCGCTCCCGTTGCTTACGGACGCGCCGAGGAATTTTTCCGGGTTCCGGGGTTCGTGGCCTGGGCAGACCCGGCTGCCGCTACCCCCATCACGGCACGAGGACCTTGAGCAGCTCGGCCATTGCGCCTGCGCGGCCGCAACCAACTTGCCCGGATCGACCAGGAAGCCCCAGGCCGAGCGCTGCAAGGCCGGTTGACGGCTTATTGCCGCGGTGCCGTCATAGTTGCTGCCCAGGATTGATTCGGATGTGGGGTGGGGGCCGCTATTGCCTGCGGGTCCTACGCCCTCCCGGTATGCAATGAGTTGAGCGGCATACCATCCACGAGGGGGGTTCCATGCGCGCCGTCTTACGCAGCTTCGCTGTGCTGCTGTTCTTGCTCGGGCTCAACGCCTCACCCGCCCTGGCCCAACCGGCACCGGTCCAGCCCGCGCCCGCCCAGCCGGCGCCCCCTCCGGAAGCGGGCCCACCAACCTTCGCGCCGGGAGAACTGGTGGCGGCCGGCCACCGCTTCTTCGGCGGCGTCTCGCGCGGGCTTGCCACCATCATCGAGAAGGCGGTGAGCCAATGGGGCCTGCCCAACGGCTACGTGCTGGGTCAAGAGGGCGGCGGCGCGGTGGTTGTCGGTCTGCGCTACGGCGAGGGCGTGCTCTACACGAAGAATGCCGGCGACCTGAAGGTATTCTGGCAAGGGCCGTCGATCGGATGGGACGTGGGCGGCGAAGGTGCCCGCACCATGATGCTGGTCTACAATCTGCCGGCCACCACCGCGATTTATCAGCACTTTGCCGGTGTCGACGGCTCCGCTTACTTCGTCGGCGGGTTCGGCATGACGGTGCTCACCGCCAACCGCGTCGTCGTCATTCCGATCCGGGCAGGGGTCGGCGTGCGTCTCGGCGCCAATGTCGGCTATCTGAAGTTTACCGACCGGGCCACTTGGAACCCATTCTGACGCTCCAATCGTGCTTGCGCGACACTCAACGGCTGGCACTCGCGCCGGCCGCATGGCATCTTATCTTCAAAGCGCGATGACTTATCGTCATCCCGCTTTGCCTTATGTTTGGAGCATGATGTTTTCCGAAAACCGGTACCCACCCCGCATCAAGTGCGGGGCAGGCTTTTTCGGCATCATGCTCTAGCAATCCGGTCGGAGGCGTTCGTCCATGATCGAGCCGATCATGTATTTCGGGCTCGGCTTTCTCGCCGCGACCCTGCTTGCGCTCATCATCATGCCGTTCGTGCACGGCCGCGCCGAGCGCCTCACCACGCGCCGGCTGGAAGCGGCGATCCCGGTTTCGATGGCGGAAATTCAGGCGGACAAGGACCAGCTGCGCGCCGAGTTCGCCATGTCGACGCGGCGGCTCGAGATGAGCGTCGATCAGCTCAAGCGCAAGACCACGAGCCAGCTCGCCGAACTGGGCAAGAAGGCTGACGCCATCAACCAGCTCAAAGCCGAGGTGGGCGAGAAGACCGCA
The DNA here is from genome assembly GCA_019243195.1 of Hyphomicrobiales bacterium. Classification (GTDB taxonomy): domain Bacteria; phylum Pseudomonadota; class Alphaproteobacteria; order Rhizobiales; family Xanthobacteraceae; genus AP-16. The sequence goes on from JAFAUQ010000051.1 coordinate 9,565, forward strand.
ACCATTTTCGCCCTAGAGGCGCGCGAGAAGACCTTCAAGGATCAGCTCAAGGCGACCGAGGACGAACTCGCGGCCAAGACCGACGCATTGCGGCAAGGCGAGCGCACGCTCGCCGACAAACAGGCTGACCTCGCGCGCCTGACCGGCAACCTCGACGAGCACTCTGTCACGTCGGACAGCCGGCGTGTGGAAATCGTGGCGCTCAAGACGCAGATCGATGCGCTCACGCATGAGGTCGCCGACCTGCGGAAGGCGGTCAAGGACGCCGAGGGACGCGTCGAGCAGGAGCGTCGCGGCGCCGAAGCCGCCACGAAGGAACTGGCGCTTGAACGCGGACAAGTCGAGAGACTGGGCGAGCGGGTCGGCCAACTCGAACGCCAGCTGGCGGTGCAAACGACCGAGGCGGAGATCCTCGGCCGCCGCGTCGCCGAATTGGAAACGCGTCTCGGGGAGCAAGCGCGCATGCTGGGCGAACGCGAACGCGAGCGCGATCAGCTGCGACTCGATCTCGAGGCGGGCCGCCGTCTCGAAAACGATCTGCGCCAGGAACTCGCGAGCGTCGACCGCCGCCACGGCGCCGCTACCGACGCGCTCGCCTCGGAGAAAGCCTCGCTCGAAGCTCAGCTCGACCGGACGCGCGAGGAGCGAGCGAAGCTGCAGCGTGAGATTTCCACGATGAAGCGCGATGCCGAGGCTTCGTGGGCGGCCGAGCGCGTCGAGAACGCGCTGCTGCGCGAACGCATCAACGACGTGGCGGCCGAGGTGGTCCGGCTCACGTCGGTGATCGAGGGTCCCGGCTCCCGCATCGAAACCATCCTGGCGGAGACGCCCGCGCCGGCCACCGCCGTGAACGGCGCGCCGCAGGCTTCAAGCGATGAACCTCGCGGAAGCCTCGCCGAGCGCATCAGGGCGCTGCAAAACCGCGCCTCCCGCCTGTCGCCCGCGCGCTAAGCGGCGGCCCTTTTGCTCGGCCTTATCCGCCTGTTTGCAGCAGTCCTCGTTTTGTTAGTCTGCGGCGCGGCGCTCGACTTTGCGCGCGCCGAAAATGCGCAAATCGCCAAGCTACGCGCGGCCGAGCAAAAAATATTCACGGACGCGCAGATCGCCGACGGGTTCTTCAAGATCGCATTCGGCGCGGAGCTTGCCGTCGCCGGGCGCGTCGACCGCATCCGCAAGTACGACGGGCCGGTGCGCGTTTTTGTCGAAAGCCGCGCCAAGCCCGACCGCCGCCGGCAGGTCGCCGCTGCGGTGGCCGACATTGCGACGCGAGTCGATCATCTCGACATCGCCATGACCGACGATCGCGCTGCCGCCAACGTCACGGTCACGCTGGTGCGCAACCGCAATCTCGCCGCGACCATTCGCGCCTTCTACGGGCGCGACCGTGCGCGCCGCATCGAGCGCTCGCTCGAGCCGCAATGCCTGTCCGGGTTCAGCAAGGACGAGCAGTACCGCATTCTCCATTCCGACGTCATTCTCGTGGCCGATTCCGGGGAGTTCATTTTCTACGACTGCGTCTATGAGGAACTGCTGCAGGCGCTGGGGCCGATCAACGATGATCCGTCGGTACCTTGGAGCATGTTCAACGACGACGTCCAGAAAGGTTTTTTCGACGTCTACGATCAATATCTGCTCAATATCCTCTACGACCCGCGCATCCGCCCCGGAATGACGCGCGACGAAGTCCGGGCGCTGCTGCCGCAGGTGCTGCCAAGCGTGCGCGCGTTCGTGGCGCGGGCGAACGGGCTGAATCGGTGACAACGCCGGCTTTGCGGTCGGCAGGTGTTAAAGAGAATCCGGCGCCGCTGCTTCCGAGCGCCGACCTGTGAGGTTCCAGCATGCGCGTATGGTTGATCCTAGTCGTCGTCGTTGCCGCGGCGAGCCTGACCGGCGGCTGCGGCAGCGCCAGGCCGGCGCCCTACTGCGCCTGGACGCCCGCATACAACAGCTGCGATTTCCCCACGCTTGAGGCCTGTCGCGCCAATATCAAAAACACCGACCGCGGCATCTGCGGCCCCAATCCCGCTTACAAAGGGCCGCCGCCCGAATAATCGTCTTTGCAGGATTGAATGTGATTGCCCTGATTGCCTAGGATTTGTGCAGCGCACAATTCGCGGGCGAACTGCGGCTGATTTGGGCAGCAATGCTTACCGAATCGTTAAAGGCCGGCCCGCCATCCTTCAACTATCCTCTTGCAATTACAGGGGTAATCCAAAGCCACGGGAGTGGCATAGCGCTTGAATAGTGATCTGTGAAAACGGCCCCAACCGAGGAGACCGAGATTGGATTACGCGGAGCCGTCCGCGCTGGCCGTGCCCGCCGAATAGGATGAAGCGCGCATTCATGTCCGGAGACTTCGCGCCCGAGCAGAAACGTTACCTGGAAGGATTCGTGTCCGGCCTGCAGGCGGCGCGCGCCGCGCGTGGTCTGCTCACCGGCAACGGCGCCGCCGCTATACCCGGCAGCGGCGGCGCCGAGCCGGTTGGCCCCGATGCCGCGGCGATCAAGGCGCAGGATCGGTTCGTCGGCGCCGGGCAGAAACTTTCCGATCAGGAGAGATTCAAGCGCGAGCTGCATCCGTTCGACGGCTACGAGCGCCTCAAGGCACAAGCTGCCGCGAACGAGCCCCCCAAGCCTCCAGATAATTTCCGCTGGCGGTTCTACGGGCTGTTTTACGTGGCCCCGGCCCAGAACGCCTACATGTGCCGGCTGCGTATCCCCAACGGGATCCTCAAACATTGGCAGTTCGCCGGCGTCGCCGATCTCGCCGAGCGCTACGGCGGCGGCTACGCGCACGTGACCACCCGCGCCAACCTGCAGATGCGCGAAATCGAGCCGAAGAACGCCGTCGCCATCATCGAAGCGATTCAGGATCTGGGCTTAAGCTCGCGCGGTTCCGGCGCGGACAACATCCGCAACGTGACCGGCACGCCCACGGCCGGCATCGATCCGCAGGAACTCATCGATACGCGTCCCTACGCGCGCGAATGGCACTTTCACATCCTCAACGATCGCTCGCTTTACGGCATCCCGCGCAAATTCAACGTCGCCTTCGACGGCGCCGGCACGATCCCGGTGGTCGAGGAAACAAACGACATCGGTTTCCAGGCGGTCGAAGTGAAGGACGGCTTTGGCCCCGAAAGCGGCGTGTGGTTTCGCCTGATGCTCGGCGGCATCACCGGCCATCGCGACTTTGCGCGCGACACCGGCGTGATCGTCAAACCGGACGACGCAACCCTCGTCGCCGATGCGATCGTGCGCGTCTTCATCGATCACGGCGACCGCACCAATCGCCTCAAGGCGCGCCTTAAATACGTGCTCGATGCCTGGGGGTTCGAAAAATTCCTCGGCGCGGTGGAAGAGAAACTCGGCCGCAAGCTCACGCGGGCGGCGGCTGAGGCAATCGCGCCGCGGCCGCCGTTCGACCGCACGGCGCATATCGGCGTGCATGCGCAGAAACAGCCGGGCCTCAACTGGATCGGCGTTGCGCTTCCGGTCGGCAAGCACACGGCGGAGCAGATGCGCGGCCTCGCGGAGATCGCGCGCGATTGCGGCGACGGCGATATTCGCCTGACGGTTTGGCAGAACCTGCTGATTTCGGGCGTGCCGGATGATCGCGTGGCGGAGGCGCGAGACGCAATCGCGGCGCTCGGTCTCTCGACCGAAGCGAGCCCATTGCGCGCCGGCCTTGTCGCCTGCACCGGCAACAAGGGCTGCAAATTCGCACTTGCCGACACCAAGGGGCACGCGGCGGCGATCGCCGACTGGTGCGAACCACGCGTCGCCCTCGATCAGCCGGTCAACATCCATCTCACCGGCTGCCATCACTCCTGCGCGCAACACTTCATCAGCGAGATCGGCCTGCTCGCCGCGAAAGTGGAAGAAGGCGAAAGCGACGCGATCGAGGGTTATCACATCCATATCGGCGGCGCCTTCGGGCCCGACGCGACGCTGGGGCGCGAAATCTACCGCGACGTGAAGGCGCAGGACGCGCCGGCGACGGTCGGGCGCATGCTCGCGGCCTACATCAAGCACCGCGCTTCGCCCGCCGAGACCTTCCTCGCCTTCGCCAATCGCCACGACCTCGACGCGCTCAAGACGCTCGTCGCCGCGGAGGCCGCATGAGCCTTTCGACGCGCCCGCCGTTCCCCACCCTGATCGCGGAAAACGCGCCGTTCACGCCCGAGCAACGCGAGTGGCTCAACGGCTTCTTCGCCGGGCTGCTCTCGCTCGACGGCGGCGTGATCCCGCTGTCGGCGGAGCAGACGGCGGCGCTGATGCCGAGCGGCCTTGCGCCGGCCCCCGTCGCCAAGGGACCGCTCGACGATGGCGACGATGGCGAGACCCCGTGGCACGACCAGACAATTCCGCTTCCGGAGCGCATGACGCTGGCGGAGGGGCGGCCACTGCGCCGGCGCATGATGGCTGCCATGGGCCAGCAGGATTGCGGGCAATGCGGCTACAACTGCGAGGATTATTCCAACGCGATCTTTCAGAAAAAAGAAGAACGGCTCAACCTGTGCGTTCCGGGCGGCAAGGAAACCGCCCGCATGCTCAAGAAACTCTACGAGGGTCTCGACGGCGCCGCGCCCGCCGCACCCGCAGTCGTGTTGCCAGCGCCGGCGGCGGAACCGCAGGCGGACCGGACCGCGGTCTCGCGTGACGCTCCGGTCGAAGCGACTTTCCTCTCCCGCACGCTTCTCAACAAACCGGGCTCGGGCAAGGAAACCTGGCACATCGAGTTCGACATTGCCGGCACCGGGCTCGACTATGCGGTCGGCGACTCCTTCGGACTGTTTCCTCGCAACGATCCGGCGCTGGTTGAGGCGGTGCTCAAGGCGGTCGATGCGCCGCCGGATTTTCCCATCGGCGGGCGCACCTTGCGTGATGTCCTCGCCGACGGCGTGTCGCTCAATCCGGCGCCCGACATGCTGTTCCAGCTCATCTCATATCTCATCGGCGGCGAGCGCCGGCAGAAGGCGCAAGCGCTTGCCGACGGCGATGATCCTGACGGCGACGCCGAGACCCTCGACGTATTGGCGGCGCTGGAAAAATTCCGCGGCGTGCGGCCGGATCCCGAAGCCTTCATCGAAGCGCTCGATCCGCTGCAGCCGCGGCTTTATTCGATCGCTTCATCACCCAAGGTCGATCCGCGACGCATCGCGCTCACGGTCGACACTGTGCGTTATGCGGTGGGCAAGCGCACACGGCTCGGCGTCGCGTCCACGTTCCTCGCCGGAC
>JAFAUQ010000206.1 GCA_019243195.1 Hyphomicrobiales bacterium
AAAACCCGTTCTCGGCGTCCGGCACGACGATCAGCAACACCGCGATCGGCTTCGGCAAGCTGGTTGGCGCCGGCGTGCCCTCTCTCGGATTCAATTCGCTCAACGCGACCTTGCAGGCGATGGAGCAGGCGGGCGCGGTGCGCACCCTCGCCGAGCCGACACTGACGGCGATTTCCGGCGAGAGCGCCAACTTCATCGCGGGCGGCGAGTTTCCGATCCCCTCCGGCTACACCTGCACCCAGCAAACGTCCGGCTCGGCGACGCTCTGCCAATACGGCATCGACTTCAAGAAATTCGGCGTCAGTCTCAACTTCACGCCAGTCGTCCTTTCGGAAGGCCGGATCAGTCTCAAGGTCATGACCGAGGTTTCCGACCTCTCGAACGAGAACACGTTGACTCTTTCCGGGTCGCCCCCGGTCACCATCCCGTCGATCCAGGTGCGACGCACCGAGACCACCGTGGAAATTCCGTCGGGCGGCGCGCTCGCCATGGCCGGCATGATCAAGGACCAGACCAAGCAGGCGATCAACGGCGTACCCGCGCTGATGGAGCTGCCGGTGCTCGGTTCGTTGTTCAAGAGCCGCGAGTACATCAACCAGAAGACCGAGCTGGCCGTGATCGTGACGCCCTACATCGTGCACCCGGTCGGGCCCAAAGACCTGTCGCGGACGACCGATGGGTTCGTCGACGCGGGCGACACCGCCGGCACCCTGCTCGGCAAGTTCAACCGCATCTACGGCACGGTCGACGCGGACGACAGGCGGCGCACCTACTACGGCAAACCCGGTTTCATTCTCGATTGAGCGCGCAAGGGAGAACGGACATGAAAAAACTTCTCACCCTGCGTCGGCGCCGTCCGCGGCAGAGCGCCTGGTGCGCGGCGGCACTTCTCGCCGCCACGGCGCTCGCAGGCTGCGGCCAGACCTATCAGGCGGCCATAGACACCTATCCGGAAGACATCCGCCTGCGCCACCCGATCTCGATCCGCGAGGGCGAGCGCAAGCTCGAGCTGTTCGTGGGCGTCAACCGCGGCGGGCTCTCGCCGGCGCAACAGGCGGACGTGCTCGGCTTCGCCCACAGCTGGCGACACGAGGGCACCGGCGGCATGCTCATCGACATCCCCTGGGGCACGCCCAACGAGCGCGCGAGCGTCGATGCGGTCGACGAGGTGCGATCGATCCTCGCCGCCGCCGGCGTGGCGCCGGACGCCATCGCCACCCGGCGCTACCGGCCGACGACGCCGATCAAATTCGCGACCGTGCGGCTGTCGTATCCGAAAGTGATCGCGGAGGCCGGGCCGTGCGGCCTGTGGCCCAAGGACCTCGGGCCGAGCAAAGACGGCACCGATTCGTCCAATCACTCGTACTGGAACTTCGGCTGCACGCAGCAGCGCAATCTCGCCGCCATGGTCGACAATCCGGCGGATCTTGTGCAGGCGCGCGGCGAAACTCCGTCCTATGCCGCTCGGCGCGCCGTCGTGCTCGACAAATACCGCAAGGGCGAGGCGACGGCGACGCGCAGTCCGGACAGCGAAAAAGGCAAAATCAGCGACATCGGCAAATGATCAAATATTCTCTAAAACCAGACGGCTCGACCGACGCCGGCGCGGCAGGCGCGGGCGAGCACATCGCGCCGGTTCCCCGCATCTCGATCCAAGCTTTCTGCGAGACCGCGGAGAGCGCATCCACGGTGCAGGCCGCGGGCGACGACCGCCGCATGGCCAAGGCGCATCTGAAGATCCAGATGGGCGGCATCGCCGCTGCCGCCGAGGCCTATCGCAGCGCGCCGACGCCGAATGTGGTGCTCATCGAATCGGAGAGCCGGCACGACGAATTGCTCACCGGGCTCGATCAGCTCGCCGAGGTTTGCGACGCCGGCACGCGGGTGATCGTGGTCGGCCGCGCCAACGACATCCTGCTCTACCGCGAATTGGTGCGCCGGGGCATCAGCGACTATCTGATCGCGCCGATCGATGTCCTCGACATTATCCGCGCCATCTCGTCCCTGTTCGGCGCGCCCGACGCCAAGCCGGTGGGACGGACGATCGCGGTCGTCGGCGCCAAGGGCGGCGTCGGCGCCTCGACTGTCGGGCACAACATCGCCTGGTCGATCGCCCGCGACATGCGGCTCGATGCGGTCGTCGCCGACCTCGACCTTGCCTTCGGCACCGCCGGCCTCGACTATAATCAGGATCCACCCCAGGGCATCGCCGACGCCGTGTTCTCGCCCGAGCGCATCGACACGGCGTTCGTCGACCGGCTGCTGTCCAAATGCACCGACCACCTGAGCCTGCTGGCGGCGCCCGCCACCCTCGAGCGCGTTTACGACTTCGGCACCGATGCCTTCGATTCGATTTTCGACGTGCTGCGCGGCTCGGTCCCCTTCATCATACTCGACGTTCCGCATGTCTGGTCGGGCTGGACCAAACGCACGCTCATCGCCGCCGACAGCATCCTGATCGTGGCTGGGCCCGATCTCGCCAACCTGCGCAACGCCAAGAACATGATCGATCTGCTGCGCGCGGCGCGGCCGAACGACCATCGCCCGCACTACTGTCTCAACCAGGTCGGCGTGCCGAAGCGGCCGGAGATCAAGGCGGACGAGTTCGCCAAGGCGCTCGAAGCGGAGCCCGCCGGCCTCATCCCGTTCGAGCCGCAGATGTTCGGCACCGCGGCCAATAACGGCCAGATGATCGCCGAGATTTCCTCCGGGCATCGCGTCGCCGAAACCTTCCGCCAGCTGGCGCAAGTCGTGACCGGGCGCGGCGAGGTGAAGCGGGCGCGCAGCAACCTGCTCACGCCGTTCCTCGAAAAGCTCAAGCTCCGTCAGGCGTAGAGCGCGGGAGGTTCGGGCGTGTTCGGCAAGCGCAGCAACAATGGTCCGGAACCGCGCGGGCCGGTCGAGACTTTGCCGCCTGCGCCGGCGCCGGTCGAGGCGCCCAGCAGGGGCATCGAGGTCGGTCGCGCTCCGCTGCCCTCCGCCGGCCTAGCCGCGCCTATCGTGTCGCCGCCGCTCGCCCCGGAGAGCCGCGGCCAGCCGGCGATGCCGGCGCCGAGCGCAACCGATGCGCGGCGCTCCGAGAGCTATTACGAGACCAAAGGCACGATCTTCAGCGCGCTGATCGAGGCGATCGACCTGGCGCAGCTTGCTCGGCTCGATGCCGAATCGGCGCGTGAGGAAATCCGCGACATCGTCAACGAGATCATCGCGATCAAGAACATCGTGATGTCGATCTCCGAGCAGGAGGAGCTGCTCGAGGACATCTGCAACGACGTGCTCGGCTACGGACCGCTCGAGCCGCTGTTGGCGCGCGACGACATCGCCGACATCATGGTCAATGGCGCCAGCACCGTTTACATCGAGGTCGCCGGCAAGATTCAGCGTACCGGCATCCGCTTCCGCGACAATCAGCAGCTGCTCAACATTTGCCAGCGCATCGTCAGCCAGATCGGACGGCGCGTCGACGAGGCATCGCCGATCTGCGACGCGCGCCTGCCGGACGGCTCGCGTGTCAACGTGATCGTACCGCCGCTCGCGCTCGACGGGCCCTCGCTCACCATCCGCAAGTTCAGGAAGGACAAGCTCACCCTCGACCAGCTGGTCCGGTTCGGCACCATCACGCCGGCGGGCGCCGAGCTGATCAAGATCATCGGCCGCTGCCGCGTCAATACGCTGGTCTCCGGCGGCACCGGTTCCGGCAAGACCACGCTGCTCAACACGCTGACGGCCTTCATTGACGACGACGAGCGCGTCATCACCTGCGAGGACGCGGCCGAACTGCAATTGCAGCAGCCGCATGTGGTGCGTCTCGAAACCCGCCCGCCCAACCTCGAAGGCGAGGGCCAGGTCACCATGCGCGACTTGGTGCGCAACTGCCTGCGCATGCGGCCCGAACGCATCATCGTCGGCGAGGTGCGCGGTCCCGAGGCGTTCGACCTGCTGCAGGCGATGAACACCGGCCACGACGGCTCGATGGGCACGCTGCACGCCAACAATCCGCGCGAGGCGCTCTCCCGTATCGAGTCGATGATCACCATGGGCGGCTTCTCGCTGCCCTCGAAGACAATCCGCGAAATGGTGTGCGCCTCGGTCGACCTGATCGTGCAGACCGCGCGCCTGCGCGACGGCTCGCGCCGCATCACCCATCTCACCGAAGTGATGGGTATGGAAGGCGACGTCATCATCACGCAGGACCTGTTCGTCTACGAAATCCTGGGCGAGGACGCGGCCGGCAAACTGATCGGCCGCCACCGCTCGACCGGGATCGGCCGTCCCAAGTTCTGGGACCGCGCCCGCTATTACGGCGAGGAAAAACGGCTGGCCGCCGCGCTCGACGCGGCCGAAGTGGCCGACGAACCGCTCAAGACGCAATAAGGGCCGCCATGCCGCTGCAGACCCTTGCCATGTTCTTCCTGGGCACGCTCGCGGCCGGCGGCGTCGCGTGGGTATTCATCTATCCGCTGCTCTCGGGGGAGCGGCGCGCCGAGCAGCGCAAGGCCAGCGTCGCGCGCGCCCAGCCGATGATCGCCTCCCCGGCCGCGCGCGCCGTGCCGAAAGTCCGCCGCGAACAAGTCGAGGAAACCCTCAAGGACATCGAGGCCCGGCGAAGGAAGGCCAAGTCTCCGCCGCTGTCGGTGCGCATCTCGCAAGCCGGCCTGAGTTGGAGCAAGCGCCAGTTCATCATGATCAGCGCCGGTCTGGCGGTCGTCGCCAGCGCCATCGCGTTCTTCACGGGCACCGGCCTGTTGACCACGGCAGGCGCTTGCTTCGCGGCCGGCTTCGGGTTTCCCCGGTGGATGCTGCATTTCCTGAAGAAGCGGCGCGAACGCAAGTTCCTCGAGGCTTTCGCCGATGCGGTCGACGTGATCGTGCGCGGGGTCAAGGCGGGCCTGCCGCTAGGCGACTGCCTCAGGGTGATTGCCACCGACTCCCAGGAGCCGGTGAAGGGCGAGTTCCGCGCCATTACCGAAACGCAGACGATCGGCATGCCGCTCGGCGAAGCGTGCACCCGGCTCTATGAGAGCATGCCGCTGCCGGAGGCCAACTTCTTCGGCATCGTCATCTCCATCCAGCAGAAGGCCGGCGGCAACCTCTCCGAGGCGCTCGGCAACCTGTCGCGCGTGCTGCGCGATCGCAAGAAGATGCAGGCGAAGATCCGGGCGATGTCGATGGAAGCAAAGGCCTCCGCGGTCATCATCGGCTCGCTGCCGCCCGCCGTCATGCTTCTCGTCTACATAACCAGCCCGACCTACATCGAGCTGTTGTGGACCACCGAGCTCGGCCGCTTGATGCTCGCCGCCTGCGTCACCTGGATGTCGATCGGCGTGTTCGTGATGAAGAAGATGATCAACTTCGATTTTTAGAGTTCTGCCATGATCGATTTCCTCATCGGGGTAATGTCGGACACGCGGTTTCTCGCGATGATGTTCGCCGCCATCGCGGCCGCCGCGACCGTGATCACGCTAGCCATGCCGCTGTTCGCGAGCGACAACCTCGGCCGGCGCATGAAGGCGGTGGCGCTCGAGCGCGAGAAGATCCGCCTGCGCGAACGCGAGCGCCTGGCGGGGGCGCAGAAGATTTCGCTGCGCCGCTCGCCCAAGCAGTTCATGAAGACCGCGGTCGAGCGCTTCAACCTCGCCAAGTGGGTGGGCCAGGAGGAGGCACGCGACAAACTGGTGCAGGCCGGCTATCGCGGGCAGGCGCCTTACGTCGCCTACCTGTTCTTCCGCATGGTCACGCCCGCGGTGATGTTCATTGCCGCGATCGTGTACCTGTTCGTCATCGTCAAACTCCAGCAGCCGACGATGATCAAGGTCGCGCTGTGCATCGGCGCCGCCTATCTCGGCATGCACCTGCCGTACGTGTTCCTCAAGAACAAGATCACGCGGCGGCAGACCTCGCTCCGGCGCGCCTTCCCGGACGCGCTCGACTTGCTGCTGATCTGCGTGGAATCGGGCATGTCGGTCGAAGCCGCGTTCCGCAGGGTCAGCCAGGAGATCGGCGCCCAATCGGTCGCGCTCGCCGAGGAATTCACGCTGACCACGGCCGAACTCTCGTATTTGCCGGATCGGCGCCAGGCGTATGAAAATCTCGCCAAGCGCACCGACCTCGAGGGCGTCAAGGCGGTGTGCGTCGCCTTGCAGCAGGCCGAGCGCTACGGCACGCCCCTCGGCACGACGCTGCGGGTCATGGCGCAGGAAAATCGCGACATGCGCATGTCGGAGGCGGAAAAGAAAGCGGCCGCCCTGCCGCCCAAGCTCACGGTGCCGATGATCCTGTTCTTCCTGCCGTGCCTGTTTATCGTCATTCTCGGCCCCGCCGCCATCAAGGTCATGGCGATTCAGTGACGCCTTGGGCGCGCAAAGCTGATACGGCGTCGGAAGGCGTGCACCAAACTCGACGTCATGCTGAGGAGGTCGCGCGCTTGCGCGCATCCGTCTCGAAGCATGGCCACAAGCACCGAGAGCGTTTCCATCCTTCGAGACGCGCGCGCGACCAAGTCGCGCGCGCCCTCAGGATTACGTTGAGTTTGTTGCACGCGCCCGGGACGCTCACGTCGTGCCGGGGTGCGGGAGCTTGGCGAGGCCGTTCGGGTGGGCGAGCATTCGCTTGAGATAAGCGACGTTGGCGGCGGCTTCTTCCGGCGGCAGATCGGCGCGCGCGATAGTTTCGGCTTCCGCGAAGCGCCCCTGCAGGCCGACCACCAGCGCCAGGTTCTGCCGCACCCGCGGGTCGACGCGGCCGCCGGTCGTCGCTCGCCGCAAGGTCTCCTCCGCCTGCTTGAGATCCTTCGAAAGCGCGTAGGAGAGCCCGAGGTTCGAGAGCACCGAGGGCTCGTCGGGCACGATGCGCAACGCACTTGCGTAGTAGCGCCGCGCTTCCTCATGACGGCCCATCTGGTCGAGCACCGCACCCTGCACGGAAAGGATGTGCCAGTCGGGCTGATCCGGCGTGTGCGCGCGGTTGAGCACTTCGAGCGCCTGGGGATAGTTGCCGACGTCGGCGAGCGCCCGGCCGTAAGCCGCAAGCACCGCGCGGTTCTTGGGATCGCGGATGGCGGCCTGCTCGAGCACGGCGGCCGCCTGCGCGCGCTGGCCGATTTCGCGCAGCGCCCGCGCATAGCGTATGGCGACGTCGGCGTTTCCCGGATTGCTCTTGTAGAGATCACCGGCCGCCTCGGCCTCGCGCCGCCAGTCGCCGCCCGTGGGTCCGGCTTCGGAGGCAACCGAGCCGGTCGAGCCCGGATCGGCGCCGCCCGTCGGGCGCATCGACGCACAACCGGCGGCGGCCGCGGCGAGCGCCGGCGCGAGAACCAGCGGACCAATCAGGCGCGCGAGACGAGAACGATAACCTGAAGCCATGACCCTGCTCCGCCGGGCGCGGAGAGACCCGGCCGAACTTCTGCAATAGTCCGTTAACCCTAATGCCCGGTTAACCGCCCCTGGCTGGATCTTCTCGGCCCTGACCCGCCGTGGTAGAGCGCGCCCGCTCTCAGGAAGACCTCATGCATCCTGCTTTCGTTGCGCCCGGCTCCGCGCCGGCGGTTCCGATCTGGTTTGTCAGCGGCGCGACCTGGCCGGCGTTGCGCGTCGCGCTGGAGCCCGCGGCGCGCGCCTTCGTCGATGCGGCGGCGTTCGAGGCGAAACCCGGCCGGCACCTGCTGCTGCCCGGCAAGGCCGACGGGCTCGGGGGCGTGCTGTTCGGTCTCGAAGCCGACGACGGCGGGAAGAATCTTTTCCTGCCGGGCCGGCTCGTCGAGCTGCTGCCTGCCGGCACCTATCGATTCGCCAATGCGCCCCATGACGCGCGGCTCGCGGCGCTCGCCTTCGCGCTCGGCTCGTACAGCTTCGCGCGCTATCGCAGCGCCGAGGCCAAGCAGGTGCGGCTCGAAATCCCCGATGGCATCGACGGCCCCGACATCTCGCGCGTCGCGGAAGGGGTGAGCCTCGCGCGCGACCTCATCAATACGCCGGCGAACGATCTCGGTCCGGCAGAGCTTGAAGAGGCGGTGCGTGCGCTTGCCGCGCGGCATGGCGCCTCCCTTCGCGCGGTGGTGGGGAACGACCTCATCAAACAAAATTTCCCCCTCATTCATGCGGTGGGGCGCGCCGCCGACCGGGCGCCGCGGCTCGTCGATTTCTCCTGGGGCGATCCCGCGCATCCCAAAGTGACGCTCGTCGGCAAAGGCGTGACGTTCGATACCGGCGGTCTCGACATCAAGCCCGAGAGCGGCATGCGCATCATGAAGAAAGACATGGGCGGCGCCGCCTGTGTCCTCGCGCTTGCGCACATGATCATGGATCGCGCGCTCAAGCTGCGCCTGCGCGTGCTCATCCCGGCGGTCGAAAACGCGATCTCGGGCGGCGCCTTCCGCCCGCTCGACATCTATCGCTCGCGCAAAGGCCTCACGGTCGAAATCGGCAACACCGACGCGGAGGGCCGCCTGATCCTCGCCGACGCGCTCGCGCTTGCTGACGAGGAGAAGCCGGAGCTGATCGTCGACATGGCGACGCTCACCGGCGCAGCGCGCGTCGCGCTCGGCCCGGATTTGCCGCCGTTCTACACCGAGGATGAGACGCTCGCGGCCGAGCTTGCGCGTTGCTCCGTGGGCGAGAACGATCCGCTATGGCGCCTGCCGCTGTGGCGGCCGTATTCGTCGATGCTCGATTCCAAGGTCGCCGACCTCAACAATGTAGCGACCGGCGGCTTCGCCGGCTCGATCACCGCCGCGCTGTTTCTCAGGCGTTTCGTCGAAGCGGCGAAGAGCTGGTTGCACATCGACCTGTACGCCTGGACGCCGGCGGCAAAGCCCGCGCGGCCGGAAGGCGGCGAATGCCAGGCGGCGCGTGCGCTCTACGCGCTGCTCGCCGCCCGCTACGCATGACATTCGTCTTCAACCGCTCACCGCGACCCCTCGTTCGCCCAATTCAGGACGTTTGCAATTCCGTCGCCCGACAGGTCAGAATTACGTCATGAGAATCGCGACATTCTCCCTTTGCTTGACCGTTGGCCTCTTCGGCAGCTCAAGCTTTACCTTGGCCGAGCCCAGGCCAGGCATTTGCTCAGGTGTGCTTTCCAAGTTCCAGGACCACTTTGTGCTTAAATTGGGCCGCGAGAGCATCTGCACCTTCAACTCGGAGGACGAGAAGAAAATTCTTGCCATATGTACGCAAGGACATCGGTGCGAGGCGTTCGGATTAGTGGACGATTGCAAGGACTCCGGCGAATGCATCGAGATGACCGGTATCGCTTCCGTCAAGGATATCACTGCCGCCCAACAACTCTCGCGGTCAAGGCGGCGCCGGTAATGCGCGCCGACAACATCTCCTAACCCATGCCGCCCTTGCATCCGCGCCTCACGCCGGCCCGGCCCGACCTCGCCGCGCGCTCTCTTCAGGGCAAAGTCGCTGCCGAACGTTTCGTCGACGGCGCGCCGCGCGAGGTGATCGACCCGCAGGTGCCGCTGCGCCGTGCGCCCTCTCCTGAAGCGCCGCTCGACACCGAGGCGCTGATGGGCGAGCGGGTCACCGTTTATGAAACAAGCGACGAAGGCTGGGCGTGGGGTCAACTCGATGATGACGGCTACGTCGGCTTCATGCCGGCGAACGGCCTCGTCGCACCCGGCGCGCCGCCCACTGATCGCGTGAGCGCGCTGCGCACGCTGGTGTTCCCGGCGCCATCGTTCAAGCTTCCGCCGATCGGCGCGCTTCCATTGGGCGCGCGCGTCGCCGTGCTGCGCACGGAGGGCCGGTTCGCGGTCATCGCGCCGGGCGGCTTCGTGCCGGTGCAGCATCTCGCGTCGGTTGAGAGCCGCGAGCCTGACTTCGTCGCCGTCGCCGAGCGCTTCCTCGGCACGCCTTATCTCTGGGGCGGCAAGACCAGCCTCGGCCTCGACTGCTCCGGGCTGGTGCAGGTTGCGCTGACCGCCTGCGGCATTCCCTGCCCGCGCGATACCGATATGCAGGTGACGGCGCTCGGCACGGAGATTGCCGACGTCACGTATCGACGCGGCGATCTCATTTTCTGGAAGGGGCACGTCGCGATCGTGCGCGACGAAAAAACCGTGATTCACGCCAACGCCTTCCACATGGCGGTCGCGATCGAGCCGATCGACCAGGCGATCGCCCGCATCCGCAACAGCGACGGCGAGGTGACGAGCGTGCGGCGGGTGGCCGGCTCAATAGCCTAAACGATGGATCGACCACGTTCTGCAGCACTTTGTCGAGACTTCTCACTAATTATTCTTTAGCATTAGGTGGTTTGCGTCATCCGCCGCAGTTCTCTAAGAACATTGAGGAACTTGCTCAAATCTTCTTTATCAATTTTATCATTAAGCGTTCCGTGTATTATGCGATTACGCGAAACTGCGAGCCTCCGCAATAAATCCGCTTCAGAGGGGGTCACGATTCCGTCAGCAGCCAAAATTTCAATCAAACGCGCAGGAGTTTGTGGTCGCGCGAATTTAGCCGGATTGAGAGCGCGCCCAAGCGCTTCAAAAGTCGCCCACCCAATCAACGTGGCGCCATAAAGCTGACCATTTGATATTAGGTTTTCAACGGATGCGATCGATGAATCGATCGCCTCATTTCCCATCGGAGGGAGCCCTTCCGCCGGAGCGGCTGGGCGAATGTAGTAAAGGCGCAACTCCCAATCTTTTCTGTGTTCGAACCGATTTTTCAACCGCTCTTGTTTAGTTTTTGAAGAAGGGCCTTCAAGGACAACCTCAATCGCCAGATTCTTGTCTTTCCGAAGAGCAATGGCGTCGGGAATGTAACCTTCCATAAAAGCTGGCAGCAGTTGGCGAGAGGGCTCAAGATATACCGTATAGCCTTCCGCCTGAAGCTGCGGGGCTACCTGCTCAAGTACCTGCCTGACCTCGTCAACGACGTTCACGATAATTCCTCAAACGGATCATCTGACAGACGCACGTAAAGCAAGGGCTTAGGCCGAAGTAATGCTTCCTCAAGCGTCCTTGTCGGCGATGCAAAAGGGAACACATTTCCGGGTTCAAACTTCTGCACCACTACTCGCTCAACTTGAGAATCATCCATGTATATGTGCCTGCCAAGAGCGTCAAGAATCGGTTTCACAATATTATCGATGTCACCTTCCATTGCCGCATCTGGAAAATAGAACAGTGTCGCCGCTACGCGGCCACGCGTGGCCCAGTGTCCTTCCGGTAAAACAGAGCGGCTCGCTTCTTTAACACGCGCTTGCCATTCCGTTCTCGATTCCGCTCGTTTTGTCTGGAGTGACACCGGCGTGCCTTGTACCAAGAACTCTATGGGAAACTCAGGTTCCAATCCTTTACCCCTCACCCGCTTGCAATCAATACTAGCATCTCGTTCGAGACTGTCGAAGAGCATAGGACGCGTCCAATCGCGCGTCATTGCCGCCGCAGGGAAGCCAAGGACAGAGGGTGGCCCTGATTATCGGGGGTGGGGTGAAAGCAGTCGGGTCGAACTCGGTGCCGGGTGGAAGCGCGAGAGCACAAAGTATAGAGGAATTCCGACGCCCGCATCCGCGCAAGCGACGGCGAAGTGACCAGCGTGCGGCGGGTAGACGGGTCAGTAACCTAGCCGGCGATCGACCACGTTCTGCAGCGCTTCGCCGCGTTCGTGGCGCGCGATCTGCTGCGCGACGTAGATGGAGATCGCGTCGGGATCGGTGTCGGCCGCGTTGTGCGGCGAGACCGTCACCTTCGGATGCGACCAGAACGGGCTCTCCGCCGGCAGCGGCTCGTTCTCGAACACGTCGAGCGTCGCGGCCGCAAGCGTGCCGTCGTCGAGCGTCGCGAGCAGATCGGATTCCACCTGCAGCCCGCCCCGCCCGGCATTGATCACGACCGGTCCGCCCAGCACGCCGTCGCGCGCGAGCAAAGAGAACGTGCGCCGATTGAGAATGCCTTTGGTCGCCAGCGTCAGCGGCAACAGACAAACGAGTACATCGGTGCGCGTGAGAAAGGCCGCGAGTTCCTCCTGCCCGGCGAAGGTTGCAATACCGGGGAGCGCCTTGCGGGTCCGGCTCCAGCCCGCGACATCGAACCCGATCCGACGCAGCGCGTCGGCGGCGTCGCGGCCGAGTACGCCAAGTCCCATGACGCCAACGCGCAGCGCTCCCGCGGCCCGCTGGGCCGGCGGATCCCAGCGGCGCTCGCGTTGGCGGGCGTCGATGGTGCGCTGCTGGCGATGATGCAGGAGCACGTGCAGCACCACGTATTCGGTCATCCGGCCGGTAAGATCCTCGTCGGCAACGCGCACGATCGGCACGTCGGGCAGCGAGGGATCGGCGATGAGCGCATCGACGCCGGCGCCAAGGTTGAAAATCGCAGCGAGGTTGGGAAAGATCTTGAGCCCGCCCGGCGGTGGCTTCCACACCGCGGCATAGCGCACGGCGGCCGGATCGACGTAGTCGGCGGGCAAGAGCGCCACCGCGCGCTCCGGGCACACAGCGGTGAACCGTTCGCGCCAGCGCGGGGGCGACCAATTCTCGGTGCCGCCGGTGATGAGAAGAGCAAGCGCGCCTTTGGTCATTGCGCCGGTGGTTGAAGGGATAAAAAGAGCAGCGTTGCGGCAAGAATTCTTTAGCGACCCATCGCTGTGCGCGTCAAATCGCAAACAGGCCGCACCACGAAATTCGAACGCAGCCGCGGAGCGCCATCATCGCGACCGCCGTGATTCTCAACTGTTTCTTCACCTCGCCGTGGTCGGCTTTCGCGACGCGGGATCGTGGCGCCGCCCGATCCGGGGGGAACCATGGCGAGCACTTTGGTCGAATTCGCCGGCTTGCTCGCCGCCACGATCTTACTCGCCCCGCTTCTGCTCCTGCCGGGAGCGGCGATTGCCGCTTGGCTCGGCGCAAAGGAGTTCGGAGGATCCTCCCACTGGGGCATCCCGCTGCTTTTCTCCTTTGCCGTCCTGCCGGCGCTGCTGAGCCTGATCGCGCGTCTCGTGAGCCTCGACGCCGCCCTGGCGGCCCTGCTCGCCCTCGCGCTGCTCGGCGCTCCCACCCTGACAAAGATCGACCGGCCGCCGCTTTCCCTCGTCGGCGCACTGCTCGCCTGTTTGCTGGTAGCGGGAGCGGAGCTTGTCGATTTCCGCTTCGGCGCGACGCTCTATCAGCCCACGCTGGCGCTGGACATGGTCAAGCACGCCGCCACTGTGAATTCGATTGTGTCCTGGGGCTTGCCGCTGACCAACCCGTTCGTGACCCGCGCAGAGCCCGGCGGATATTACTATTTCTTCTATACCGTCGCCGCCATGCCGGTCAGGCTGACGATGGGCGTCGTCGATGCGCGCGCCGCGGTGGGGGCTTTGGCAATCTGGGACGGGGCGGCCTTGCTGACGCTGGCCGTCCTGCTCTGGCAGAAATCGATGCCCGAGCTGCCGGTTTCGAGAAATATCGTGTGGGCGCTCGTTGCTCTTCTGCTCTGCGGTAATCTCGACATCATCGCCAATGTCGTAGTTGGCGTCATGGCGAAGGCTTGGCCTGTTCAGATCGAATGGTGGAATCAGCAAGTTTCGCCCTGGGTGTTTTCGCTGCTCTGGGTGCCGCATCACCTCCTGGCCCTCATTGCCGGAATATTCGGACTCATTCTGATATCAGAGAGGCCGGGCCCGGGCCCCGCCATCGTCGCCGCTATTGCATTCGCCTCCTGCGTGGGCGCCTCCGTGTGGGTCGGACTGGCGATCGCGCTCGCCGCTTTGTTCTGGCTGGCGTCGCTCATCATGCGTCGCCAGTATCGGATGGCGCTCGCGCTTGCCGCCGCAGGATGCCTCGCGGCCGTTCTCCTGATCCCGCAAATTTATGACATCCTCCAGGGCCGGGCCGACAAGGAGGTCCCGATCGCCTTTTACATCCGGCCGTTCCCCGCGCTGAATGTGTGGGT
The DNA here is from genome assembly GCA_019243195.1 of Hyphomicrobiales bacterium. Classification (GTDB taxonomy): domain Bacteria; phylum Pseudomonadota; class Alphaproteobacteria; order Rhizobiales; family Xanthobacteraceae; genus AP-16. The sequence goes on from JAFAUQ010000206.1 coordinate 13,889, forward strand.
CCCACCCGGGTTGACGGCCAATATGCTGCATCTGATTTTACTGCCGGTGAACTATCTGTTCGAGTTCGGTATCTTTCTTGTCGGCGCGATCTTATTCTGGCGGCATCACCGCTCGGCGGCCGGGACGGAAGCAGCGCGAATTCTTATGTTTTCCGCGGCCTCCGGCCTCCTGCTCGCAACGTTCACGCGCTCGACGCTGATCTATAACGACCTCGGTTGGCGCGCGGTCCTGCCGACGCAGCTTGCATTCCTCATCTGGACCTGTGCCGTCATCCTGACCTACAGCGGCAAATTCCGAATCGCCGAGTGTTTCAAGTGGCCGGGCGCGATGGGCGCGTTGCTGTTAATCGGCTATGCCGGCATCGCTTACCAGCTTGTCATCGTGCGGGCGTATCCCGTGCTTGCGCCCAATCTGATTTTTGCGCCTCGCCCAATAGTGCATCCCGAACTCGATGACGCGCTGGCGTCCGCCTACAGCTGGGCCAATACGCACGTTCCGAGAGACGCCGTCCTGCAGCACAATCCTGCCAGCGATCAGCGCGTCTTCGGCTTTGGACTATACGGACGAAATCGGGTTGCCGTCGCCGACCGCGACGCGACGCTTTATGGCGCATCGCGGGCCGAGGTGGATGCGCGGCGCGCCGCGCTTGCTCCGATTTTCACGACACCGCTCTCCGCCGGCGACGTCCGCGCCCGCGCCCTGACCCATGGAATCGACGTGCTCGTGGTGTCGTCCACCGATCCCGCCTGGTCCGATCGGCATGAGTGGGTGTGGTCGACCCCCGCTCTATTCGCGTCACCGCACGTGCGGTTGATCGCGACCCGCGATATTGCTCCGAAGTCGTGAAAATTATCAGGAGAGCGAACGCACCTTTGATCACCGGTTCGCAGAATCAGTCATGTCCAAAGGGCTGAACCGGTCGTTACCAATGGTCAGGCGTGATGAGCCCGGAGCGCCGGCACACTGCGCTGCTTCCAGCCTCTGCCGGTCTCGCGGAATCGCGCTTCTATTTGACGATCCGTCTCATTGAATGTCGCCAATCTCTCAAGCATCTTGCGCACCGATTCATCTTTGCCCGTGAACTCGAGATAAAGCGCCCGAAGCAGTCTGTCTGCCGGTCCCGGCATTGGCTTCTTTCTATTTTTTTCCCACAGACGAAGAGTCTGCTCCGTCGTTCCGAGAATGCCGGCCAAATCCTTTTGCGTCGCCTCTATTTCCAGCCGGAGAAACCTCAGTTCAGCCCCGGTCAAGGGCTTGGGAAGGGATACCAACCATCGTCCGATCGCCCGGTTGAGCCCTTCCGTATTCTGGATCGAGATACCCTCCCCGTAGGGCGTCCGATGGATACGGTATCCGTTTTCCAGGTAGATGTTATCGAGGCCGCTCTCAATGTACCTATGCATGCATGATGCCTCTTCAAAGTGTGTTGATCACGAGCACGCGAGTAGCCCAATCGGTCGCAACGAGACTTCTTCGCCGCGGCTTGCGCCCCGCGTCACGGATTTCCGGCGTCGCATGCAGCCGTAGTCAGCGGCGGCGGCAGCGGAGTGAGGATTCATTGGCGATGTCGACATCCCCTGCTGCATCTCATTCCGCGATATCAGACAGACGAGATTGAAGGCGTGACCCTAGCGCGCTAAGAGCTTCACCGTTATTTAGATAACGGACATATCTCAGGTGCCTAAGGTCAAAGGGAATGTCCGCTTCATGTTGAGTGATCAGAATAACTTCGCGACCAAGCGTGTGTGCAATACCGATTTCGTAGAATACATTCGGATTGCGGCCGGTACAGTCACAGATCACGACTTTGGATCGGTCAATTAGAGAAACTACGTCTTGAATGACCGCAGGGTTTTCCCAAATGTCATCCGCTCTTCGGCACCGGAGGCCGACTGCCTCTGCCGTCTGCTTAAGGACGGCATACACGGCATCGAAAGTAGGATGGAATGGCATCATCAATGACACGAGAGTGGGTTCGATATTGTCATGATCCTCCAAACGAAAGACCCTTGGTTGGGGACGGCGGGGTTGAGAATTTATTAACAGGGCTCGATAGAGATCAACATCTTTGACAGCCCAATGCGTTCGAGCAAACTCGGCGTCTCTAATATCAAGCTGATCAGCGATTTCTTGTAAGACTCTATTCGAAATTGGGGGAATACTGGTTTCGTAAGAGTAATCCAGGCTAATTTCACGATCCCTCCGTCGCGCGCGCATGATCCTACCGACACGAGCTACCTGATGGCCTTCGCCAGACGTTTCTTGGGCGAACAAAGTCGGAAGAGCTGTCAACGAGTCTAAGTCCAGGCCACCGCTTGGCTGCAATCTGCGCATCAGTGCGTCATCCGTATACTCAAGAGCACGACTGCTTAGTATCGTGTCGTGCCCGTCCCTCCACGCGGTGTACTTGACGATCAAGTTGAACAAATTTCTCCCCGTTGCAGGCGGTTTAAACAAGTCGCGAAATCTATGAGCATCGCCTCGCTGCTCGCGCGGAAGCGCCCGCTGGTCGGACGGCCGGCGAAGCCCCTGGCCTCTTGCCCCGATCGTCCGCCCTGCCCCATGGACCCATAATTATTATAGGTCCGGGAGGTGTCAATGCCAAGGTGTCAATGCCAAGGGCGGGCGATACCCTTTACCACTGAAAGGATGAGACTCTCATGTGAAGCTCGTCTTTGCGAGGAGGCCGAAAGGCCGACGAAGCAATCCAGGAAGGTGGTGCAGATTACTCTGGATTGCTTCGCTGCGCTCGCAATGACGGCGTCACTGCGCCACGATGTCTTCGCCCGCGCTCTCCAGGTTGAAGGCGGCGGCGAACAGCGCGCGGGTGTAGGCCGACTGCGGGCGGGCAAACAGCTCGTCGGCGGCCCCCTCCTCGACCACCTTGCCGTGGCGCATGACGACGACGCGGCTCGCGAGCGCACCGACCACGCGCAGGTCGTGGGAAATGAACAAATACGTGAGATCGCGCCGCTTCTGCAGCGCGCGCAGAAGATCGACGATTTGCGACTGGATCAGCATGTCGAGCGCGCTGGTCGGCTCGTCGAGCACCAGGAAGGTCGGCTCGAGCACGATCGCCCGCGCAACCGCGATGCGCTGGCGCTGCCCGCCAGAAAATTCGTGCGGATAGCGGGAGCGCGAGTCAGGCGACAGACCCACGTCGTTGAGCGCGCGGATCACCCGGTCGGTGCGTTCCTCGCGCGGCATTTTCGGGTGATGCACCCACAGCCCCTCCTCGATGATGTCGGCGACCGACATGCGCGGAGAAAGCGAGCCGTAGGGGTCCTGGAACACGATCTGCATGTCGCGGCGGAACGGCCGCATCTGCTTGAAGCGGAGGCCCTGCAGCTTGTTTCCCATGAACACGATCGGACCCTGGGACGATATGAGCCGCAGCACGGCGAGCCCGAGCGTGGTCTTGCCCGACCCGGACTCGCCGACGACCCCGAGCGTCTCGCCCTTGCGGATTTCGATGTTGATGCCGTCGACCGCCTTGATGTGGCCGACGGTGCGGCGCAGGACGCCGCGCCGGATGGGAAACCAGACTTTAAGGTTGTCGGTCGATAACATGAGGGGCGCGGCCGGATTGGGCGGCGCCGGATCGCGCTTCGGCTCGGCGTTGAGGAGCTGGCGCGTATAGGGATGCTCGGGCGCGGTGAACACGCGCTCGACTTCGCCGCGCTCGACGATCTGGCCCTCTTTCATCACGCACACCCGGTCGGCGATCTTGCGCACAATGCCGAGGTCGTGGGTGATGAAGAGAAGCGACATGCCGAGCCGCTTCTGGATGTCCTGTAACAGCTCGATGATTTGCGCCTGGACGGTTACGTCGAGGGCGGTGGTCGGTTCGTCGGCGATCAGCAGGTCCGGCTCGTTCGCCAGGGCCATGGCGATCATGACGCGCTGGCGCTGGCCGCCGGAAAGCTGGTGCGGATAGCTGCCAAGGCGCGTCTCCGGGTCCGGTATCCCGACCTGGGTCAGTACTTCGAGCGTGCGGGCTCGCGCCGCTGCGCCGGTCACGCCGCGATGCAACAGGAGAATCTCGGCGATCTGCTTTTCGATGGTGTGCAGCGGATTGAGCGACGTCATCGGCTCCTGGAAGATGATCGAGATGTCGTTGCCGCGGATCGAGCGGATTTCGTTCTCGGACAGCGTGATCAGTTCGCGG
>JAFAUQ010000225.1 GCA_019243195.1 Hyphomicrobiales bacterium
ATCGTCAAGCCGAAGGCGTTCGGCGGTTACGAGCACGACTTCGACGTGCTGGTCGATCTCAACATCGAACTTGCCAAGGCGTGCGCCTCGACCGCTTGGGTCGCCGGGATCCTCGCCGCCCATCAATGGCTGCTTGCGAGCTTTCCAGCGGAGGCCCAGTACGACGTGTGGGACCGCGACCCGAATGCGCTCTTGTGCGGGTCTTATGCGCCGGCCGCCAAAGCCGTCGCGGCGCCCGGCGGCTATCGCGTGTCGGGACGATGGAGCTTTGCCAGCGGATGTGACAATTCAAGCTGGTCCGTCTGTGCCGCGCTGTTGCCGCCGAGCGGCGAGGGCGCTGCTCTACGCCCGGCTTTTCTCCTCGTTCCGGCGACTGACTATTCGATCGACGATACCTGGCACGTGATCGGCCTTGCCGGGACAGGCAGCAAGACGCTTGTGCTCGATAACGCGTTCGTGCCGGGGCACCGCGTCTTGACCTTTGCCGAGACGACGTCGGGCCGCACGCCGGGCGCCAAGCTCTACGCGGACAATCCGACGTTCGCAGTGCCGATGCTGTGCAATATCCCGTCCTGCCTCGCCTCGGTGGCGGTGGGCGCCGCGCTCGGCGCGCTGGAAGATTACCTCGACGCAACGCGCACCCGGGTCACGCGCGGGGCGGTGGCGGGCGCGGCCAACCGAATGGCGGAGTTCGGCACGGTCCAGCTGCGCGTCGCCGAGGCCTCGGCCTCGTCCGATGCGGCGCGCGAGGTGCTGTTGCGGGATTTACGGGCGGTGGCGCAGATGGCACGCACGGGCAGCGAGATCACGGTTGCCGACCGCATCACCTGCCGCCGTGGCCAGGCCTTTGCCGTCGCGCTCGCCATTCGCGCGACCGAGGCGCTCAACGCCTCAACGGGCGGCCTCGGGCTCGATCTGGTAAACCCGGTGCAGCGCGCGTGGCGCGACGCCAACGCGGTCGGCCGTCACGTGAGCATGAATTGGGACGTGGTCGGAACCATGTACGGTCAGATGGCGCTCGGGCTCGAGCCCAAGGGCCAGTACTGAGAAACTAAAAGCACAGAGGAGGAGGCGGCGTGGCGGAATATCGGCTCGTGAGCTATCGCGATGCCTCGGGGGCGACGAAGCCGGGCGTGCTTGTCCAGGATCGCATCTTTGCGCCGGCGCGGCTGCTCAAGAACGACGCGCACGCGTCCGACACGGAATCCGTCATCGGTCTCCTGCGCCACTGGGACGAGGTCCATCCGCGCTTGGCGGCGGCCGCCGGCGAGGTCGATCCGCGTGACGGTCGGCCGCTTGCCGACGTCGTGCTCGACGCGCCGATCCTCTACCCCGGCGCGCTGTTCTGCGCCGGCGCCAATTACTGGGATCACTTGCAAGAGATGGTTGGGATTGCCGCGCGCACGACCGGCAAGACGCCATCGCTGAGCAAGCCTACGGAGCCGTGGTTTTTTCTCAAGACCACGGCGGGCTCGATCGTCGGCACCGGTCGGCCGGCGCGCCTGCCGGGATTCTCCAAACAAGTCGATTGGGAGGCGGAACTCGGTGTGGTGATCGCGCGGCCCACGCGCAATATTTCCGAGAGCCGCGCACTCGATGCCGTCGCCGGCTACGTGATCGTCAACGATCTCTCCGCGCGCGACCTGATGAAGCGCGAGGGGCGGGAGGGCTCGCCCTTTGGCTACGATTGGGTCGGGCAAAAGTGCTTCGAGGATGCCGCCCCGATGGGCCCGTGGTTCACGCCCGCGGCTTATGTGAGTGACCCGAACAACCTCGCCATCAAGCTGTGGGTCAACGGCGTGCTCAAGCAGGATTCCAACACCGGCCGCATGGTGCACAACATCCAGGAACAGATCGCGTATCTGAGCCGCCACGTCACGCTCCAGCCGGGAGACGTGATCGCCACCGGAACACCGGCGGGCGTCGGCATGCCGCGCGGCGAATTTTTGCAAGCCGGCGATGAGGTGAGGATCGAGATCGCGGGTTGCGGAACGTTGGTCAACCGAATGACAGCAGATGACACAAACATCAATGCCGTCACCCCGGGGCCCGAGCGAAGCGAGAGAGCCCGGGGTCCATGAACACCGACTGTGCAGGTTCTACACGGTCCGTGTGCATGGGTTCCGGGCTCGCGCTTCGCGGCGCCCCGGAATGACGTCAAGTGAGGGTGGAAACCATGCAGACCATCGGATTCATCGGACCTGGCAAAATCGGCCTGCCGATCTGCACGCACCTCGTGAAGGCCGGATATCGCGTGCTCGGCTATCGCCGCGGCGCCATGACGGAGTTCGAGCAAATCGGCGGGACGCCGGCTCGCTCGCCCGCGCAGGTCGGGGCCGAGGCCGACATCGTCTTCGCCTGCCTGCCGAACGACGAGGCGCTCGATGAAGTCGTTCAAGGACCGCGCGGGCTTGTGCACTCGGCACGCCGCGGCCAGATCGTGGTCGAACTTGGGTCGCACCCGATCCCGGTGAAGCAGCGCTACCTCGCGCCGCTGGCGGCAAAAGGCGCGATCTTCCTCGACGGGGAGGTGAGCGGCACGCCCGGCATGGTGGCGCAGCGCAAGGGCGTCATTTATCTCGGCGGCGACCGCGATGCCGCCCGGACGATCGAGCCGGTGGTCGGCGCGTTTGCCGATTCGTGTCTCTACTTCGGCCCGTTCGGGGCGGCGAGCAAGGTCAAGCTCGTCAACAATCTCCTGGTCGCGCTGCACATCGCCGGCACCGCCGAGGCGATGGCGATCGGCCTGAAGGCCGGCGTCGACGTCGATCTTCTCATCAAGGCGGTGGCGACCGGCAGCGGCGGCTCGACCCAATTCGGCATTCGCGCGCCGTGGATGGCCGAGCGCCGCTTCCTGCCGCAGCAAGGCACGACGGAATCCCTCGTGCACTATCTGGATATGGCGAAGACATTTGCCGACGAAGTCGGGACCGCAACCCCGCTGCTCGATTGCCTGCGCGAGATCTACCGGCGCGCCGTCCCCGTGGTCGGTGAGCGGGACGTCGCCGCGATCCTCGAAGTGTTCGAACAACCAGAACGATGATGGGAGCCGCAGTCATGATCCGCGTCCGCAAGATCGCCCATGCGAGCTATGAAATGCCCGACCTCGATAAGCAGGTCGAATACTACACCGACGTTCTCGGCCTCACCCTGACCGCGAAGGAGAAGGACGCCGCCTATCTCGCCAACACGGTCGATCATCACGCCGTGGTGCTGCGCCGGGGCCCCGAGGTGACGTGCGTGCGCATCGGCTTTCAGCTCGGCCCCGACGATGACCTCGACGCGTTCGAAAAACAGACCGCGGCGCACGGGATCAAAACGGCGCGCCGGAAGGACCCCGAACCGACCATTGCCGACATGCTCGCCTTCGAAGATCCAAAGGGAACGGTGATGGAGGTGTTCAAGCGACCCGAGCCGGGGCCGCAGAAATTTCAACGCACCGGCGTCGTGCCGCACAAGCTCGGTCACGTCGCGTTCCACGTCGCCGACGTGAAGCACGTGACGAGCTTCTACTGCGATGTGCTCGGCTTCCGCGTCTCCGACTGGATGGGGGACTTCTTTTCGTTCCTGCGCTGCGGCCCCGATCATCACACAATCAATCTGGTGGAGACAGGGACCAACCGGCACTTCCACACCGCGTTCGAGCTGCGCGACTGGTCGCATTTGCAAAACGCGTGCGATTTCTTGAGCCTCAACGGCTACAAGACGCTGTGGGGCCCGGGGCGGCACGGCATCGGCCACAACCTCTTTGCCTATCACCGCGGCCCGAACGGATTGATCACCGAGCTGTTCGCCGAACTCGACCAGATGAAGGACGAAGCGCTCGGCTATTTCGATCCGCGTCCGTGGCATCGCGACTATCCGCAGCGGCCGAAGGTGTGGCCCAAGGACCCGTCCGCGGCGAACCTGTGGGGACCGGGGCCGCCGGAGGAGATGATGAAATAGACGGGGGCGGCAGCGAGGATGGCGAATAGCGAATAGTGAGTGGCGAATAGCGAATGGCGAACAGCGATAGCTAATAGCGAGTAGCGAGTAGCGAGTAGCGAATAGCGAATAGCGAATAGCGAATAGTTATCCTCATCGGGGAGCAAATCTCGGGGCGGAGCGAACCAAATGACGCTTTCTATTCGCTATTCGCTACTCACTATTCGCTCTTTGGCATGGCTGGCGCTTGCTGCCTTCATGCTCGCCACGGCGCCGGCGCTCGCGGCCGAGCCGATCAAGGTCGGCTTCAGCATGGCGCTGACGGGCGCGGTCGCGCCGAACGGCAGGCAACTGCTCCTGGCGCTGGAAATCTGGCGCGATGACGTCAATGCGAAGGGGGGGCTTCTGGGGCGGCCGATCGATCTCGTCTACTACGACGATCAGAGCAACCCGGCGAACGTGCCCGGCATCTACACCAAACTCATCAGCGTCGATAATGTGGATTTGCTCATCGGCCCCTATGCGACCAACATGGCCGCCCCGGCGATGCCCGTAATCATGGCGGCCGGCAAGACCACGATCAGCATGCTCGCGATCGGCGTCAATCGTCACTTCAATTATTCCAGATACTTCGCCATGGTGCCGGTGGGCCCCGAGGGCGTGAAAGCCTTTTCGCGCGGATTCTTCGAGCTTGCCGCCGCCCAGCAGCCTAAGCCGCGGAGCGTGGCGCTGATTGCCGCCGACGCTGAATTTGCCAGGACTGCGGCAGACGGTGCGCGCGAGAACGCGCAGACGCTCGGCTTCAGCCTCGTCTACGACAAAAGCTATCCGCCGGCGACGACCGATTTCACGCCGGTGGTGCGCAGCATCCAGGCGGCGAATGCGGACGTGGTGTTCGTGGCCGCCTATCCGCCCGACACCGTCGGCATCGTGCGTGCGGCGAGCGAAATCGGCCTCACGCCGAAAATGTTCGGCGGCGCCATGGTCGGCCTGCTGGTCACGCCGATCAAACTGCAGCTCGGCCCCGCGATGAACGGCCTCGTGATCCAGCAAAGTTTTTTGCCGGCGCCGAAGCTCGATTTTCCGGGGCTGCCGGACTTGCTGCAGAAGTACCAGGCCAAGGCGGCCGGGCAGCAGATCGATCCGTTCGGCTACGCCTTCGCGCCTTTCGGCTATGCGGCCGGCCAGATTCTCGCCGCCGCCGTCGAGGAAACAGAGAGCCTCGACCACGCACGGATCGCGCAATACATCCACGCCCACACCTTCGCGACCGTCGTTGGCGACATCGCCTACGGCGAGGACGGCGAGTGGACGGCGGCGCGCACCTTGTTCACGCAATTCCAGAACGTCGCGCCCAACAATCTCGAGCAGTTCCGCACTGCGGCGCGCGAGGTCATCCTATGGCCCGAGCCCTATCGCACGGGCACAATGATCTATCCTTACAGCGTAGCGAGGAAATAACGAGTTCTCAGCAGTGATCGAGGAGACGCCGCGGATCTAAAAATCGGCGCTCAATCGGTCTCGCGCGGCGTCGCAACGACGCTGTCCGCGGCCGGCACGGCTCGCGTCGTCAACTCGCGCTCCATGCTTTCGGCTTCGTTCTCCAGGCCAATCCAACGCAGTTTCCGAATGAGCCTCACCAATTCGTCCGATGCGCGTTGTTCGCTTGATCTTTCCATGGATGCTCCCTCCGCGAGCGGTTCTCCCCACCCATGCGGCGCGTTGCGCCGCCGGCGTCGTGCCGCGTCGAGAACCTCCGCAAGACCGTAGCGAAATCATGACGAAACGACGCTCACCAAGTGATTTCGCGCCGCGCGGTAGCATCGTATGGCGAAAATCGCAGGGCAAGGTTAAGGAAGCGAGCGCATGCCGAGCGGCCATGGTTTGAGTTGCCGATCGCGGCCTTGCCGCTTGGTCTGTAGTGCAACAGCCGCGATCGGCTGTTAGCTGAGAGTTGAAGCAAATATTCGCGGTGGGCATGCGGCGCGAGGGCGCACCGCTTAGCCCACCCTACGGCGCCCGAACGAGTCCAGCGCACGCGCCGGGAACAGGTTAGATGTCGAACGCGTACCGATGCGTTGGTGCCGCAGCCAGAAACCGGCAAAATAAGCTGCGTCCATCGTCCCTGTTCGGGCCGGTTGCCACCCGGCGCGTGCCGAGATCAACGCGCGGAGGCGGCGGAGGTTGCGACGAGAAATAGTTGAGAAAGCGAAGTAGAGATTTATTTGGTGGGCGCTGTAGGGATTGAACCTACGACCTCTCCCGTGTGAAGGGAACGCTCTCCCGCTGAGCTAAGCGCCCGTCGCGCGGCCGTTCTCGCAAATTCGAATTCGGCACGGCGATGTCGGCCGGCATTTAAGGCGGCCCCTCTGGGGTGTCAACCAAACCAGGATGCGCCGAGCCGCGCGCTCACTTCGGCGCGGCCGGCGCGGCCGAGGTCTTCTTCGCCGCTGGCCGCTTCTTGCCCTTGGCCGGCGCCGTCGGCTCGAGCTGCGCGTAGACTGGGTCGGGGTCGAACTTGAGCGCCTCGCTCGAATCGCGCGGATCGCCGCCGCGCGGACGCGGAGCCACCGGCACGGTCTGCGATTCATACCCGGTAAGGGTGAAGGTCACGGTGAAGGGATCGGCGGTGGCGACGGTCAGCGAGCACGGCGTGCGGCAGCTCGGCCCCGTCGAACTTTTCGCGTCCGCGCCGGCCGGCTCGGATTCGACCTGGACGGTCGAGGCCGGCGGCGGCGCCGAAGGAAACTTCAGATCCCAGCTCGGGATCCAACTCGACATGCCGCATCCGGCTAGGCCGATGCCGAACAAGGCGACGCCCGCTACCCCGGTTACTCGGCCCATGACGACGGTCCGCTGTTACGGATGCCTCCGCTCCCGGCGCGGACCATACGGAAGGAGTGTGGCGGGCGCAACCGCTGTGCGGCGCTCGTCGGCGCTTATCGCCCCAAAAGCGAAGCGACCGCGGCCGGCAGCTCCTCGAAGTGACCGATGACGTTGTCGGCCTTGAGCAGGAGCGGGGGAATATCGGAATACCCGAAATCGACCGCGATGACCGGCACGCCGGCAGCGCGCGCGATCGCCACGTCGGCCGCGGAATCTCCGACCATCACGGCGCTCTGTAGGCTTCCGCCGGCGCGCGCGATGGTTCGGCGCAAGAGCTCCGGGTCGGGCTTCGCAATGCCGAACGTGTCCTGCCCGCAAATGGCCGCGAACCGGCCGGCGAGCCCGAGCCGTTCCAGCAACAGCACGGAGAGGTGCTCGAGCTTGTTGGTGCAGACCGCGAGCCGGTCACCCTGTGCAGCCAGACAGTCGAGGGTTTGCGCCAGCCCTGGGAAGGGGCGCGAATGGTCGGCGATGTGCGCGGCATAATGGGGAATGAAATCGGCGAACAGGCGATCGAGTTCGACCGGCGTGAGCGCGACGCCGTGGCGGTCAAGCGCCCGGGCCAGCATGTGGCGCACGCCGCCGCCGATCATCTTGCGTGCCTCCTCGAACGGGACCGCCGCATATCCTTCACGGGCGAGCACCGCGTTGAGCGTGGCAATGAGGTCGGGCGCCGTCTCCACCAGCGTTCCGTCGAGGTCGAACACGATGGTGGAATGCGGCATTTGCGGGCGGGGTTGCGGCGGGGCGCGTGTTCGGAAGCGTTGGTAACGGGTTTCCGGGCAAAATGCGACGACTTCCACGCCCCGGGACTAGGCGCGCGGGCGCAACGCGGGTATGGCTGCACCCCCTTAATACCGGTCCCCTGACCAATGAAGGCTGACGATTACAAACGCCAAGCCGCCGCGCGCGCGCTCGATTTCGTCGAGCCGGGCATGCGCCTCGGCCTGGGCACCGGTTCGACCGCCGTCCACTTCGTCGATCTCCTCGGCGCGCGCGTGCGCGCCGGGCTCGACGTCGTGGGGGTGCCGACCTCGCACGTGACGCGCGCGCACGCGGAGCGCCTCGGCATTCCCTTGACCACCCTCGACGATATGCCGGAACTCGATCTCACCGTCGACGGCGCCGACGAGATCGCGCCCGACCTGAGTCTGATCAAGGGCGGCGGGGGTGCGCTGCTGGGTGAGAAGATCGTCGCCGCCGCGTCCGCGCGCATGCTCGTGATCGCGGATCACACCAAATGGGTCGCGTTGCTCGGGCATTTCCCCTTGCCGGTCGAGGTGGTGCCGTTCGGCGTCGGCGCTACGCGCCGCGCCGTCGAGGCGGCTGCCGCCGATGCCGCCGCGCCCGGTCCGGCGCAGCTGCGCCGCGACAAGGATGGCCATCCTTTCGTCACGGACGGCGGCCACTTCATCCTCGATGCCGCGCTGCAGCGCATTCCACGGCCGGACGTGCTTGCCGCGCGCCTTGCCGCGATCCCGGGCGTGGTGGAGCACGGGCTCTTCATCGGGCTTGCCCGCATCGCCGTGATCGCCGGGCCGGAGGGTATCGACGTCATCGAGAAGTCCGGCTGAGGGGCGGCTTTACCTTCGCGCGCCGCGCGAATAAGAGAAACACTAGTGCCGCGAACCCGAAGTTCGCACGACAACTGCAGCGAGTCCGGTTGCGAACTTCGGGTTCAAAGCGGCACTAGAGTCATAGACTTGCTAGTGTCCTTCGATTCCGAAGTTCGCTTCCGCGCGAGCTGCAGGCTCTGGCGAACTTCGGAATCGGGACACTAGCCCCAAACGGTGCCGCAACGTCATCCAAACGGGAACCAATCGCATGCTGGGGACTTGGCCTAGCGATTCGCCGGGAGTACGGCATGCACGAAGCCGAGCAACATCGTCATTTCGTCAAGCGCCTGCACACGCTGATCCATTCCGAACTGGCAGCGGACGACCGTGCCGACCAGGCGCGCAGCGCGGTGCTCTCGTATGCGGCCGCGCTCAACGAGGCCGCCGCGGTCGCGCCGCAAGGCGAGTTGCGCGAAGGCGCCTACATCGACCTGCATCTGACCAAGGCGCAGAACTGGCTGGTGGCGTGGCGCAGCCTGTCGGATCCGGTCGACCCTTCGACCGCGCGGGTATGCGACGAGGCGATGCGCGCGCTCGACGACCAGAAGCGTCGCCTGCACCCGCGCGCGGCGTGATACCCACCAACCCTCCGCAGTTCGACGCCCGTTAGCCAGAGGTGGCTTGACGATTTCGTGCAACCTGTGGATTGTCATCTCCACGGGGCTCGCCGAGACAGCCGGGCTTTGGAACACTAGGAAACCGGCAGGAGCCGCGCGGGCTCGCCGGACGGGGGAATTGCTCGTCCATGGACGTTACTTTCGTCGGTTGCGGAGACGCCTTCGGCAGCGGCG
>JAFAUQ010000070.1 GCA_019243195.1 Hyphomicrobiales bacterium
TTTCAAGGACTTAGCAAAGCCATGGTTTGGGACGGTTTCTGTATGGCGCGACTCGTAAGAAATCCAAGACCCATCGAGCTTTCTGGCACTTTTGATCAGTGTCCAACTGCCCCAAGATGTGTGCGTTGTGTGCCCAAGCTAGCCCGCACGGGGAGAGGGCGCAAATACCGCCACCGCGCCTATAGCTTGCACCGCTTTGACGGCTCGCGCCGCCTACTGCGCCGTGAGGCCGCCGTCGACCACCATGCCCGATCCCGTCATGAAGCCGGCGTCGTCGGAGGCGAGGAACACGATGCCGAGCGCGATGTCCTCGGCGAGACCCAAACGCCCGATCGGATGCTGTCGCGCGGCGACGCTTCGGGCGCCTTCAACGTCGTTGCTGCCGGCCTGGCGCGCGCGCGATGCGAACGTCTGTGCCCCCATGTCGGTGTCGATCACGCCGGGATGGATCGAGTTGACGCGGATGCGCCAGCCCTTGCGGCCGAAGGCCAGCGCCGCCGACTTGGTGAACAGCGTCACGCCGCCCTTGCTCATCGAGTACAGCGGATCGAGCTGCGAGCCCACGAGGCCGGCGACCGACGCTAGATTCACGATTGCGGAACCATGCCGGCTCGACTTGCCGGCCTCCGCAAGCGCCGGCGCGCACGCCTTGGTGCCGAGCCAGACGCCCGTCATGTTGATGGCGACGAGGCGGTTCCATTCTTCCAGGGTCGCGTCCATCAGGTCCTTGCCGAGGAAAATGCCGGCGTTGTTCACCAGGATGTCGAGCTTGCCGAATTGTTTGGTGGTTTGAGCAACGGCGTCGGCCCACGACTCCTCCGAGGTCACATCGAGGGCAAGATCGAGCGCCTTGCCGCCTCCCGCCGTGATTTCTCGCGCCGTCCCGCGCAGGCGGTCGGAAAGCACGTCGCCGATGACGACGGCGGCGCCGGCCGCGGCCATCAGGCGTGCCGTCTCGGCGCCGATGCCGCGCGCAGCCCCCGACACCAATGCGGTCTTTCCATCCAGACGATTCATGTCGTTGTTCCTCCCGAGGGTTGCGAATAGCGAATAGTGAATAGCGAATAGTGAGTTGTGAGTAGTGTAGCGGCGCAATTCACCACTCACCATTCACTGCGCCCCCTCGCCATTCTCTCTACGCCATTGTAGCCTGCCGTCATGCCGGCCTTCATTTGCACCGCCTGCGGGACCCAGTATTCGCCCTCCGAGGTGCCGCCTGCGGCGTGTCCGATCTGCACCGAGGAGCGGCAGTTCATCCCCGCCGCGGGCCAGTCCTGGACCACGCTGGAGGGATTGCGGAAGTCGCACAGCAACAAGATCCGCCGCCTCGCGGCGGGGCTCACGATTATCGAGACCACCCCGGCGTTCGGCATCGGCCAGCGCGCGATCCTCGCGCGCACGCCGGCCGGCAACGTGCTGTGGGACTGTATCGCGCTCGTCGACGACGCCACGGTCGATCTCATCAACGGCCTGGGTGGCATCAAGGCAATCGCGATCTCGCATCCGCACTACTACACCACGATGGGCGAGTGGAGCCGCGCGCTCGGGGGCGTGCCGATCTACTTGCACGCCGCCGATCGCCAATGGGTGATGCGCGCGGAGCCGGCGGTCGAATTCTGGGAAGGGGACACCAAGCCGATCGGGCCGGGCCTTACGCTCATTTGTCTCGGAGGACACTTCGACGGCGGCACCGTTCTGCACTGGGCGGAGTGGGAAGGTCGCGGCGTCATCCTCTCGGGCGACATCCTCCAGGTGGTCCCGAGCGGCCACGTCAGCTTCATGTGGTCCTACCCGAACCTGATCCCGCTCTCTGCCGCCACGGTCGCGCGCATGGCGGATATCCTCGAGCCGTTCGCGTTCGACGCGGTCTACGGCGCGTTTTCCGGCCGCGGGCAGATCGACGCCAACGGCAAGCAGGCGGTCGCGACGTCGGTTAAGCGCTACATCGCGCGGATCAACGGAAGTTAGTTGGAGTGCTACCCGTCACTTCGCCAGATGCTGCGTGAGCGCGTAGAAAACGCACAGCGCGAGGCTCGACCATACCGCCGCGCTGAAATAAAGCGCCATCCAGGTCATTTCATCTTTCCACTCGGAAAGCTCGTGCGTGACCACCCACCGCGTGCTGATGTCGCGCAGTCCCTCGAGCGGGCGCAGCAGCTTGCCGCCGCCGGAAACCGTGGCCCGCCAGCGCCCGAGGTACATCGGGACGTCGACAGTCAGAAGAAATATGAGATAGCCGGCAATCCCGGCCACTGCGACGACGCGGGCGACGCGAATCGGGCCGTCGAACTCAGGCAGCAATCGGATGAGCGCGATCCCAACCGCCGCGAAGGCGAGCGCCCAGGTCGAATTTTCGATGGCATTGGCCAAATAGTTCGTGGTCAGCACGGCATACCATGAGAAGCATTCGGCAATGACAATCAGCGCAATGACGGCCCAGGCGATGTTCAACGTCGTCTGCGCTCCTGCGATCGTGCCGAGTTGGTGCAGCACAATGGCCCACTGCAGCGCGAAGCAGATTTCGGCGACGGTCGCGACCGAGCGGCCGACGACGACGCTCGAGAGCCACGTGTCGAACAAGCAGATGCGCTGAACATCGGCGCGGGGAAGGAACGACCTGAAGGCGCAGCCAAAAACATAGGCCGCGCACAGGAACAGCATCAGCGCGAGGCCGGGTGCGCGGTCGAGACCGCTCGCCGACCCTGCCCGGAGCTGGCCGTAGAGCAAGAACCAGGCCGCGATGTTGGCGCCGCTGACGAAGGTCAACAGCCCCCACCACCGGGCCACGGGATTCGACCAGGCCAAGGATGTTGACCGGGCCGGCCACTGCAAACTCATGGGAACACGCCTGTCACCGAACCGACACGCGATTGTAGTTATAGCGTCACATGGTTGGCAACCGTTTGGGCGGGAAGGGGTTCCGGTCGTGGCTGTCGCGGCCGGCTAGAGGCCGCTTCGCAGGAATACCGAGCGCCGGTCGGTCACTCCGGCTTCGTCAGTATCGCGACAAGTGAATCGGCCTGTCGGGCCCAATGAATGTCAGCGATGCGCCAACCGGCCGCGGTCTTGGTGAGATCGAGTGTCACGGTGGTTGGCTCCTTCTCGCCCGGCGGCGTGAAGCGGGCGGTGCCGGTCGCGCGATCGGTCGTGGCGCCGGCCAGCACCGTGAGATCGATCCTGGTCGGCGCCCAGTCCTGCCCGCCGATGAAGGGATCGAAGTCGAGCTTGCCGACCTCGTTGCGTTTTGCCGAGGTGGCGGTGTCCTCACCGATGAGCTTCGCCACTGGCGGCACGAAGTAGCGCGCAGCCTTTTGCTGCGAGCCGATGTCGAGCGCCTTGTCCGTTTTCTGGTAGGTCGCGTAAATGCTTTGCAGGAATGCCTGCGCGCTTGCTGTCTGCGCGAAGCTCGTAGCCGCGAAGAAACCCATCAGGCTCACCGAAAGCGATCCGAGCACGACAAGGAAGCCAAGTTTTCGCATCTCGCGCCCCTACAGCTCAAAATTCTGGCCGAGCGCCGGCATCTCCACCTTGGTGTCCGACAGCATGGCGGCGAACTTGCCCATGGTGGCCTCCTCGCCGTGGGTGAGGAACGTGCGCGGCGCGGCGGTGTGCCGGTGCCAAGCCAAAAGTTCGGCCTGGTCGGCGTGAGCGGAAAAGCCGTTGATCGTGTAGACCCGCGCGCGAACCGCAATGTCTTCGCCCAGCACGCGCACCTGTTTGGCGCCGTCGACGATCTGACGCCCGAGCGTGCCTGCGCCCTGATAGCCGACGAACACGATGCTCGCGTTGCCGTGCTCCAGGTTGTGCTTGAGGTGATGGCGGATACGCCCACCCGTGCACATGCCAGAGCCCGCCATGATCACGGCGCCGCCACGGATCCTGTTGATCGCCATCGAGTCGGCGGTGGTGCGGGAGAGGTGCAGGCCCGGCAGCGCCAGCGGATCGCCGCCCGCCGCGATGACTTTTGCCGTCTCATCGTCAAGCGATTCGGGAAAACGTTTGAACACTTCCGTCGCCGAAATCGCCATCGGCGAATCGAGGAATACCTGGATCGTCTTCGCCAAGTGGCCGGTCTCGATTCCGTGATGCAGGACGCTGAGCAGCTCCTGCGCCCGCTCGAGCGCAAAGGTCGGGATCACCACGTTGCCGCCGCCGCGGAATGTTTCGGTGATCGCCCCGTAGAACTCCTCGATCGATGGCCCAAGCGGCTTGTGCAATCGATCCCCGTAAGTCGTCTCGATCACCGCCACGTCGGCCTTCGGCGGCGTCGCCGGCCCGCGCAGCAGCGGCCGGCCTTTATTGCCGAGATCGCCGGAAAATATGAGCTTGAGCTGGCGGCCGGCTTCAACAACATCGAGCACGATGCTCGCCGAGCCGAGGATGTGGCCGGCATCGATGAACGTCGCGCGCACACCCGGGAAGAGTTCAAGCGGCTGGTCGTAGCTGGCGGTGCGCTTGAACTTGTCGAGGCAATTCGTGGCGTCCGCCACCGTATAGAGCGGCTGCGCGCCCGCCTGCTCGTCCCCATGCTGACCGGCCCGGCGCGCCTGCTGCTCGGCGTCTTCTTCCTGCAGATGGGCGGCGTCCAGCATGACCAGGCGGGCAAGCTCGCGGGTCGCGCCGGTCGTAATGATCTCGCCGCGGAACCCGCGCTTGTCGAGCAGCGGCAGGCGTCCGCAATGATCGAGATGCGCGTGCGTGAGCAAAACGAGGTCGATCGCCGACGCATCGAACCCGAACGGCGCGGCGTTCTCCTCGTTGAGTTCGCGGCCGCCCTGGAACAGGCCGCAATCGATGAGCACCCGCTTGCCCGCGCATTCGACGAGGTGGCACGAGCCGGTGACGTCGCGGTCGGCGCCATGGAAGGAGAGTTTCACGGCGGTCACCCTACCGAATAGAGCGGTTGGCCGGTGGCTTCATGCCAATGCAGGATGCCCTGCCAGATCTCATCTGCGGTCTCAGCGAACCAGAACAACGCGTGGTCCTCCTTTGCAATGACACCCTCGTCGAGCAGAAAATCGAAGTCGACCGCGCGCCGCCAGTACTCCTGTCCGACCAGCACGATCGGCACCGGCTTCATCTTACGCGTCTGTACCAGCGTGAGAATCTCGAATAGCTCGTCCAAGGTGCCAAACCCGCCGGGAAAAGCCACCAGTGCCTTGGCGCGCATCACGAAGTGCAGTTTGCGCAGCGCGAAGTAGTGGAACCGCAGGCACAGATCGGGCGTCACATAAGGATTGGGATATTGCTCGTGCGGCAGATCGATATTAAGGCCGACCGTTTTGGCGCCGACGTCGAACGAGCCGCGGTTGGCAGCTTCCATTATGCCGGGACCGCCGCCGGTCATGACGGCGATGCACGGGCTTCCCGGATTGCGCCCGGCCTCGCCCACCAGGCGGCCGAACGCGCGCGCCACGTCGTAATAATGGCTCCTGGCGAGGATGCGCTCGGCGGCGGCGAGGCGGCGCGCAAGCTCGGCATCTCCCGGCTTGCCCGCGACGGCGGCGCGTAGCGCCTCGACGTGGCGGCGCGCCATCCCCGGCTCGCAGATATGGGTCGAGCCGAACACCACGATCGTGTGCGCGATTGCGTGTTCTTCGAGCAGCAGCTCGGGTTTCTGATACTCGAGCTGCAGCCGTAGCCCGCGCATGGCGTCGCTGCCGAGAAATTCGACGTCCTGCTCGGCGAGCCGGTAACCGGGACTCTGCATGATGGCCGCGATTCGCGTCGGTGCATCCGGGTCCTCGACCGGCGATTTCGGCGACTGGGACGGGAGGGGCTCATTGCGCCGATGCGGATGTGGCGGACTAGGTACCTTGGCGCGTTTGTCGGTCATGTTTGTGAGAATCACGGTCGATCGTGAAGGGATTCATACCACCTAGCAGAATCCAAAGCGGGGCGAAATCGTTCATGGCACGGCGCAGCTAGAAGGAGCCGAGCATCGAACCCAAGAAGATGACGACGGCCAAGGCGATGATCGGCCCCATGATGTTGGCGATCACCATGTCGACGTAACTCTTGCGATGGGTCGAGCCGCAGACCGCGAGCAGCGTCACGACGGCGCCGTTGTGTGGCAGGCTGTCGAGGGTGCCGGAGCCGATCACGGCAATGCGGTGCATGAGGGCCGGGTCGATGCCGGTCGTCCGGGCGATTTGCAGGTAGGTGTCGCCGAGGGCATCGAGCGCAATGGTCAATCCGCCCGAGGCCGAGCCGGTCAGGGCGGCAAGGACGTTGGTCGCGACCGCAAGCGAGACGAGCGGTCCGCCGGATATCGACAGCACCCATTCGCGCACCGACGCGAAGGCCGGCAGCGCGGCGATGACGGCGCCGAAGCCGACGAGGCTCGCCACGCTCAGGATGGGAAGCACCGAGGCGTTGGCACCGGCATCCATGCTGCCGCGCAGGTCCGGCAGACGGGCGTGCTGGAGTACGATGAGGGTTGCACTGGCCGCCGCGAGAGCGACCGCGACCGACCAGACGCCGGCAACGCCCGCAACGGACGTGCCGCCCCAGCGCTCTTGCGCCAGGAAGGAGAAGTCGAGGCGCGGCAGGATCAGGAGCGACATCAACAGGTTCACGCCGATGACCACGACAAGCGGGATGATCGCCATGCCGATCGGCGGCGGCACATCGCCGTGTTTGCCATGCGCTATTTCGGCCGGATCGAATTCGTGCGACGACGTGGCGCGTTCGCGAATGAATTGATCGTTTGCGGCCCTGCCATCGGCGAGTCCCGCTCCGCCGTAGCCTTCACCGGACTTGCGCGCCGACGCCTCGGCGCGTCCGAGCCACCACAGGCCAAATGTGAGCATGATCGCCGAGGCGATGATTCCCAATCCGGGCGCCGCGAACGGCGTGGTGCCGAAGAAAGGCATCGGGATGGTGTTTTGAATCGCAGGCGTGCCGGGCATTGCCGACATCGTGAAGGTCGACGTGCCCAGGGCAATCGCGGCTGGCATGAGCCGTCCCGGGATATTCGCGACACGAAACAATTCGCGCGCCATCGGCGCCAAAACGAAAAAGGCGACGAAAAGGCTCACCCCGCCGTAGGTGACGAGCGCGCCGGCAAGCACGACGGCGAGGATCGCGCGGCGATGCCCGAGCTTGCCGCTCATGAACTGCGCGATCGCTTGGACCGAGCCGCTGTCATCCATCAGCTTGCCGAACAGCGCGCCGAGCAGAAAGATCGGAAAGAATTGCGCGATGAACTGCGCCGCGCTGCCCATGAAAGTCTGCGTCCAATGGGCGAGCAGGGGCTCTCCGGCGAACGCCGCAGCGACGATCGCGACGAGAGGCGCGAGGAGCAGCACGCTCCAGCCGCGGAACGAGAGCCCGATGAGAAGGCCAAGGGCAACGAGGATCCCGACGAGGCCCATGGCGTCAAACGTTCTGCAACAGAATGTCCAGATCGACCGACGAGCGCTTGCCGAGATTCTTGCTGTCGTCCGCGAGGAAAGCCTCGGCGGCGCGGCGGCCTTCATCGCGCAGCATGCAAAGGAAATCCCATTCGGCGTTGAATTTCGACGATGCGCCGAGCCCGGCCAGAACCTTGCTGGCGATAAGATGAATGCGCATTTCGGCCCACTTGCGGCCCTCGGAACTTCCCGCGTCCGCGACCTGCCGCAACAGGGCGATCATGCGCAGTTCCTTGAGCAGGGTGGCGTTGAACGAGACTTCGTTGAGCCGGTCGAGGATTTCGCGCGCGGAGCGCGGCGTCCCGGGCCGTTCGACCGGGTTGACGGCGACGAGCAGCGTGTCCTGCGAGTCGCAGTCGCGCACGAGCGGCGTGATGGTCGGGTTGCCGGAGTAACCGCCGTCCCAATAAGGCTCGCCGTCGATCTCGACCGCATGGAAGAGCGTCGGCAGGCAGGCGGACGCGAGCAAAACATCCGGCGTAAGCTCGGGGTTGCGAAACACGCGTCCGCGGCCGGTGTGAACGTTGGTCGCCGTCACGAACAGCCGGATCGGACAATCCGCAACCCGGGCAAAATCGACGGACTCGGCAAGCACTCGGCGCAGCGGGTTTGAGCCGGCGAAATTGAGATCATAGGGCGAGAAAATCCGGCTCGCCAAATCGAAGGCGAGATAGAAAGGCGACGTATCGAGCGTCCAGCGGCCGAGGATGACGTCGAGCGGGCTTCGCCGGATCGGGCTCAACCGCGCCGAATCGGCGACCCGACGCCAGAACGCGGCGAGTGCGGCCTTGGCCCCGGTGGGCCCATCGGCCGCATAACCGCTCGCCAGCACGACGGCGTTCATCGCGCCGGCCGACGTGCCCGATATTCCATCGATGCGCAGCCATGGCTCATCCATGAGCCGGTCGAGCACCCCCCAGGTGAATGCGCCGTGCGATCCGCCGCCCTGCAGCGCGAGATCGATCAGCACGGGATCGCGCGCCTCGCCGTCGTGCCCTTTTTGCGCTTCATTCATGGACGTAGCGGGCTCCGAGTAATATGCGAGTGAACATACACCCTGCCGTCCTCGAGGCGTCGTGCGGAGAACGCATTCGGCAGCGGATAGTGCCCATTCGGTAAACGATGCGCCTATGGCACGAGGAACGCGCCCATGACCACTCGTCGCGCCGCATGCAGTTGTGGAGAGCTGGAGGTCGTGTGTGAGGGCGAGCCCGTGCGGGTTTCGATGTGCCACTGCCTGGAGTGTCAACGCCGGACCGGAACCGTGTTCGGCAACCAGGCGTGGTTCAGACGAGAGCAAATTAATTCTGTCTCCGGTAACTCGACCCAATTCACCCGCCACGTCGAGGCCGGCCGCTGGGTGACATTTCGCTTCTGCCCCCGGTGCGGCTCGACCGTTTATTGGGAAGCAGAGAGAATTCCCGGCCTCATCGCTGTCGCCGTAGGATCATTTGCCGATCCGATGTTTCCGGCGCCGACGCTCTCCGGTTGGGAGCAAAGACGCCATCAATGGGTCGAGCCGCTTTGCGATACGGTCTCCCAACGCTCAAATTGAGTGGTTGATCGGCACCATGCTTACGGCCGCCCGCTGCGCATGGCTGGGCTTCGTGGAGGCTCACCGCTTTGATGCGGCGCTGATCGCGCTCGGCGGATTCTTGGTACTGGGGCTGTTTTCGTTGTTTCACGAACACATTGGCCGTTGGCCGCGAAGGATTTTTCAGGCGGCAATCGCGATCTTTATCGTCGTCGGGGTGGCTGCCGTCATCTACGAAATTCAATCCCCACCGAATTGCGCGCTGTCATCGGAGGACTCTAATGTCGATCTTCCCTCTGATCACTGAGCACTATGGTGCGTTTGTCTTTAGAGAACGATCGGGCCGGATGCTGCCCATGCGGAGCGTTCCCCGGACAGTTTCAGTTTTTTTGCACGACACAATCTCCACCGGACTTCTTGAGGTTGCCGCAAAGCTGGTTGGCTTCCCCGGTGGTCGAGAGCGGTCCGATCAGAACGCGGTAGTAAACGCCGCGCTCGCCAAGGTCCGAGCGGCGAATGTACGGCTGACGGCCGGCGAACAGGTCCGCATGTTTGGTTTGCAGCGCCTTTGATGTGGCTAGCGCCGCTGCCTCGCTCCGCTGCGAAGAAAGCTGCACAACGTATTTCACACCATCGGCGAGGCCGGGCTTTTCCGCCTCAGGAACACTCTGCGCCGCAGGCATGTCGTTTGATGGCGGCGGCGGGTTTGCGACCGGAGCGGAAGGGCTGCCGGGCGCCGCTGCTGGTGATGTTAATCCGGCGGTTTGGAGCGGGGCCGGACCGTAGAGGACACCGACAGGGCGCACGGCCTGCGGGGCGGCCGCCGCAGGGTCGGCGTCGGGAAGTTTTTCCTCATCGGTGGGAAGCACCCGATCGGCGCCTTTGACGCTTTGCTCGCCAGACTGATTGGGAACCGAACGGCTATCCTCGCCCGGCGGCGCCGGCAGTATCTTGTTCGAGATGACGGCGGCCACAGTCGCTGGAGTCTTGTCAACGCTCGTGAGGGCGTCCGACCACAGCCAATAGCCCGCCGCGCTTGCCGCGCCGATCAAAGCCAAGCCGACCACTGCCACGAACATTCTGAGGGCGCGCCGATGATTTGGCAGTTCATCGGAGAAGTCGCGGTCGTCATACTCGCCATCTTGATCGAAGTCGTAAGATTCGCCGGCCGGATTTTCCGAGATGCCTGAACCGATCAGCGGGGAGGCTTCATCATCCTGCCCGGGCCAGATGTTCTCTCGCGCGCCGCCAAGTGACGGCGCCTCGTTCGGATGAACCGACAACGTGGCACGCCTGACGAACCGGCCGCCACTGCGGGGTGTCGCGTGGAACGATTCGTCCTGCGCGATCAGCCGCGCCAATTGGGTCAGCGGATCAACGACGCCGGCGGGTGCGGATTTGGCGGATTGCCGGTCGGGGAGGGGAGAGGACGCCCTCCGCGCACGGCCATCCCTCGTGCTGGGCGAGGTGGAGAGAACGGCGTCAATCTGATCCTTCATCTCATCGCGCCGCATCGTCGGGCCGGCGGACGAATTTAGTGGGTGGCGCGGCGCGCATTGTTTTAATCGTGCCGGCGGGCGGCTCGGGCGCGTGACCGTTGCCGGCGGCTGGCACGATGGATGGGGGCGCTCCGCCCAACAGGCGGTGCAGCGTCTCGCGATTGCTCATGCCGACGTCGGCAAGGAGTTGCGAAAGTCCGGTCAGGTGCAGCGCGACGGTGCCGCCGTTCGCCTCGACATCGAGCGCCATCTGCTCGCATTCCTCCTGCACCCGCTTGCCCGCATCGAACGCGAACTGGCCGAGTTGGCGAATATCCTGCGCTGCCGCCGACGCGAGCTTCGTCATGTTGGCTGCCGCCTCGGCACCGAGGCGGGGCACCGGGAGGGTGGCCGGCGCTTCGGGCGAAAGCTTTGCCTCCGCGTGCTCACCATCCGGCCCGGCATGTCCGTTGCCCGACGCGGCGTGTCCGTTGGCGTTTGCTGCGGTTTCGAGCGCGAGTTCGACGGCATGACTGTTGTCTTGTGGCGGCCGCGCGTCCGCGAGCGGCTGATGCCCGAGATCGTCAAGCCTGCCCTGCAACGCATCAAGGTCGATGGTCGGCGGATGTTTTGGAGACATGGATCCTCCTACGCTGGTACTAGAGCATGATGCCGAAAAAGCTTGCCTCGCATTTGAGGCGGGGTGGGTACCGGTTTTCGGAAAACATCATCCTCCAACGAAAACTAGTTGCACACCTCACACGCCGGAGTTTCCTGCGAAGTTTCGGCCGCATCGCGATCGGTAAACCGGACTGTCGCGAGGTCCCCCGGCGGGTCATTATAGGACTTTAGGATTTGTTTAAACTATGGCATATAACTGTCTGAATTCCGACATATTTTCTGCCGCACGAAAATTTGTTTATGTTCCGAAATGGAACATTCCAACAAAAAGATCATCACCCCATAATTCATGTGATGCGATCTGTGCATGGCGGTGCTGCGCGGTATGCGGAACAGGGGACATGGTCACCAGCCGCCAGCCCTGAATATCTTTGTAGAATCAATAAGTTGCGTCAATTCCTATTCGCGAGCTGTGCTTGTGAATTTGTCACAAAACTGTCCGATTGCGGAGGCGTCGAGTGTCAGGCAATGACCCGCAATTGCTCAAACATACCGTGGGATCGGGCCGAGCTGCGGCGTCATGCGGTCGGAGAGATCAAGAAAAATCTCGTGGACGTAACACCAGCCCCAGCCTTCGGCCGGGTCATACCCTTCGATGACCGCGTGGCCGGTGCCGTGGAAATGTTTGGCGGCGTGGCGGTTGGGGGAATCGTCGCAGCAGCCGACATGCCCGCAGGTGCGGCACAGCCGCAGATGCACCCACCGCGATCCCATCTTCAGGCATTCTTCGCAGCCGCGCGCGGAGGGCGTCACCTCGCGAACCTCGTCGGCGTGAAAACATGTGGGCATCATACGCTCCCTGCGATGATAATTTTCGCGGGCTCACTTGGTTCATCGGCCAGGAATGCGTGCAGCGCAGCCACCACCTGCGCGCCTTCGCCGACCGCGGCGGCGACGCGCTTGGTCGAACCCGAGCGGACGTCGCCGATAGCGAACACGCCGTGCACGCTCGTCTGCAACGGCCGGCTCGCTTCGCTGCCGGTCAGGATGAAGCCCTTCGCATCGAGCGCGACGCCCGAGCCGTTGAGCCAATCGGTGTTGGGATCGGCGCCGATGAACAGGAACACGTGCCGCATTAGATGCCGCGTTTCTCCGCCCGAGGGACCGCGCCAGCGCACCGCCTCGAGCATGCCGCCGGTACCCTCGAGACCCGTGATATTTGTTCGCGTGAGGACCTCGACATTGGAAAGCCCGGCGATGCGGTCGACGAGATAGCGCGACATTTTCGCGGCCAAGCTCGGTCCGCGCACGAGCAGCCAGACCTTTCTCACCTGGCTCGCCAGGTAAACCACGGCCTGCCCGGCCGAATTGCCGGCGCCCACGAGCGCCACTTCCTGGCCGGCGCACAGCTTCGCTTCGAGCGGCGATGCCCAATAATGCACGCTCGTGCCTTCGAAGGCGGCGAGGTTGGCGGCGGCCGGCCGCCGGTAGCGCACGCCGCTTGCGATCACCACGGCGCGCGCGTTCGCGCGTTCGCCGTTGGCGAGGTTGAGCGCAAAGCGGCGGTCACGGCGAAATCCCGCGGCATCGAGCCCGATCGTCTCAACCGGGATCGCCATATCGACCCCGAACTTCTGCGCCTGATTATAGGCGCGCGCCATCAGCGCCATGCCGCTGATGCCGGTCGGAAAGCCGAGATAATTTTCGATTCTCGCCGAGGCGCCGGCCTGTCCGCCGAACGCGCGGCAGTCGAGCACCAGTGCGCGCAATCCTTCCGATCCGGCGTAGACCGCGGCCGCGAGCCCGGCCGGGCCGGCGCCGATGATGGCCACATCATAGATGAGGTCGGGATCGATCGGGCGCAGCAGCCCGATGCAGCGGGCCAGTTGTGTCTCCCCCGGATTGTGCAGCAGCTGGCCGCCCGGGCACAGCACGATCGGCAGTTGCCCGGGATCGACGTGAAAACGCTCGATCAGCGTCTTGGCATCTGCATCGCGTTCGGGATCGAGCTGAATGTGCGGATGGCCGTTGCGGCCAAGAAATCCCTGCAGCCGCAGCACGTCGCCGTTGTCGGCCCGGCCGACGATCACAGGACCCCCCGTGCCGGTCTCCAACAGGCGCACGCGGCGCAGAATAAGCGCGCGCATGATGTGTTCGCCCAGCTCCGCCTCGGCGATCAGCAGCGCGCGAAGCTGGTCCGGCGGGATGAGCAGCGCCTCGACCGCCCCCCGCGCCACGGCGTCCACGAGCGCCGGCCGGCCGGCGATTTGCGCCAGTTCGCCGAGGAACGCGCCGGACTCGTGCGCAACGAGCGGGATGCGCTCGCCTTGGGAATCGCGGTGGCTGACGTCGACCGTGCCCGACAGAATGACGGCAAGCCCGACGCCGCCCACGCCGACCTTGGCGAGCGCCTCGCCCGGCGCAAACGCGCGCAGCTCGCCGAACCGCCGCACGCGCTCGATCTCCGCCGGCGCGAGCGTCGGATACATCTGATCGCGGCGTGTATCAACGATCGAGGGGGTCGGTGTGGACGGCATGCGAAACGATGCCTACCTTTGGGCGCCGCCCACCGCAACCCTCAGGGAGACGAGCCATGACGACCGGTGCATCGAAGTCCGCGCGAACCGCCCCGCTCGATACCCCGACTGACCTCAAGCCCAATGCAGTCAAGGACATAGCCGGCGCGCTCAATATCATGCTCGCCGACATGTTCGCGCTTTATCTCAAGACCAAGAACTTCCACTGGCATGTGTCGGGGCCGCATTTCCGCGATTATCATCTCCTGCTCGACGAGCAGGCCGAGCAGATTTTCGCCACCACCGACGACATCGCCGAGCGCGTGCGCAAGATCGGCGGCACCACGCTGCGCTCGATCGGCCACGTCGCCCGCCTGCAACGCGTGCTCGACAACGACGCCGAGTATGTCACGCCGCTCGACATGCTGGCCGAGCTGCGCGAGGACAACAAGGAGCTGACCGCGCGCATGCGCGAGACCCACGACCTGTGCGGCGAGCATGGGGACGTCGCGACCACGAGCATGATCGAGGTCTGGATCGATCAAGCGGAGCGGCGCACCTGGTTCCTGTTCGAGGCCTCGCGCCGCCGCGAGGGGTGAGGCTGGTCTCTGGTTGGTCCGCCCCCCGTATAGCCGCGACTGCTGGAGAGGGGACGCATCGTCGCTACGACGAGGACGGCTCGGCTTGGCCGCTCAGCCGGGCGATGACCTGCACCAACTGCTCGATCGACTCGCGCAGTTCGTAGCGGATACGCTCGTCCTCGCACCTTTCGGCAATGGCCGCTAACCGGATCATGATCAGCCGCAGGCAATCGGCTACGTCCGCGTGTTTCACGTCGCCCCCCGGCAAATGCCGTCCTGCCACCGTGACCTGGTGTCCGCCACCCGATGCCTTTCAGGAAAGCTCAGATTTGGTTTACGCGATGGCGCGATCGTGGCAAGTCGATGTAGCGCCGAAAGAGAAAATTTTTCGGGGCAGGCGATCCTTTCGGGCTACCTCCGATGGGTCAGGGCAATGATCCGCAAGCCGGCACCCCCGCATCAAGTGTGGGACAGGCTTTTGCGGGATCGGGCTCTAACAGGGCGGGCGGTAGGAACGAAATCGCGCCGGCTCCTCCGCGGCCATCGATGTGCCATGGCTTGCTTCCACGTGGGTCCGATGCACCGCGAGTGTGGTGCGGTTGTGAATGGCGAGCTTCTGGTAGATCCGATGCAGATGGATTTTCACGGTGCCCGCCGCGAGGTCGAGTTCGCGTCCGATTTCCTTGTTGGAAAGTCCTTGTGAAACGAGCCCGATGATCTGTTGCTCGCGTGCGGTGACGGGTGCAGGCAGGCGATCGTGCCTGACGTCACCCCCGGGGATACCTGCCTGCTCAATGGGCGCGGCCGGCGGAAACTCCCTCCCGGTCACCCGCAGACGCATGCAACGGAGCAGGTTTTGCACCGTGATTTCCTTCGGCAGCACGCGATACGACCCCGGCAGGGATGCGGCAAGGGCTTGGACCTTCCCGACACAGGGAGCGAATACGATAAGCCGCGTGTGCGCTCGCGCTTCGCTCAGCTCACGCAACAGGCCGAAGCGCGAAAGGCTTACCAACGAGGTGTCCAGCAAGGCAAAATCGGGACACAGCGCGCGAATGGCCCGCAGGCAGGCCTGCTCCTCGGTACACTGCGCCAACACTTTGAACCCTTGGGCCGGTTTTAAAACGCTCGCCAGCCCGCGAAGAAAAACCGCGCTCGGGTCCCCAATTACGACAGTGGCGTGACGCGACTGCATTTTGTACTCGACAGCTGACACGCGCCCCAGCGCTTCTTAACTATTTACTACAATCTTGTTCCAAGTGCTATCCCGATTTGTTTTTTGAGTCGCATCGCCGACACTGTCGTATATCCATCGGGATATTGTGAATAAAAATAGCGTGCGTAGACTTGCACGGTTCCGGAAGCTGAGGACTGTGGATCAAGAGCTAGGCAGCTCCCGGAATTCGGGGACGTTCACTTTCAAATCAAGGAGCTCGGCCATGGGGCGGCGCCGGATTCCGACTGTGCTCGTGGGCTCGAGTGTGCTTTTGCGCGAAGGAATCGCCCGTATTCTTGAGGGCACCGATCTGCGAATAGATCAATCGGTTGCCACGGTCGAAGAGTTGCGAACGGAATTGCTGAGTCGGCATGAAGCGCCCCTGCTGGTAATCGAATGCGGAGAGCGGATCGATTCCAGCGTGAGTGAAATCGAGCGGTTCAAGCTCCATCACCCGCGCGGCCGGGTCGCGGTATTGGCGGCGGATTACGGCGGCGAAAACCTGATTTCACTGTTCGAAGCGGGAACCAACGTGCTCCTGGCGAAGTCCATCAGCAGAGAAATCTTCCTGCGGGCGCTCGAGCTGGTCGTTTTGGGCGAAACGCTCCTGCCGCCGGAGTTGCTTCCGTATCTGCGTTCCGGCAATACGCAACCCGCGGAAACATCCGGCCAAATCGAATATCTCGACGAGGATCTGCGGCAAAGCGAGATGGACGTCACGCCACCGTTATCCGCACGCGAACGAAGCATTCTACTTTGCCTGGTCGAGGGCGAATCCAACAAAGTCATCGCGCGCAGGATCGGCATTGCCGAATCCACCGTGAAGGTTCACGTCAAAACCATCCTCCGCAAAATACGCGCGCAGAACCGCACCCAAGCGGCAATATGGGCCATGAACAACAATATAGGCGGTGTGAGCCCGGGGCTCGCTGTGCTTTCTAATACGAGACCGATGCCGGAGGTCAGCGATCAAGGCGGCCCGGGCAAGGACGACTGCAGTCTCGACGAGGCGGTCGAGCCCGTTGTTGTTGCCGATAGTGCCGTCACAAGCACAGCAAACGGGCGCCGACATTAGAGCGGATGCGTCGAAAAGCTTGTTCCTATAAAGAAATAATCACGCTCCAGAGTCGTCTGATTTTAAGTTTTTGTTCTTTTCAAGACAGCTAAGAAGGTTCCCGAAAATAGCGAGCTACCTCAAAAGACCCGTGCTGCCGAGTCGGGTGCCGGCCAGACGCACGGTAGCGCCGGCGGCATCGTTCGGACGTCCACGCCCCGTGGACCTGTCCCGACCCCGCGCTTGCGTACACTTGTCCGGCGTTGGGGTCGGGACTTGGGGCCCGCACCGGGAGCCCCAGGGAGGCCCTGCGATCATGGAAGTCCACTGCAATCCGGCGGCCGCCGAGTTGCGGCCCTGGCGACTTGTCGATCTCGCGCGGACCTGCGCCGCGCAATCGCGTCTGGCGACCAGCAAGGACGTCGCTCAAGTGCTGTGGCGGTTGGCGACGGACTATCTGGAACGAGCCGCCAAGCTGGAGGGAAGGCGGCCCGACATTGGCGATCCGCCGGCACTGTTGCGATGACGCCGGCTGTTGGCGAGCACGAGGCGGAAGGTCAACCAACAGGAGAGGAAGAAAATGTCCATTATCCGACGTGCGGAAAGAGTGGAACCGCGAGTCCCCGCGCACCTGGTACATCGCGACCCTGAGTATACCGCGCCGGTGAGTTTCGCGCCGCGTCGTGCGCCGCTCACCGATGATCCGAGGCTCGCGCAACTCGCCGACGCCATCGAGGCGATGCCGAACTCGCCGCCGTCGCCGTTGAGCGAAGCCGCGCGCAAGCTCGTTTGCGAAACGGCCATTGCCCGGGCGGAGATGCTGCGCGATCAGATGAAGGCCGTCATGGACGAGCGCTGCAAGGAGATCGTGGCCGACTGCAAGGCGCGGGTCGAGGAAGCGATGAGCGTCAAAGAGCAATGGTCCCGCTGGGGTGACGACTACGTCATCAGCGTGCGCGACGAATGTGAGGAGGTGGCGCGCAAGTATCAACGCGATCTCGACATATTCCACGGCTGTGCCAGGCTGGTGGAAGGCAACGGCCTGCCGCTGCCGCCGCGCCGGCCCGCGACTGCATTGGCGCCCGCCGCTACCAGGGAAGGGGAGCTCGAAGCGCAGACCGAAGCGGCCGTACCGGAGGACAGCATGGTCCCGAGAAGCTTGCCCGCGCGCGACCCGGGGTGGGAACCGGTTTTCCGCCTGCGCGAAGCCCGTTGCACGACGCCTCATGCTGATCGACGCTTCGGCGGGCGAAGGCAGGTCGGAAAAGGCCATTCTCCAAGAAGAATTGGGGCGGGATGACGATTCGGAGAAAAGTCATCACGCTCTAATAAAACTACGCGCGGCGCTCGTCCTGGTCGCGCTCGCCCCGGCGCCCGCGCTCGGCGGCACCATGCGCGAAGCCGTGGTCACGCGATCGAAGCTCGCGTGCCACATTCCCTTCGACGCGATAGCGGCTTCCTCGCACGGGCGGTGCGACCGGCTCAGCTCCGGGCAGCGTGTCACGGTCGTCGGCGATGACGGAGATTACCGCTGCGTCGTCTATCCCGGTGTTCAGCGGTGCATGTGGGTCCACGGCGACGCGATAAGATAGAAGAGAGTAAACAGGGATGGCGATGATTTGGGCAACGGGTAGCGTTGCACTCGGTCTGCTGATGACTGTTCTGGTGCTCGCCGAGTTGCGGCAGCCGGTCGGCAAGGTGCTCAAAATGCCCGACCGGCTTTTTGTAGCCGGGACGTTCACGGTTGCCTTCGTCTACGGTGCGCTTTTGCTCGCCGCCAAAGCCTTCCCGTAACTCTCCCAGGCTGCTGGACAGGCTGAAGCGGCGCAGCGCGAGCGCCCACCCGGAACGAGCTCGTGTTCGCGTCCGTACTATCGGGACCGCCGGGGCGGTCGTTGATAGGGATCAAATTCCCCGTGAGCGGATGTGCTAGCCCGCGGCCTGTGACGAGCGCGGCAGATAGAGCCGCCAATCGATGTAGTCCTCGTGCCCGGTGAACCGCGGCTCATAGTGTGACGTCAGAAATGCCCTGAACTCCGGCCAGTCTTCCATCACGTGGAATCCCGGACGTTGCGGCCAGACGTCGTTGGTCAGCAGGATGGCGGCCGGGGGGTCGGCCGCGAGCGCCGCCAGGAATGCCGTCCGCTCCGCATCGTCGGTGAGGATCAGCGAGAACGATTGCATGTGGCGTGTGGCCTGGCGCATGCCGGCGCGCGCCATGGCAAGAAGGCCGCCGCGGTCCGAGTCGATCGCCTGCACGCGCGCGCCGCGCGGCAATTGGCTTTCGAGTGCCGCCTGCATGGCGCCCGCCGCCCGAACCTCGGGAAAAGGCTCGATGCGCCGCGACGCCTCGACCGCCTGCCAGGTAACCGTCGCGACCACGAGCGCGAGGCATGCGAGCGCGCGCCATCGCGGCAGCGCCGCCAGGCTGACGGCGCCCCAGCAGGCCAACCCGACGCCGAGCGGATAGACGTGATAGAAAAAGCCCTTGCGCTGCACCAGCAGATGGATGACGCCGAATGCCGCGACCCCCATCATGGCGCGCGTGCGCGCCGGGTTGGCGGTCACCATGGCGAGCGCGGAAGCGACGGCCAGTCCGCCGAGCGGCGCCAGACCCGCGCACGCGAAAAGCATTTGCCAGAAGGTCGGATGATCGAGCGAGGCGTAGGCGGGGCAAAAGCGTGTGCAGCATGGTGATGAATGCCCAAGTCCTCCCAGCGCCGCGAGCGTTCCAAACACGGCAAAGCCCGCGCCGAGGGCGCCTGCCGTCATCGCCGCGGCGTCGCGGATGCGCGGCGGGCCGATCGTCAGCGCCGGAAGCAGGCCGAGCAGCAAGGCGCTCGGCTTGAGCGAGGCGGCGATCATCGCGGTTGCACCGGCCGTCATCAGATAAATACCGCGGCGCTGCGAAGTTTCGCCCGCGGCGACGGAGAACCAGGCGACCGCGAGCGCCAGGATCGCGATCAGATAATCGCGCTGCCCGGCCGCATAGGGGCCAAGCAGAAGGTGAGTGGCGAGCATGGCGAGCAGCGCCAGGAGCGCCGCCGCCCAGCCGGCCGGGCGCACCAGCAGCATAATCAGGGCGGACATCCCGGCGGCGGCCAGCAAATCGAACGTCCGCAATGCCAGATCGCTCATGCCGCCGATCGCCACGACCGCAGCGTGAATGGCGTAGACCAGCGGCATGTTGATGTCGGCGAGATCGCGATAAGGAACGAGACCCATCAGAAACTGATTGGCCATGAAATGAAAAATCGCGGCGTCACCCGTCAGCGGCCAGGAAAGCGATCGCCACAGCAGCCAGGCAGTGACGGCACAAAGCGGGACATTGGCGATCGTGATCAGCCCGGACGTGTTCAGCCACGGTAATTCCGCCGCCCGAGGATTATTCAGCGCACGAATGCTCGGTTTGAGGTCGTCTGAAAGGGCTTGCGGTTGCAGGTTTCTCACTTGTGACATTTGGTAATGGAGCGGACGGGCGGCCCGCTCAGCCGGACGGATAATTGGCGATTTCGATCAGGTTGCCGTCGGGGTCGCGACAATAGATCGAGGTCATGGACCCGCGCGCGCCGGTCCGTTGCGCCGGCCCGGCAACGACGTTGATCCCGCAGCCGCGCAAATGATCGAGGACTTCGTCGGGCGACTGGCTCGTGATGAAGCACAGGTCGAGCGAGCCCGGCGCGTCGACGTCGCCGGTCGGCCAATTCGGCGCGCCGGTCGGCCGCAGATTGATCTTCTGATGACCGAATTTGAGCGCAAGGCGTCCGTCCGCGCCGAAAGGCTCACGCCGCATTCCCAGCGCCCGCTCGTACCAGGCGGCCGCCGTCTCGACATCGCGGCAATTGAGGACGACGTGGTCGATGCGATCGATGCTGAGGCTCATGGGTTCTTCCGATCATGACCGAACGGTTGGCGACAATATCGCACGAATGCCCCGGCGGCGAGCTTGCGACCCCTGCCTATTCCCTGAATTGCGCGGCCCGCCACTTGAGGGCGGCGCCGAGCCCGTCCTTCTTTCTGATCTCGGCGAACTTCATGCCGAATTCGGTTTTGGCGGCGTAGAGCGGGGCGAGGACGTCGAGGCCGACGTTGATCGCATTGCGCAAGCCGCCCGCTTCCGCGCCGCGATTGATCGCCAGCTTGGCGTGATAGAGCGCCTCGGGCGAGATCAAGGTCATGCGCTTGGCGAATTTGAGCGTCGCGGCACGCAGTTCCTCGACCGGGACGATCTTGTTGATCATGCCGAGCCGCAGCGCTTCCTCGGCATTGATGCTGTCGCCCATGTAGATGAGCTCGCGCGCCTTCTTCAGCCCGACGAGCCACGGCATGATCATTGCCGGACCGACATTGGAGAAGCGCACCTCGGGCTCGCCGAAGGTGGCGTCCGCGGCCGCGATGGTGATGTCGCACAGCATGGCGAGTTCGCAGCCGCCGCCGAGCGCGTGCCCCTGCACCGACGCGATCACCGGCTTCTTCATGTCCCAGGGCAGTGTCTCCATGGCCACGTCCTCGCTCAGGCTTTCGTGCCATTTGAGCGCGTCGTGCCGCCACGCTTCCTTGGCCGGATCGCCGCCGGAGATGTCGTAGCCGACGCAGAAGCTGCGCCCCTCCGCGCGCAACACGACGACGCAGGTGGCGGCATCCTCGTCGGCCCGGCGCAGGGTTTGCGACAGCTGGGTGCGCATATCTTTGCTGATGGCGTTGAGCTTCGCCGGACGATTGAGGGTGACGATGCTGACCTTCTCGTCGGTCTCGTAGGTGATGATCGTCTCCATGGCGTCATTCCTTGTCACGGGTGAGAGGGGCAATCAGCGCGTCGACGACGACGCATCCTTGGCCTTGCGGCAGGACCTTGATTGGATTGAGGTCGATCTCGGCGATGAGTGCGCGATCGGCGTACGCCAGATCGGCGAGCGCGTAGAGACAGCGCGCGAGGCTCTCGATATCGGCCGGCAGTCCGCCGCGAATGCCGCGCAACAGCTTTGCCGCATGGGTCTCCGCGATCATCGCCTCGGCATCGCCGGCGCGCAGCGGCAACAGGCGCAAGGCGAAGTCGCGCATGATCTCGATCGCCACGCCGCCGATCCCGAACGCGAGCGTGTGGCCGAAATCGGGGTCGCGGCTCACGCCGGCAAAGACTTCGATGCCTGCGGCGATCATCTGCTGCACCAGGACGCCGGCGAGCTTCGGCGCGCCCGGAATTTTCGCCAGGCGCTCGTGCAGCGTACCCCAGGCCGCCGTCACCGCGGCCTCGTCGCGCAGATCGATGAGCACAAGCCCGTATTCCGTCTTGTGCGGAATGTCGTCGGACACCGCCTTGAGCACCATGGGGAAGCCGATCGCCCGCGCGGCCTCGGCCGCCTCGCCCGACGAGGCGACGAGCGTCTCTTTCGTCACCGCGATGCCATGCCCGGCGAGCAATTTCTTGGCATCGAACTCGTTGATGGTACGCCGCGCGCTGGCTTGCAAATACGTCGCAAGGCTCGGGCCGGAGACGGCCGGGGCACGGCGCGCCGGCGGCCGTTCGAGATAGCGCGCGAG
>JAFAUQ010000220.1 GCA_019243195.1 Hyphomicrobiales bacterium
GAAAGTCTTGGTGCGGTCGAGAGGACTCGAACCTCCACGGGTTGCCCCGCTAGCACCTCAAGCTAGTGCGTCTACCAATTCCGCCACGACCGCATGGGGACTTGATGCGCCGGCCGGCGGCACGGCGCGAAACGGCGCTCGATGTAACAAATCGACCGTACCGGGACAAGGGCGCCAGCCTACGGCACCCAGGCGTCAGCGGTAGCTTGCTCAGCGCTTGTCCAGCGCCCGCGGCAGCATTTCCGTGACTTCGACGGCGATGCGGTTGCCGTTGACGACCACGTTGCCTTTGGCAATGGGCAGGTTGCCGGCGAGGATCGCGACCTCGTCGTCCTCGGACGCATCAAGCTCGATGATTGCGCCCCGGCCGAGGCGCAGCGCCTGATGGATCGGCATGGTCGTGCTGCCGAGCACCACGGCGACGTCGAGGGAGATTTTGTCCAATGTCGACACGGGATCGGCCTCCGCGGCAGCTGTAACGGGTGGAGGTCACCATGGGATGGTTACGAGGTGGTTAACGTCCGCGACCAATTGACGTTCGGTCTCCTGGCCGCGCCCGGCGCCCCGCCGGTCGAGTGGCGGGTGAGCGACGCGATCGTCGCCTACGACCGCGCGGTATCGGAAATGGATGCGCGTGCAGAAGCCATTTCGCGCGGCTCGGCGGGCGAACTCGCTTGGCTCATCGAGCACCCGCCGCTCTATACCGCCGGCACCAGCGCCAAACCGCGGGACCTGATCGAGGCGCGATTCCCGGTGCACCGCAGCGGACGCGGCGGGCAATTTACCTACCATGGGCCCGGGCAGCGGGTCGTCTACGTGATGCTCGACCTCAAGTGGCGCAAGCCCGATATCCGCTGCTACGTCGCAAGCCTCGAGGAATGGTTGATCCGCACCCTGGGCCGCTTTCAGGTGCGCGGCGAACGGCGCGAGGACCGGATCGGCGTGTGGGTGCGCCGGCCGGAACGCGGCGCCGGACGCGAAGACAAGATCGCCGCGATCGGCGTGCGGGTGCGCCGATTCGTGACGCTGCACGGCATCAGCCTCAATGTCGACCCGGAGCTCAGCCATTTCGCCGGCATCGTGCCGTGCGGCGTGAGCGAACCGCGCTACGGCGTCACGAGTCTGGTCGACCTCGGCGTTCCGGTGAGCATGCCGGAAGTCGATATGGCATTGCGCGCGGAGTTCGAAGCAGTGTTCGGGAAGACGGAGGACGGAGGACGGACGACGGAGGACGGATAAGGAGGACACAGTTTCTGTCTGTCCTATGTCCTCCCGACGTCAGTTCTCCGTGCGCAGCACCGAGAACCGCTCGCCCGGATGACGCTGGGCCAGCAATTTGTCGCTGCCCTCGCTTTCATCGAGGGCTTCGACCCAGCCGCCACGCGGGCCGCGCCGGCACGCCTCGATAACCGCGCGGACCGCGTCCGCGGCGCCCGCGAACACCGCCTCGACCGAACCGTCGCGGCGGTTGCGCACCCAGCCGTCGATCCCGTGCATCGCCGCCGCGTCCTCGATGAACATCCGAAAACCAACGCCCTGCACCCGGCCCCGCACGCGCACGTGACGAATGACGCCGCTCATCCCATTTCTCCGGTAGCGACGCCAAGCTTGCCGTGGAACCCGGGAATCCACCGCGCGAGTCCCGCGACATAGGCGGCCGGCAGTTTCCAATCGCGAGCCGCGGCGACGACCAGTTCCTGATAGCCCGGTCGCGCCGCGCCGCCGCCACGCTCGGGTGCAAGGTAGATGAGTGCGGGCCGGCGCCGCGCGCCATGACGCACCGGCACGATACGGCGCAGGTAAGCGTGCTGCTCATAGGCGTGGAGCGCTGCGAGGTCGCGTGGCGTCAGCCGCCAGAGGACGCCATGCACCCGTGCGCCCGGATCGCGCACCAACGAGGCATAGCCATCGCGGGTGATAATGAAGCGCCAGCCGTCGAGGCGTGCCGACCCGAGCCCCCGCGCGCCCGGACAGCGCCGGCACATGAGCGTCCTGCTCATGTTTGAACCAAAGGCAAAGTGCAGGGTCATGAAGAAAACCGCCCGGCATTCGCCTCAAGCAAATTCCAGGATCACGGCGTCGACCGCGAGGCTGTCGCCTGGCTTGGCATGAATTTTCTTCACCGCGCCGTCGCGCTCGGCGCGCAGCACGTTTTCCATTTTCATCGCCTCGACGACGGCGAGCGTCTCGCCTGCCTTGACCTCCTGCCCCTCGCCTACCGCGATCGACACCACGAGGCCGGGCATGGGGCAGCGCACGGTCTTGCCGCTGTCCGACGTGGCCTTGACGGGCATCAGGCGCGCGGCCGCGGCCTCCCGCTCGGTGTAAACGAACGCGCGGGTCCTGATGCCGCGATACGCGAGATCGAAGCCATTCGCGATGGGCCGCACCTGCACGGCAGTCGCGGTTCCGGCGACAGTGCCGTGCCACACCGGCTCCCCCGGCTTCCAGTCCGACGCGAGCGCAAGCGAGCGCGTGGGCCTGCCCTTCTGGTCGAGCAGGATGACTTCGATCCGGCCGTTGACGCGCGCCACTTCGAGTGGATGCTCGTGAGCGTCGAGCCAGACCGCGCGGCGGCGCTCGCGCGTGACTTCGCGCCCCATCATCTGCCCGGCGATGCGCCGCTTGCGCTCGCCCAGCACGTGATCGATGGCGGCGGCGACCGCGGCGAGCGCCTGCGCGGCCTCACCCTCGGCCGGATGCGGGGCGAAACCGACCGGATATTCCTCGGCGATGAAGCCGGTCGAGAGCCGCCCCGCACGGAAGCGCGGGTGCTGCATCAGCGCGGCGAGGAACGGGATGTTGTGCCGGATGCCGTCGATTGCGAACGCATCGAGTGCTTGCCCCTGCGCGTCGATTGCGGCCTCGCGCGTGGGCGCGTGGGTGATCAGCTTGGCGATCAGCGGGTCGTACCAGAGCGAAATCTCGCCGCCCTCGTAAACCCCGGTGTCGTTGCGCACGGTCACACCGGCTTCGCTGCGCTCGGCCGGCGGCCGATAGGTCACGAGCCGCCCGGTGGAAGGGAGGAAATTGCGGAACGGATCCTCGGCGTAGATGCGGGTCTCGATGGCCCAGCCGTCGAGTTTCACGTCCTGCTGACGGATGGAGAGCTTCTCGCCGGCGGCGATGCGGATCATCTGCTCGACGAGATCGATGCCGGTGACGAGTTCGGTCACCGGATGCTCGACCTGGAGCCGCGTGTTCATCTCGAGGAAATAGAAACTCTTGTCCTGGCCGGCGACGAACTCGACGGTGCCGGCGGAATCGTAGCCGACCGCCTTGGCAAGCTGCACCGCCTCCTTGCCCATTTGCCGGCGCGTCTCGGCGTCGAGCAATGGGCTCGGCGCCTCTTCGACGACTTTTTGATTGCGCCGCTGAATCGAGCATTCGCGCTCGCCGAGGTGAATCACGTGGCCGTGCTTGTCGCCGAGCACCTGAATCTCGACGTGGCGCGGATCGACGATGAATTTCTCGATGAACACGCGATCGTCGCCGAAAGAGGATTTCGCCTCCGAGCGCGCGCGGGCAAAACCCTCGGCGACCTGCGCCCTGGCGTGGGCGATGCGCATGCCCTTGCCGCCGCCGCCGGCCGACGCCTTGATCATCACCGGATAGCCGATCTCTTCGGCGATCCGCACCGCGTGCTTCTCGTCCTCGATCACGCCGAGATATCCCGGCACGGTCGAGACGTTCGCGCGCGCCGCCGCCTTCTTCGACTCGATCTTGTCGCCCGTGGCGGCGATCGCCTTGGAGTTCGGCCCGATGAAGACGATGCCGGCTTTGGCCAGCGCCTGCGCGAACGCCTCGCGCTCGGAGAGAAACCCATAGCCGGGATGCACCGCCTCCGCCCCGCTCGCGCGGCAGGCGTCGATGATCTTTTCGATGACGAGGTAGCTTTCCGCGGCAGCCGGCGGCCCGATCGGCACCGCGGTGTCCGCCATCTCGACGTGCAACGCGTCCTTATCGGCCTCGGAGTAGACCGCGACCGTCTCGATCCCCATCCGGCGCGCGGTCTTGATGACGCGGCAGGCGATCTCGCCCCGATTGGCGATGAGGATGCGCTTGAACATGCAGCCTGAAGGCTCCGTGGTCTCATGGCTTTGCGGCCCGGGGAGACAATTGTCAAACGCGGCCGAGCTTGCTCCAACCCTGTGCCGCAAACGGGTGGCGGCGCTTTGCCCGGAGGGGGTCAACCTGATACACATCCGCCCTTCCACCGGATCGGACAGGTTCATGAACGCGGTCGTCCGCGGCGCGCAGCAAAGGGGGATGCCGATGATCCTGCGGGACATTGCCGCCGCGCTTTCCGCCCCGTTCGAGGGCGATGGCAGCATCGAGATCGCAGATATTGCGGATCCGGCCTATGCGTCGAACTCTGACCTCGCGCTGGCGATGACGCGTGAAAGCGTCCCCGCCCTCACGGATACCAAGGCGCGCGCCGTGATCGTCGCGCTCAAGGTCGCGGCGGCCGTCGATCGTTTCGACGCGGTAATCAAAGTCGAGCACCCGCGCCAAGCGCTCGCGGTGCTCACGCGCTTGTTCGAGCGGCCGGTCCATCGCGGCTCCGGTATTCACCCGAGCGCCGTCATTGCACCGGACGCGCAGGTCGACGACGGCGCGAGCGTCGGCCCCTTGAGCGTCATCGGCCCACGCGCGCGCGTTGGTGCCGGCACGGCGATCCTCGCCCACGTGACCATCGGCGCCGACGTGGTGATCGGGCGCGATTGCCTATTTCATCCCGGCGCGCGCGTCGGCGATCGCGTCGTGATCGGCGACCGGGTGATCCTTCAGCACAACGTCAGCCTGGGTTCCGACGGCTTCAGCTACGCGGGGCCCGCGCCGGGACAGCATACGACCGACCAAGGCACGGGCGACCTAGCGCGCATCAACTCGCTCGGCACAGTCATCCTTGGCGACGACGTGGAAGTCGGCGCCAATTCGGCGATCGATCGGGCGACCCTCGCCGCGACCCGCATCGGCCGCAACACCAAAATCGACAACCTCGTGCAGATCGGACACAACGTCGAGATCGGCGAGAATTGCCTCATCTGCGGCATGGTCGGTATATCGGGCAGCGTGCACATCGGGGACCGCGTCATCCTAGCCGGCGCGGTCGGCGTCGCCGACCACGTGACGATCGGCTCCGACGCGATGCTTGCGGCCGGTTCCAGGGTCTTGAGCGACGTGCCGGCGAAGGGTGAAATGTACGGCTATCCGGCGGTGCCGCGCAAACGTGCGTTCGAGCAGATCAAATACCTCGCCCGGGCGCGTGTGCTGTTTTCGGAATTCGGCGAGCTGAGAAAGCGGATCGCCGCGCTCGAGCAAACCAAACAAGGCTGAGCTCGAACCAGCCGGAAATCCTTGGGAAGGCGTTGCGATGGTCGATGTGGCAAACGGCGTGATCGAACTCGTTGGCAGCAAGGTTCGCAACAAGCAGGGACCGCTGCAGATGTCCGACGCGCTGGAAAGCCTCGGCCTCGAGTCACTCGACGTGCTTGAATTGACGTTCGCGATCGAAGAAAAATTCAACATCGAGATTCCCTTCAACGCCAACACCGAGTTCGATTTCAAAACGGTTGGCGAACTGGTACACGCCGTCGAGGGGCTCGTCGCCAAGAAGACGGCATCGGCGTGAACCGCGTCG
This sequence comes from Hyphomicrobiales bacterium, assembly GCA_019243195.1. GTDB lineage: Bacteria > Pseudomonadota > Alphaproteobacteria > Rhizobiales > Xanthobacteraceae > AP-16. The sequence goes on from JAFAUQ010000220.1 coordinate 5,645, forward strand.
TCATTACCGGACTGGGCGCGGTTTCGCCGATCGGCCAAACAGCCAAGTCCTATTGGGCGGCGCTCACAGCGGGGCAATCGGGTTTCGGCCCACCGACGATTTTCGCCGCGGAACGCCTCAACACCAAAGTCGTGGCGGAAGTGAAAGGCTTTGTTCCCGAACAGCATTTCGATTCGCGACAGATCGGACTCGTTGACCGGGTCTCTCAGTTCGCCGTGGTCGCCGCGCGCGAGGCGATCGGACAAGCCGGGCTTTCATTCCGCGAGGGGCTCGGTGAGCGCACCGCCGCCATCGTCGGATCGGGTATCGGCGGACAGACCACCCAGGACGATGCCTTCAAGCGCATCTATGGCGAGAACGCCGCCCGCGTGCATCCGTTGATCATTCCGCGCACCATGCCGAATGCGCCGGCGAGCCAGATTTCCATGTTCTTCGGCATCAAAGGACCGACCTACGCGGTCTCGACCGCCTGCGCGTCGGCCACCCATTCGATCGGCCAGGCATTCCATCTGGTGCGCGCGGGCGCGGTCACCTGCGCGGTCACCGGCGGCGCCGAGGCGCAGCTCACGCACGGCACGGTGAAGGCGTGGGAAGCCATGCGCATCCTCGCGCCCGACACCTGCCGGCCGTTCTCGCGCGAGCGCAAGGGCATGGTGCTGGGCGAAGGCGCGGCGATCCTCGTCCTCGAATCCCTCGATCACGCCGCCGCGCGCGGCGCCCGTATTCTGGGCGAGATCGTGGGATTCGGCATGAGCGCCGACGCCGGCGATCTTACGGCGCCCGATCCGGACGGCATGGTGCGCGCCATGTCAGCGGCGCTTGCCGACGCGGCACTGGCACCGGATGCAATCGATTATGTGAACGCGCACGGTACCGGGACGACGGCCAACGATTTGGCCGAAACGGCGGCGCTGCATAAGGCCTTTGCAGCGCACGCGGCGCGCCTCGCTGTCTCCTCGACCAAGTCGATGGTCGGTCACGCCCTCGGTGCCGCCGGCGCGCTCGAAGCCGTCGCCACCGTCATGGCGTTGCACGAGGGTGTCGTTCCGCCCACCATGAACTATGTCGGGCCAGATTCCGCTTGCGATCTCGACTACGCGCCCAACGAAGCGCGGCCTCGTCCGCTGAACGTCGCGTTGTCGAATTCATTCGCGTTCGGCGGGCTCAATGCGGTGCTGACGTTCCGTCGCTTTGATGCATAGCTAAAAGTTTTCGCAATCATCCGACTGGGAGAGCCTTCATGGACGTTCGGGCCGCCGTCGCCTTCGAGCCGGGCAAGCCGCTCGCGGTCACTCACGTCAACCTCGACGGCCCGCGCGCCGGCGAGGTGATGGTCGAGATCAAGGCGACGGGCATTTGTCACACTGACGAGTTCACCCTGTCGGGCAAGGACCCGGAGGGGCTGTTTCCGGCGGTCCTCGGTCACGAGGGAGCGGGCGTGGTGGTCGAGGTCGGCCCAGGCGTGACTTCGCTCAAACAGGGCGATCACGTTATCCCGCTCTACACGCCTGAATGCCGCGAGTGCGAATACTGCCTCTCGCGCAAGACCAACCTGTGCCAGAAAATCCGGACCACCCAGGGCGCGGGCGTCATGCCCGACGGCACGTCGCGCTTCTCGGTCGACGGCCGCAAGATTCATCATTACATGGGCACTTCGACCTTCGCCAATTTCACCGTGCTGCCGGAGATCGCGGTTGCGAAAATCCGTGAGGACGCGCCGTTCGACAAAGTCTGTTACATCGGCTGCGGGGTGACGACCGGCATCGGCGCCGTCATCAACACCGCCAAGGTCGAGGCGGGCGCGAACTGCGTCGTGTTCGGACTCGGCGGCATCGGCCTCAACGTGATCCAGGGGCTGCGCCTCGTCGGCGCCAATATGATTGTCGGCGTCGACCTCAATCCGCAGCGCAAATCCTGGGGCGAACGCTTCGGCATGACCCATTTCGTCAACCCGAAGGAAGCCGGGACCGATCTCGTCAATTATCTGGTCAATCTCACGGGCGGTGGCGCCGATTATTCGTTCGAGTGCATCGGCAATGTCGATACGATGCGCGCCGCGCTCGAATGCTGCCACAAGGGCTGGGGCGAGAGCGTGATCATCGGCGTCGCGCCGGCGGGCGCGGAAATCCGCACCCGCCCGTTTCAGCTCGTCACCGGGCGCGTGTGGCGCGGCACCGCGTTCGGCGGCGCACGCGGGCGCACCGACGTCCCCAAGATCGTCGACTGGTATATGGAAAAGAAAATCGAAATCGATCCCATGATCACCCATCAGATGCCGCTCGCCGACATCAACAAGGCATTCGATCTGATGCATGAGGGCGAATCGATCCGCTCGGTGGTGACCTTCTGATGGCCGACGCATCTCAGGCGGTCGCGCCGGAAGCGCACGAGGTCAACCCGCGCGCCCATGCCCGGTCAGCGGTCGCGGACACGCTCGGACTGACCTTCACCCATCTGTCGCGCGACCGGGTCAGCGCCGAACTGCCCGCGCGCGCAGAGCTTGCCAATCGCAAGAATATCCTTTCCGGCGGCGTGCTGATGGCGCTTGCCGACATCCTGGGCGGCACCGCGGCGAGTGCCAATTTGCCGCCGGGCGCCGGAACCACCACGATCGAAAGCAAGACCAATTTCTTTGCACCGGTCGAGCTCGGCGACACGGTGTTTGCCGAGTGCACGCCGCTGCACCGCGGCCGCACCACGATGGTGTGGCAGACCCGCATAACCCGCCGTGACGGCAAGCTCGTCGCCATGGTGACGCAGACGCAGCTCGTGATGGCCGTACAAACCCAACCGTCCTAACATGATAATTCCGGCACCTGACTTGACGGCGACTTACCTCATATTAGCGCCGGTCGCCCGAGCGTCATCCTCAAAATATTCAGACGGTGAGTTATCCCCATTTCATCGCCGTTGACCACATTTTGCCGCGCGCCCATGATCTTGGGCAAAAATAAAACTCTTCCGATTTCATGTTTAGGAATTAGCGCTTCAGATGAAAACATTACCTGCTCTCGCGCTTCAACCGGCAACGAGCTGTTCTACGATCGATTTAGTTGTCGCCACGTCAAACCGCGGCGCGTGTCGCCAATTTCGACTTCACTCGCGAGTTGGCGCAACCTTGACTCTATTCCTCCTTATCCTTGTCGGGGCACTTCACCGTGGTGCTGCACTCGCACGAGGAGCAACGACCTGCGCAACTAATTGTGTCGTTTGAGTCCACGCCGATCCATGCGCTTCCCGCTGCAGCCTCCAAAGCCTCATCAGAGACTTCACCGGTCTCCTCTTTACTCTGCTCTAGTTCGAATATGTCGGTATTCATTGCATTGGTCCTTTCAGCTTACTGGCGCCCCCGCATCCATAATGGTTGTAAAGTGGAGGAATGGGGCTTTATATTAGACCACTTCGTGCTTACAATGTAAAGACGTTGGACCAGAAACATGCGTAAGCAACCGGTATCGAATCAACATCCCAGTACGCTTCCAAAAAACGACCACCGCGGCACCTTGCAACCTGGGCTTCAAAGACGATGAATATCTCGTATTTTGACACGGTCAGTCCGGGCTATCCTCATGCTGACCATCTCCGCACTCGCGTGCCCATGACAGTTGCCGACCTTGCCGCGGACAGACACAAGTATGCATTGCGTGGGTGACTTCTATCAACGTCTGATTATTCGCGCGGCGACGATCGACGAGCTTTTGTCGAACGATTTTGAGACGCTGCCCGGCCAAAAGAGCAATGCCGAATTGGCGACACGGCGCCTCGCGGCTTGGTGCCGGTCAAGTGCGAGCGGTGACTGGTCTCTGTTCAACCGAAGGCTTGCCCGGGATGGTTTGTCGATCGGCGAGGTTCTAGCGCGGTTCGCGAATGTGCGGCGCCGCACTAGTGCGACTATTCCCACCTGGGCTGCAGACGCTATCTGGATAGAGGCTGCACTGTGCGGTCCCGGCGTGGACGCCGTTGCAACGGCTGCAGGCGCAGTCGCGAACGCATATCCGTTCGAGCATCTATTTGGTCCGGTGGTTGAACACGCCGAGATGCGATTGCTTGCCGATCTCAATGGCGGCATTTTCGATAACCTGAACGAAGGAGCACGTCGCTGCTTTCGCCGTGCGCTCTTAAAGGAGCTGTGCACCTTGGCTGCGCCAGCGCTCTACGAGCGCTTCGGTGGCGTGCGGAAGGCGAGCGCCGCACTGACGAGCGCAGGCGTCTCCTCGCCTGGCAGCGTCACGCTGTACGATCAGTTCATCGCCGACATGAGAGCCGGTGGCTGCCATCGCCTCTTTGAGGATAAGCCGGTGTTGTTGCGGCTAATCGCGTCGCTGACGCGGCAGTGGATCGATACTACGCGCGAATTCATCGCCCGGCTCGCCGCTGACGCGGCGACTATCCGCCGCGAGATCTTGAGTTGCGAAGCCGGCAAAGTTACGGAGATCACGGGCGACCTGTCGGATCCACACAATCGGGGCCGGTCGGTACAGATTCTAACGTTTGAAAGTGGCTCGCGAGTTGTATACAAGCCCAAGGAGCTACGCATCGATGTTGCCTGGCACGCCCTTGTCACGCGCTTGAATGCCGCTGATTCACCGGTCGTGCTCCGGGCGCCAAAGGCGCTGGCGCGTGATGGCTACGGCTGGACTGAGTTTATCGCGCACGAAGAATGCACAGGCGAGCAGGGTATTGAGTTGTTTTTTCGCCGTGCTGGCGCATGGCTTGCACTTTTTCGCTGCTTCGCCGCTGCCGACATGCACCATGAAAATGTCATTGCAGCTTGCGATCATCCGGTGCCGATCGATCTTGAGATGATCCTTCAGGCAAGAGCCCAGAACGCAGCGAGTGAACCGGAGATGCAGGCGTTGCGGGCTGCGAGCGACATCGTGGCCGACTCGGTCATGATGGTTGGTTTGCTCCCGGCTTATGGTCGCGCCCCCGATCAAGAAGTATATGCGATTGGCGGAATGGCGGGCGGTTGGAAATCACAAACTAAGCGCGATTGGCAGAACATCAATTCGGACGCTATGCGGCCGGCAAGATCGGAGCAGACCGACGATTCTGTTCCCAACCTCCCGCATACGGGCGGTCGTTACGCAAAGTTCGGCGACCATATCGGGGTATTCATTGAAGGGTTCAGGGATTACGCGACATTCCTTACGCGAAAAGAAAATTCCCACCACGGTAGTTTCCTCGATGAATTCGCCGGTCTTCCGGTGCGCAAGATCCATCGCCCCACTCGGTTCTATTACATGCTGAGCGGCCGATTGCGGGATCACCGGACGATGAACGACGGGATAACGTGGTCGGCACAGGCGGACTTCATGGCGAGGCTGGCAGACTGGGATAAGGATTACGATCCCACCTGGCCGTTGCAGCGGGCCGAACGCTCGGCGCTGGTAGAACTTTACGTACCCTACTTTTCGTCAATGAGCGACGGGCGCGACATTCGCGATGCTAATGGTTTCTCGATCGGAATCGACGTGGTGCCAGGGCTGGATCGTGCCCGCGCACGCCTGCAGAGTCTGGACGAGCGGGACATTGCTTGGCAGATCGAGGTGATCCAGCAAAATACGGGTGCGCTCGCGCGATCGAATGATCCGGCGGCCGGTGCAAAAGCGAGCCGCATTTTGTGCCCAGTAATGCCGACCGAGCCCGGACGCCATCTGTTCCTTGCTGAGGCGGATAGGATCGCGGCGGAGTTGTCAAATCGCGCGATCCGCCGCGCGTCCGGCGCTGCCTGGATCGGTCTCGACTGGCTCGGTGACTCTGAGGTCTGGCACTTGGTGGCACTCGGACCTGATCTCTACAACGGGCTCTCCGGCCTGGGCGTGTTTCTTGCCGCTCATGCGGCGGTGACTGGGAACCGATCTTCCGGCGAACTGGCCCTTGCTGCAGTATCGCTTGTCCGAAAGAATCTGCGAAGCCGGAACGCCGCTCGGATCGCCCGGTGGCTCGGGGTCGGCGGCGGAACTGGGCTGGGCTCCATCGTCTATGCGCTCAGCTTGATGGCAATGTGGTTGCGCGATGACGTCATGCTTGCCGACGCAAAATTCGCAGTGGGGTTATTCACCGACGAGCTCATTGACGCGGACCGACAATTAGATGTCATCGGCGGTGGCGCCGGTGCAATCCTCAGTCTGCTTCGCCTCTACCGTGATACTCGATCCGACGAGGCGCTGGCGTGCGCCACGCGGTGTGGCGAGCATCTACTCACGCAGCCGCGCGTCGGACATTTGGGATTCCGGACCTGGAGAGGACTGGGCGCCGGCGCAGTCGCTCTCAACGGCATGTCGCATGGAGCCGCCGGCTACGCCTATGCTCTTGCATCATTATCGGCCGCCACCGGCCGTGATGACTTTGCCAGCGCAGCAGCTGAATGCCTCGCGTTCGAAAACGCGAGCTACGACGAGGCGCGCAACAACTGGCCCGATCTGCGCGGCGGCAAGCCGAGTTGGCCCTGCCAATGGTGCCATGGAGCGTCAGGCATCGGGCTCGCCCGCATTGCTGGAAGCAGACGCCGAGCACTTGGATGCGAGCTCGTTGCGGGAGATGTTCGCAACGCGCTAAAGGGAGTCGAGCGAAGCTGGCCTGGCCACGTGGATACGCTCTGTTGCGGAACACTCGGCAGCATCGAATTCTTCTGTGAGGCCGGCGATGCATTGGGACGTGATGATCTGCGCAAGCTTGCCGCGTGGCGACTCATGTCAGTTGTGGAGAGTGCGAAGGCGAATGGTGGATACCGGTGGGACACTGACGGCAGCCCCTTCAATCTGGGTCTGTTTCGTGGCCTCGCCGGCGTCGGCTACACCTGTTTGCGCCAGATCGATCCTACGCTTCCCAATCTCCTGGTGTGGGAATAGCGGACGACAGGGGTCGCCGTAGCTCCTGGGGTGATCGGGCGCCGGGCACAATCCGACCGATCACTGTAACTGGAATATCTGCCGATGGCGTTTAAATGCACCGTACCGGCTACCTCGACCGTGCAGCAGGACGATGACGCCGTGCGCATCACGCGTTGGGACTTCGTGCCCGGCGCTGTAACCGGATGGCACCGGCACGGCTGGCCCTACGTCGTGGTGATGCTCACCGATGCCATCATGCGCGTCGACGACGGCGCCAAGGAATCCGAGGCGCGGCTCGTCGCCGGCCAGTCCTACCGCCGGCCGCCCGGCATCGAGCACGACGTGATGAACGGCTCGGCGCACCCGATCGCCTTCGTCGAAATCGAGATCAAGCGGCCCGAGGCCCTGGCGCAAGGGTGATGGCGAGCACCACGACCGCCCGCTCCGCGTCCGCGCTTCCCTGGGGCGCGCTCGGCCTGCTCGCGGTGCTGATATTCGCATGGGGCGGAAACTACACGTGGATTTCGCTTGCGCTGCACGACGTAGGCCCGTGGACATTCACCGCGGTGCGCTATGTCGGCGCGGCGATCGTCGTCGGAATGGCGCTCGCGGTTCGCGGCGGTCCGGCTCACATAATGCCGGTGCGCGGGGAGCGGATGGGGCTTGCGGCGATCGGCATGCTGCAAGGTGCCGCGCTGACGATACTCCTCACCTTGTCGCTGCAGTGGATCGAGTCCACGCACACCATTCTGCTGATGTACACCAACCCGCTGTGGGCCCTCCTGTGGAGCGTATTGCTGCTGGGCGAGCGGTTCAGCTTTGCGAGCGTGGCGGGGATCGCGCTCGGCCTATTGGGAATGGCGATCCTGACCAATCCCTTGGCCATGCCCTGGAACGCCGTGACCATTCCCGGCGTCATCTACGCGCTTGTGGCCACTATCGCGTGGGCACTCGGCTCTGTGCTTTACCGGCGCACCAAATGGGAAAGCACCTTCTGGCAGCAAGTGTTCTGGCAACTGGCCGTGAGTGGGATCGCCGTTGCGATTCCCGCAATCATGCTCGAATGGCATCACCCGATCCGGCTGACCCCGCAGCTGATCGTCAACACGATCTACAATATCCTCGTGCCGACGGCGCTCGCCTTCTGGTGCTGGTCGCAGGCGCTCACCCGCATCCGCGCGTCGACGGCGAGCCAGATCCTGCTGCTCTCGCCAGTGTTCGGGATCGTGCAAAGTCACTTCGTCCTCGGCGAGCCGCTCACCCCGGCGGTACTGGCGAGCGCAGCCTGCGTCATCGCCGGCGCGTGCCTGACCTTCTGGCGGCCGGCGGCCGCGGCCCGCTGAACCGTCCGGCTGTTGCCACCCGGGGCCGGGCGTATATGATGGCGCCCGATCGTTTGATCCAAAAACCAAGTTGAAGACGGCGCAACCAGCGCCGCCGAGGGGAAACACTCCTGCCGGGACGGGGGTACGAACGAGGTCTCCGCCGTTGCGCTCGCGGCGGGGAGTGCTACCGCTTTCAAGCGAACCAGAGAGGGACTTAAATGACCGACAACAACAACCGTGACGATTGGGAGGAGGCGTTCTGGTACAGTGGCAAGACCACGCGCCGCCGCCTCGTGGGGTGGAGCGCGAAGGCCGCCGGTGCGCTCGGCGCTATGATGCTGGTGCCGGCCCCCTGGCGCGCCGCTTTCGGCGCCGCAAAACCCTTCAAGATCGGTAGCCTGCAGCCGCTCTCAGGCAATGCGGCAGCCGGCGGCAAGACCGCGCTGGTCGGGGTGCAAATGGCCGTCGACCGCATCAACAAAATGGGCGGCATCAACGGACGGCCGGTTGAGATCGTCACCGGCGATGATGAATCCAAGCCCGACGTCGCGCGACGCAAAATCGAGAAGCTCCTGGTCGAGGACGAGGTGGACGCCCACGTGGGCGGCTTCCTCTCGAATATCTGCCTCGCCTGTATGCCGGTGTTCGAAGAGAACAAGGTCGTCAACATGATTAGCGTGTGCCTCGACACGACGCTGACGACGACGAAGTGCAACCGCTACAGTTTCCGTCCCTACGACTATGCGCCGGCCCAGGCGGTGGCGTTCGCGCCCTATCTGGTCAACAAGCTCGGCAAGCGCTGGCATCTCATCTACGCCGATTATTCCTGGGGCCAGTCGACGCGCGATGCCTATGCACAGGAGATCAAGAAGGCCGGCGGCGAAATAGTCGGGGGCACCGGCATTCCGCTCGGCACCGCCGACATGACTCCCTTCCTCTCCAAGATCTCCGGCGATTTCGATGGCCTGTTCGCCATCGAGTTCGGCAAGGACGGCGTTACCATCGGCAACCAGGCGTATGACCTCGGCCTGACAAAGAAATACAAATGGGCGGGCGACGGCGCCCTTGCCGAATCCACCAACCTGCCGGGCCTCGGCAACAAGATCGAAGGCTTCGTCGGGATCAACCGCTATATTCCGGTATTCGACCCGCCGCTGAACACGGCGGCGCACCACAAGTTCTTCGATGACGCGGTCGCCCGGCTCAAACAGATCGATCCGAGCGGCCCGCTGCCGGACCGCTACGTTCAGTCCAACTACGAGGCGATGAACGCCTTGAAGATCGGCATGGAGAAGTCGAATTTCCAGGGCCGCGACGATACGATGAAGCTGATCGAAGCGCTCGAAGGGCTCGAGATGAAGGAAGGCGACGACTTCCCGCAAGGGGACAAGGTCCTGCGCAAGGAGGACCATCAAGCCTTCATCCGCGAGTTCATCTTCGACATCAAGGATGGCAAGCATCGGATCCTCGAGACCGTTCCGAAGGAAAAGACGATCTTCCCGCCGGCTTGCAAGTTCGCCTCGTCGTAAGTGGCGGCTGATCTTTCTTCCGCAGCGCTCGCCGCGGCCGCGGCCCCGGTGGGCGCTGCCCCGGTGCTGCGGACCGAGGACCTCGGCATCCGCTTCGGCGGGCTTGCCGCGCTCAACGGCGTCAATTTCGCGGTCGCCCGCGGCGAAATCCGCGCGGTGATCGGGCCCAACGGCGCCGGCAAGAGCACCTTCTTCAATTGTCTCACCGGCGTGCTGCGCCCCTCATCGGGGCGCATCCTGTTCAACGACGACGAGATCACGGGGTTGTCGCCCAACCGCATTTCCCGCAAGGGCATCGCCCGCTCTTATCAGATCACCAATATTCTTCCCAACGCGACCACCCTGGAGAATGTGCGCATCGCGGCGCAGTCGCGGCGGCACGGCTGGAGTCTTTTCACCCACCACCGCGCATTCCGCGACATCATCGAGAAGGCCGAGGCCGTGCTCGCCACGGTCGGTCTCGCCGCCAAGGCCGACGAGCTTGCCGCCAATCTGTCCCATGGCGAGCAGCGCAACCTGGAGATCGGCATCGCGCTCGCGACCGAGCCGCAGCTCCTCTGCCTCGACGAGCCGACCGCCGGCATGAGCGCCGGCGAAACCGACGACACCATCGCGCTCGTGCGCCGCATTGCCAGAGATCTGACAATCCTCATCGTCGAGCATGACATGACAGTGGTGATGGGCCTAGCCCACCGGATCACCGTGCTGCACTACGGCGCGATCCTGGCCGAGGGAACGCCGGCGGAAATCCAGAGCAACCCGCGGGTGCTCGAGGTCTATTTGAAGACATGACTGCGGCCGACCATAGCGAGGCTCTCGTCCGCGTCGAGGACATCCATACTTATTATGGCAAGAGCCACATCCTGCACGGCGTGTCGCTGGAAGTGCGCCGCGGCGAAATCGTCGGCCTGCTTGGGCGCAACGGCGTCGGCAAGAGCACGACGCTCAAAGCCATCATGGGGCTCGTGCATCCGACCCGCGGCGAGGTGCTGCTCGAAGGCCAATCGCTCGGCCATCTGCCGGCGCACCGGGTGGCGCGGCTCGGCATCGGCTATGTCCCCGAGGACCGGCGCATCTTCCGCCTGCTCACGGTGAGCGAAAACCTGCGCACCGGGCTCGACGGCCGCGGCGTGAGCGAAGCGCGCAAAAAAGAATTGCTCGAGATGGTGTTTGACTTTTTTCCCGTGCTGGCGGAGCGGCGCAACCAAGCCGGCGGAACGCTATCCGGCGGGGAGCAGCAAATGCTCGCGATCGCGCGCGCGATGATGCTGGAACCGAAAATAATCCTGCTCGACGAGCCCACCGAAGGCCTGATGCCGCGCATGGTGTCGCAAATCCGGCACATCATCCACGTGCTTCGCCGCGAAGGTGTGGCGGTACTGCTGGTCGAGCAGAACGTGCCGCTCACGCTCGAGACGAGCGAGCGCGTGTATTTCATGGAGAAGGGACAAGTGCGCCATCAGGCGGCCGCGTCCGAGCTGCACGCGGACCACGAAGTGGTCCACAAATATCTGGGAGTCTGAGTTGCTCGAAGAGTTCCTGATTCAGACGATCAACGGGATCGTCGTCGGCATGATCCTGGCGCTGGTCGCGTCCGGACTCACCCTGATCTTCGGCATCATGGACGTGGTCAACTTCGCCCACGGCGAATTGTTCATGCTCGGCGCCTATGTGGGCGTGGTCACGCTCGCCGGGACGGGAAGCTTTTGGCTCGCTCTCCTCGTCGCAACTTTGGTAGTTGCGGCGCTCGGGGCGGCCATCCACGTGACGACCTTGCGTCCCTTGCTCGGTCGCGACCCGCTCAACACCATCCTCGTGACCTTCGGTATCTCGTTGGTGCTGCAGAATTACGCGCTCTGGCAATTCGGCCCGGTGGCGCGCAAGATCAACGAACCGTTCACCGGGCACTTCAACCTCTTCTATCTCGAATATCCCTGGTACCGCCTGGTGATCGCGCTGCTCTCTGCGGCGATCATCGCCGGACTGTGGCTGTTTCTCAAATACAGCACCTATGGCGTGTGGATCCGCGCCACCACCCAGGACCGCCTCATGGCCCAGGCCATGGGCATCCCGGTGCCGCGCCTGCTCACGATCGTGTTCGCCATCGGCTCGGGCATGGCGGCAGCGAGCGGCGTGCTGTTCGGTCCGCTTGTCGGCGTCAACCATGCGATGGGCCTCGATTGGGTGCTCAAGGCGTTCATCGTGGTCGTGGTCGGCGGCATGGGCAATCTCGTCGGCTCGATCGCCGCGTCGATCTTCATCAGCCTGACAGAGTCCTACGCCTCCCTCTGGGTCAGCCCTTCGCAGGCAATCATCGTCTCTTTCGTGGTGCTGATATTGACCTTGCTGATACGGCCGACCGGCCTGTTCGTGCCGACACCCAAATGACCGCGCGCCGCACCCGCATTTTTTGGATGGCGTTTGCCGTCATCCTGGCGTTGCTGATCGTCATGCCGTTCGGGCTGCCCGAGTTCTGGCGCCGCTTCCTCACGGAAATTCTGATCTGGGGCCTGCTGGCCATGTCGTCCGACATTTTGATCGGATACACCGGCATGGTTTCGTTCGGGCATTCGGCCTTTTTCGGGCTCGGCATGTACGGCGCGGCCGCGGCGCTGCTGACGACCAGGCCGCCCAGCCTATGGCTCGCGCTCCTCTATGGACTCATTGCCGCCGCCACCGTGGCGGCGTTCGTGGCTTATTTCTCCACGCGACTGCGTGACATCTACTTTGCCATTACGACGTTGATCTTCTCGCAGATATTCTACGTGATCATCTTCACCTGGACCGACGCGACAGGCGGCGAGAATGGGCTGGCCTTCAGCCGTCCGGCGCTGGCAATCCCGGGATTGTTTTCGCTGCCGTTCACGACGCTCACGCTCTACTGGTTCGTGCTCGCGGTCGTGACCGGCTCGTATCTGGTGCTGCGCCGGATCACCCGGTCGCCATTCGGCATGGTGCTGCAGTCGATCCGCGAGAACGAGGCGCGCACGCGCGCGATCGGCTACCCGGTCGAGCGTTACAAGATCGTGGCGGTGATGTTCTCCGGTTTGTTCGCCGGGCTCGCCGGGGTGCTCTACGCGATTCAGAACCGGTTCGCCGCGCCCGATTTCGTGTTCTTCGTGGTTTCGGGCGAGGCCGTGATCTACAACATCATGGGCGGCGTCGGCACCTTGGTCGGGCCGATCGTCGGCGCCGCCGCATTTTTGCTGCTGCGCGAGGGATTATCGCGCCTGTTTCCGTATCTGGCGTCCGTGGCTTCGCAGCATGGCCTCGCGCTTCCCGGGCTTGCGGAATTTCCCTATCTGATCCCGCTTGGGATCATCTTCATCGCCATCGTGATCTTCATGCCCCAGGGCCTGCTGGGGTTTGCGCGGCGCCGGCTCAACGAGTGATGGTGAGACTCACGCGGCGTCCCGTCCCGTGGCGGCGAGCAGCCCGGCGTCGATCAGCGCGGCGCGGATGCGGGCGATCTCGGCCGCCCCGAGTTTGACCAGCGGCGGGCGCACCACCGCGCGCGGCAAGCGGCCGAGCAAGACGAGCGCCTCCTTCATGCGGTTGTGCATGTCGGCCCACGGGTCGGCGTAGAACACCTGCGCGAGGGGGTAGATGCGGTCGTTGATGCGCTGCGCGGCGGCAAGGTCCTTGTTCTGCACCGCGCGGAACAGCGCCGCCTGGAGATCGGGAATGACGCTGCCGCTCCCCGAGAGCAGGCCGTTGCAGCCGAGCACGAGCGAACTCAGCAGCCACGCGCTATGGGTCGAGAGCACGTTCACCGGCCGCGGCAGGCTCTGCAAGGTGCGCACGTGCCATTCGTGCTGGGCGACGTTGCCGGCCCAGTCCTTGATCGCGCGAATGCTCGGCACCTGTTCGCACAGGCGCAGCAGCGTGTCGCGCGGATAGCCCTGGCCCGTCGCCAGCGGATATTGGAACACGATGATCGGCAGGTCGCTCGCGTCGGCGATGCGCTTGAAATGAGCGAGCGCCATTTCGGGCGATTGCCCCAGCGTGAAAGGCGCCGGGGGGAACACCAGCAGCGCCGAAGCGCCCCGGATCGCCGCCATGCGGGCGATGCGCGCAGCCTCGATACTGCCGTCGGCCCACACGCCGTTGACGATCGGCAGGCGGTCGCCGACCTCGTCATCGGCGATATCGAGCACGCGGCGCTGCTCTTCGAAGGCGCACGAGGCGACCTCGGTCGAGTGAGCGTTGATCGTGATCGCCGAAATGCCGTCGGTCGCCGCCACGGCCCGCAAATGCTTACGGAAGTTCGCCTCGTCGATCGCGAAATCACTATTGAACGGCAGCAGCACCGCGGGAATGACGCCGTTTGGGATGTAGCCTTTGTGCCGGGCCATGAGTCACCTTCCTGGTCGCTGGCGATTCTAGCAGATCGCGGCACTGGTATGAACGGGCGCCCTGCCCCCTTATAAGCGGCGCACCCTAACCGAAGCGAGTTCCATCCATGCCACGCATGAAAGGCGCAGAGCTGATCGCCGAGTTCCTGATCCGCCAGAAGATGCCCTATGTGTTCGGCCTGTGCGGCCACGGCAACGTCGGGCTGCTCGACGCGCTCTACGACGTGCGCGACCGTATCAAATTCGTCTCGCCGCGCCATGAGCAGGTCGCGGCGCACATGGCGGACGCCTATTTCCGCGTGCGACACGAGCCGGTGGCGACGTTGACCTCGTGCGGGCCCGGCTCGTGCAACATCGTCATGCCGCTCGCGGTGGCGCTGAGCGATTCCTCGGCCATGCTGGCAATCACCGCCAACGTGCCGACATCGCAGTTCAACCGCAGCCCGTTTCAGGAGATCAACCGCCACTACCAGGCGGACTTCCCGAGCATCATCCGCCCGGTGGTCAAGCGCAGCCTTCAGCCGACCCGCGTTGACATGCTGCCGCTCGCGCTGCGCCAGGCCGCGAGCCTGATGGTATCGGGCCGTCCCGGCCCGGTGAACGTCGATGTTCCGTTCAACGTGTTCCAGGAAGAGGACGACGTCGAGCTGCCGTCCCCTGCCCCGCCGCTGCACACGCATCGCGGCGGCGCCGCGCCGGAGGAAATAGCCGCGGCCGCGACGATGATCCGCACTGCCCAGCGGCCGGTGCTGTTCGTCGGACACGGGGTGACGCTGTCGGAAGCCGGACGTGAGCTGACCGAGATCGTGCACCGCATCGGCATCCCGGTCATCTCTTCGCCCAACGGCATGGGCTGCCTCGACATGGCCGACCCGCTTTCGCTCGGCTTCATCGGCCGCAACGGCGCCTATCCGGCAAACGAAGCCGGCCGCCGCGCCGACCTCGTGATCGCGATCGGCGCCCGCTTCGACGACCGCTCGGCGTCGTCGTGGCTGCCGGGGTATTCGTGGAATTTCCCGCACGCAAAGCTCATCCACGTCGACGTCGATCCGGACGAACTCGGCCGCAACTATCCGCCCGACCTTGGCCTGCTCGCCGATGCGCGCACGTTCCTGCGTCAGCTGCTGGCGGAACTCACACGCGGCGAGGCAAGGAGCGAGCGGCTCGCGCCCTGGCACGCGCAGATCAAACAATGGCAGGCGGAATGGGAAAAATTCGTGCGGCCGAATTTCGCGGTGCATTCATCGCCGCTGCGGCCGGAGCGCGTGGTGGCCGATTGCCGCGCGGTGCTGCCCGAGGACGCGGTGCTCGCCTGCGACGTGGGCGTTCATCACAATTGGTACATGCAGTTCTGGACCGCGCGGCGGCCGCAGACCATGCTCAACTCGTGGGGCTTCTCCGGCATGGGCTTCGGCGCCGCCGGCGTGCTCGGCGCAAAGTTGGCCGCGCCCGAGCGGCCGTGCGTCGCGGTCACCGGCGACGGCTGCTTTGCCATGGTGCCGCACGTGCTGTGCACCGCGGTCGAATACGCGATCCCGGTCGTCTGGGTGGTGTGGAATAATTTCTCCTTCGCATCGATCCGCGACATTCAGCTCGGCATGTTCAACCAGCGCGAACTCGGCACGGCGTTTCACGAGGGCGCGAACAAGACGCCCTATAATCCGGACTTCGCGGCCTGGGCCCGTGCCGCCGGCGCCGAGGGCCTCACCGTGACCAAGTCGCAGGATTTTGCCGGCGCGCTCGAACACGCGGTGAAATCAAACAAGCCGTTCCTACTCGACGTGCATGTGGACGCCGAGGTGCGTCCGCCCGCGACCGGCGCCTGGCAGCTGCCACCGACGCCGCACAAGGAGCCCGTGTTCGGGGAGCGGTACGTGCCGGCAGATGCGCCGGCGGAATGAGCGTTACGCCTTCGCGCTCGGTCGCGCCGATACCGCTTGGTGCCAGCGGCGCAGATGTGGGCAATCGTCCGGGATCGTCAGCTTGATCCAGCCGGCGAAGTCGACCGCGATCATCGTCGTGATGTCGGCGATACTGTAACGCTCGCCCGCCACGAACTCGCGCTCCGCCAATCGATTGTTCATGAGCGTGAAGAACGCCTGCGTGCGCGCGCGGCCACGCTCGACCAAGGCCGGAATTTGCACGTAATCGTCCGTCCCGGGCAGCGCGCGGGTCTTGAAGGCCGGCGTCGAGTTGCGAAACGCCTCGGCCACCGCCAGGAACCCGTCACGCTCGGCGCGCCGCTGCCATTCGACGACGGTCGACCGGTCGGCGGGATCGATGCCCATCAGCGGCGGCTCGGGATGGGTCTCTTCCAGATAGAGGCAGATGCCGACCGAGTCGGTGAGCCGCCGCCCGTCGTCGAGTTCGAGCACCGGCACCGTGCAGTCGGGATTGACCGCGCGGAAGGCCTCGCCGAATTGCTCGCCCTTACGCAGATCGACCTGAATCGTCGGCAAGGTGATGCCCTTCTCTGCCATGAAGACGCGCACCCGCCGCGGGCTCGGCGCAACGGCGCAGTCATAGAATTTCATTCGCTCGTTCCTGATAGGCCTGCGTCGGATAAATCGGCTTCCTCAAGCAGTTTTTCTACCATCTCAGGGGTTACGACCCCGCCTCTTTTTGGGAGTAGAGGAAAGCCGTTGCGCATGATCCGGTGAGCTCGTGCCAACTCATTCCATGCGGCATCCGAGATAACCTGATCGACAGTGACCTTCCGTTCGGCGGCGAGCTTCTCGGCAGCCACAACGACCAGATCGTCAATGTCGAGCGTGATGCGCATCGGCATTCCCTCACAACGGCAAATTATCGTGCTTGCGCGGCGGCATCTCGACGGTCTTGTTGCGCAGCATCGCCAAAGCCCGCGCGATGCGCCGGCGCGTCGCGTGCGGCCGGATCACCTCATCGATATAGCCACGCTCGGCGGCGGCGAAGGGCGAGAGGAACCGCTCCTCGTATTCGCGCGTGCGCGCGGCAATCTTGTCAGGGTCGCCGATGTCCTGGCGGAAGATGATTTCCACCGCGCCCTTGGCGCCCATCACGGCGATCTGCGCGGTCGGCCAGGCGTAGTTGATGTCGCCGCCCACGTGCTTCGAGGCCATCACGTCATAGGCGCCGCCGAACGCCTTGCGAGTGATCACGGTGACGAGCGGCACGCTCGCCTGGCTATAGGCGAACAGGAGCTTCGCCCCGTGCTTGATAAGCCCGCCGTATTCCTGCGCCGTGCCGGGCAGGAACCCGGGCACGTCGACGAAAGTGACGATCGGAATCCCGAAGGCATCGCAGAAGCGGACGAAGCGCGCCCCCTTGCGCGAGGCGTCGCTATCGAGGACGCCGGCGAGCACCATCGGCTGGTTGGAAACGAAGCCGACCGTGCGGCCGGCAATGCGGCCGAAGCCGGTGACGATGTTGCGCCCGAATGACGGCTGGATTTCGAAGAAATCACCCTCGTCGGCGACTTTGAGGATCAGCTCCTTGATGTCGTAGGGCTTGTTGGGATTGTCCGGGATCAACGTGTCGAGCGAGAAATCCTCGCGCTCGGGATCATCGAACGAAGGCCATTCGGGCACGCCCGCCTGATTGTTCAACGGCAGGAAATCGATCAACCGGCGCATCTGCAACAGGCACTCGACATCGTTCTCGAAGGCGCCGTCGGCGACGCCGGACTTGCCTGCGTGCACGCCGGCGCCGCCCAGCTCGTCGGCGGTGACGATCTCGTTCGTCACCGTCTTCACCACGTCGGGGCCGGTCACGAACATGTAGCTCGTGTCTTTGACCATGAAGATGAAATCGGTCATGGCCGGTGAGTAGACGTCGCCGCCCGCGCACGGGCCCATGATCACGGAAATCTGCGGGATCACGCCTGAGGCGACGACATTTCGCTTGAACACGTCGCCGTAGCCGCCGAGCGCGGCGACTCCCTCCTGGATACGCGCGCCGCCCGCGTCGAACAGGCCGACGATCGGCGCGCGCGCCTTCATGGCCATGTCCTGGATTTTGGTTATTTTGATCGCGTGGGTCTCGGACAGCGAACCGCCGAATACGGTGAAATCCTTGGCGAAGGCGAACACGGTGCGGCCGTTCACCGTACCCCAGCCGGTGACGACACCGTCGCCGGGGATTTTCGTTTTTTCCATGCCGAACTCGCCCGCCCGGTGCTCGACGAACATGTCGAACTCCTCGAACGAGCCCTTGTCGAGCAGAAGTTCGAGCCGCTCGCGCGCGGTGAGCTTGCCGCGCTTATGCTGCGCGTCGATGCGGTTCTTGCCGCCGCCCAACCGCGCATGCGCACGCCGCGCCTCGAGCTTTTCGAGAATATCTTTCATGGCGCTTCGATTCCGGGCCTAACGGAAGTCCTATCATGGTACACAAGGCGCGCAAACGTGCGGCCCACGGGGAAGTATGGGGAGGTGACGACCATGAAACGCGTCTCACAAGCGGAATTGCGCAGGCACCTCGGGAGGTACATGGACCAAGTGCGCGACACTCGCTCCCCTCTTCATGTGACGGGAAGGAATGGACGAGCGGTCGTAATGCTGCCCGTGGACGAATATGAGGGCTTGATCGAGACTCTGCATTTGCTCGCCAACCCCGCCAATTCCGCTCGTCTCTTTCATTCCATTGCGGAGGCTGATGCGGGCGAGGTTATAGAGCGGGATGTCTAAGCGAGCTTTCCCGACGCGCGCAGGATGAACGCGAGCACCTCGGCGACCGCGCGGTAGAGCGCCTCGGGAATCGCGTGCTCCAGTTCGACGTGCGAGAGCGCTTCGGCGAGCGCGGGATTTTCTTCGAGCGGAATGCCGTTGGCGCGGGCAGCTTCGATGATGCGCCGGCCGATCTCGCCGCGCCCCTTGGCGACGACCCGCGGCGCGCCCGGCTTCTCGTAGCGTAGCGCCACGGCCAGCGGTGAGCGTTGCGGCTCGTTCATGACGCGCGATCCAGGAAACGGCCGGCAGCGGGCGGCGGGGCGGCCGGCGCACCGGTGCGGATCTGAATGTCGCGTGGTTCGAGCGCGACGGCGCGCAGTGCGTTTTCCAACAGGGCACCGTGCGCGCGCAGATGCGACGCGCTCGTCTCGCGCTCCGCCCACAGGGTGACCGCAGCGCGCTCGCCGGCAAGCGCGACGAGCGCGTGCACCGGCCCCATGGGCTCGAGGTTGACGGAGAAACGCACGCGCCAGGTGAAGGACGCCGCGGAAGCCTCGGTCGCCGCATGTCCGTCGCGGGTGATTTCGAACTGGGCAATCGCGCTCCCCTGCCCGGCCGCCAACGGAATTTCAAACGCCCACTGCGTCGCGCGAGCCACCGCATGGGAGCCGGCCTCGGTTTCCGGCAGCGAGGCGACCTGCAGCAGGGTCTGGCGTGCAAGCGCGGCATCAGTCTCGGCGAGGAGCCGCTGGGCCACGGCGCCGGAAGGCGCGTAGGGCGGTAGCGAGGTTTGCGCTTGCGATTGCGCGCTGGGCGGCGCGCCGCGATATGGCGGCGGCGGGGCACTCGTTGCCGCGGCCAAGCCCTCTGTCGTCCGCGGTTCGCTCTGCGTCCACGCTTGGATCATTTGCCGCAGCACCAGCAAAGCAGCCTTCAGATCGAGACCTGATACGGGGTTGGCATCGGGCGACAGGCTCGCGGCGAGCGAGGCTTCCAAGAACAGACCCGACCGCGTCAACGCCTGCCGCAACCCTGCCGCGCTCAGAGCGTCAAGCGGAAGCCGCGCGTCGAGCACGCGCGCGACCACGGCGGCGATCGGTTGCGGCAGCGCCTCGGTCTTGATCGCCTGCTCCAGGTCCGCGAGCAGCGGCCCGAGGCCGCCCTGGCGCGAGGCGGCTGCCTGCACCGCAGCGGCAATCGACTCTGTTGCCGGCGCCACAGGCGGGCTTGCGCTTTGCGGCACGGACGCGGTCGCGCCCGAAAGGGCGATTTCCACCGCCGGCTCCAACCCGGCGGATGCAGCTTCGGCGCCGGCCCGCGACGCGACCTCAGCGCCCTGACGCGCCACGACCGTGGCAGGCGTGCCGGTCCGGCCGGAGCCATCGGTGAGCACGACCACCTGAAGGCCGGCGCTGGTGCCGTTGACAGCAAGGCGCACTTTCGCGCCGACCGCGAGCGGCACGGGGGTGCGTACGTCGAGGGTGCCGTCAGGCACCTGCAGCCGCACGAGCCCATTGTCGAGCAGCGCCAGCACCAGGGCGTCGATGATTTCGCCCGGCGGCAACGCCGTGGGCGGCGCTCCGAACGAGTTCGGGATCGCAAGCAGCGAGGGCAGGCTGACGAGGTCCATCGACGGCCCCGAAAACGAGTCGGGGGGAAGCTACGCCACAGGAATGAACCGGATGTTAACTTTTGCCGGGCCCCCGGACGGCGACCATTCTCGCTATATGGCGGCGAGCACTGTCGCGGCCGCGTCCATCTCCGCGCGACGGGCGGCGCGACGCGCCAGCGCGATGTCGTCGCGGCCCCACTGCTCCATATTCCAGTCTTCGTCCACGTGGGCCGCGTCCCAAGCTTCATCTGCGGTGAGATGCCCGCCGGCGAGCGCGAGCGCGAGCAGCGCCGAGCCGGTCAAGGTGGTGATCGCGTGCAGCGCCCCGAGCCGCCAGGGATCATTTGGAATGGCTGCGCGCGCGGCAGCAATGGCGCTGTCGGGCTGCGCCACGTGCACCACCCCCTGGGAGAGCACGAAGCGAGCACCCAGCACCTCGCGCGCCCAAGCCAGCACCGGGTCCCACAGACGCGCTTGCCGCTCGATGAGTCGCTGCGGCCCGTTGGCGCGATAGAACAACAGATCGGAGCCGAGATATTTTTCGATATCGGCGGCAACTGGCGTCGGTGCCGCGGCAACTCCGTCGATGATCGAATTGGCAAGCCGCGTCAGCGGCATCGTTGCGGGATCGATGCTCTCGCCTTGGGCATCCCATTCGGCGGCGAGAGCCTGCGCCAGCGCGCGCGATGGCGCCACGAGGAAACCGCGCGCCGGCGTGCGCACCGGCCTGCCGTCGAGCACGACGCGGAATCCGTCCGCCGTCTCCTCGACTGCGGCTTTCTGATAAAACCGGCGGGGCAGCGCCGGCCGCATGGCGCGCCGCGCCGCTTCCGTCGGATCAAGCGGGTCGGCCCCAAACAGGTCGGTGAAAATATCGCGCAACGTTTGTCAGGCCTTTCGCACGAACGCTGGCGAGAGTTCCTTGACCGAACGCACGCCGCACTGGCGCATCGCGACCTCGAACTCCGCCCGCATGAGTTCGAGCACGCGCTCGACCCCGGCCTGACCGAATGCGCCGAGCCCCCACAAATACGGCCGGCCAATACATATGCCGTTGGCGCCCAGCGCGAGCGCCTTGAGCACATCGGTGCCGCGGCGGAAGCCGCCGTCGACGAGCACCGGAATGCGCCCGCCCACCACCTGCACGATTCCCGGCAGCGCATCGATCGTGGCGCCGCCGCTGTCCTCGCCGCGCCCGCCGTGGTTCGACACGATGATTCCATCGACGCCGTTGTCGACAGAGAGCTTGGCGTCCTCGCCGG
This sequence comes from Hyphomicrobiales bacterium, assembly GCA_019243195.1. Taxonomy (GTDB): domain Bacteria; phylum Pseudomonadota; class Alphaproteobacteria; order Rhizobiales; family Xanthobacteraceae; genus AP-16. The sequence continues at coordinate 27,210 of JAFAUQ010000220.1, forward strand.
TCAAAATGCCCTTGAGTACGACCTTCATCCGCGTTGCGTCCTTGAGGCGGCGCACGAAGTCCCACGTCAGGTTCGAAGACAGCATGCTCTTCAGGCCTGATAGATCGATGCCCTCGTAATTGGGCCGCGTGCGGACGCCTAGCGCGTGGCAATCGTTGCACTCGCGGCGGTCGACGCGACGCAGGCGAAAGAAGGTCTCCTGATTTCGGCCCGCGACCCGATCGACGGTGAGCGCCACCACGGGACAGCCCGCCGCCTCGGCGCGTTTCACCAGCGCCTTCGCTACATCCCAGCTGGGTGAGGCGTAAAGTTGAAACCAGATCGGCGCGCCCCGTTCCCGCGTCACGTCATCGACCGATGTGGATGCCGCGGTCGAGAGTATCTGTAAATTCCGGCGCGCCTTGGCCGCGCGGGCTACCGCCAGCTCACCATCCTCATGAAAGGCGCGGTTGCCACCGGTCGGCGCAATGATGATCGGCGTTTCCCATTTGACGCCGAACAGCTCCACGCTCGGGTCGATGTTTGTTACGTCGACAAGACGGCGTGGCCGCAGGACCAGGCGATTGAAGGCCTCGCGGTTTTCCCGCAGCGTGACTTCGTCATCGATACCGGATGCCATGTAGCCGAAGTGCGCCGGCGGCACGTTCTTGTAGGCGACCGGCTCGAAGTCGAAGACGTTGATTGCGTCCTGCGGGCTCTTGATCAGTTCGCCCATATCGCGCGGCGCCCACACCATCGGATCCGGAAGGCGCGACGGCGCCTCGTGCGCCAAGCCCGCGGCGCCCGGCCACGCGAGCAACGGACTGCCGGCCAGGAATTTTAGAAATCGACGGCGGCTTGCGGACGGATCAAGGGCCGGCATGAAATCCTCCCCGAAGTGCATGGCTGGTGAACGATTCTATACCCGCCCCCGCCATGGCGCACGGCCCAGCGGACATCGCGACAAGGGTTCATTGTGCACCGCACGTCCTATGAGAGATCGTCGAATCTCCTCAATATCCAGGGAGTTATCCATATTTCCTGATGTGGATTGCGGGGCTTGTTCCGGCCGACCCGACGCATTATACGGTCACCGCGCCGGCCGATGCCTGCGTCGCTTGCGTACCTGCATCGGCCGTACACTGTGACTATCTAATGATGGCAATCGGCGGACGGCCTGCCTAATATCCGCCGCGGATTCGGCCCACAGGCCGGATGGGGACGACGTTCGATGCGTCACGTGCCCGTGGATTTTGACCCACGGGATACGTGGTCGAGGAGGAAATGAGACCTACCGACATTTCGGCGCCCGGCTACTTTCACAAAGTAGTCGACTGCCAGTGGGCATGCCCGGCGCACACTCCGGTGCCTGAATACATCCGTTTGATCGCCGCGGGTCGCTACAGCGACGCGTACATGATCAACTGGGAATCCAACGTGTTTCCCGGCATCCTTGGACGCACCTGCGACCGGCCGTGCGAACCGGCATGCCGGCGCGTGCGGGTCGAAAAGGAGCCGGTGGCGATCTGTCGCCTCAAGCGTGTCGCGGCCGACTACAAGGATGATATCCGCGGGCGCTTGCCCAAGCCGGCGGCGCGCAAGAACGGGAAGCGCATCGCGCTGGTGGGCGGCGGCCCCGCTTCGCTTACCGTCGCGCGGGACCTTGCCCCACTCGGCTATGAGTGCGTGATCTTCGACCAGGACCCGCGCGCCGGCGGCATGATCCGCACCCAGATCCCGCGCTTCCGCCTGCCCGAGAGCATCATCGACGAGGAGTGCGGCTACATCCTGGACCTCGGCGTCGAATTCGTCGGCGGGCGGCGCATCGACAGCCTCAAGGCGCTGCTTGCCGAGAAGTTCGATGCGATCTTCGTCGGCTCGGGTGCGCCGCGCGGACGCGATCTCGACATTCCCGGCCGCACGGAAGCCGCCAAGAACATCCACATCGGCATCGACTGGCTTTCCAACGTCTCGTTCGGGCACATCAACAAGATCGGCAAGCGCGTCATCGTGCTCGGCGGCGGCAACACCGCGATGGACTGCTGCCGCTCCTCGCGCCGACTCGGCGGCGACGACGTGAAGGTGATCGTTCGCTCAGGCTTCGAAGAGATGAAGGCATCCCCATGGGAAAAGGAGGACGCGATGCACGAGGGCATCCCGATCTTCAATTACATGGTGCCCAAAGCCTTCGAGCACGACAACGGCCGGCTCACCGGCGTGACGTTTGAAAAGGTGAAGGCGGAGCGCGACGAGAAGGGCCGCCGCAAGCTGGTGCCGACCGGCGAGCCGGACGAGACCGTGCCGTGCGACGACGTGCTCGTCGCGGTCGGCCAGGAGAACTCGTTCCCCTGGATCGAGCGCGACATCGGCATCGAATTCGATCAATGGGACATGCCCAAAGTCGATACGACAACGATGCAGTGCACGCGACCGGGGGTGTTCTTCGGCGGTGACGCGGCGTTCGGGCCGAAGAACATCATCTGGGCGGTCGCGCACGGCCACGAGGCCGCGGTCTCGATCGACAGATACTGCAACGGCGAGCCGATCGAGGTGCGGCCGGCACCGGCCGTCGAGCTGATAAGCCAGAAGATGGGCATCCACGAGTGGAGCTACGACAACGACATCACGCAAGATAAGCGCTATCGGGTGCCGTTGCGCGAGCAGAAGATCGCGCTCGCCGATATCAAGGCCGAGGTCGAGTTGGGCTTCGATCCGCAGCTCGCGCTTGCCGAGACTCAGCGTTGCCTCAACTGCGATGTGCAGACGGTATTCACGTCGTCGCTGTGCATCGAATGCGATGCGTGCGTCGACATCTGCCCGATGGACTGCATCACGTTCACGCAGAACGGCGATGAAGCGGATTTGCGCACCCGGCTGACCGCGCCGGCGAAGAATCCCACCCAGGACCTCTACGTCGCGAACGACCTCAAGACCGGCCGCGTCATGGTGAAGGATGAGGACGTGTGCCTGCACTGCGGCCTGTGCGCCGAGCGCTGCCCGACCGGTGCCTGGGACATGCAAAAGTTCTTCCTGGAAATGACCTATGCGGGTGAGGCATGCCGATCGAGCGCGTGAACGACTTCGTCGTCCGGTTCGCCAACGTCAACGGCTCCGGTTCGGCCAGCGCCAACCAGCTGTTCGCTCGCGCCGTGTTGCGCATGGGCGTGCCGGTCGCGCCGCGCAACATTTTCCCGTCCAACATCCAAGGCCTGCCCACCTGGTACGAGGTCCGCATCACGGAAGCCGGGCATCTCGGCGCGCGCGGCGGTGTCGACCTGATGGTCGCGATGAACCCGCAGACCTGGGACAAGGATGTGGCCTCGATCGAGCCCGGCGGTTATCTGTTCTACGATTCCACCAAGCCGCTCCCGGCGTCGAAATTCCGCACCGACGTGACGGTGATCGGCATGCCGCTCACCGCCATCTGCAACCGGGAATACACCGACCCGCGCCAGCGTCAGCTGTTCAAGAACATCATGTACGTGGGCGCGCTCACGGCGCTGCTCGATATGGACGTGACAGCCGTCGAAAAGCTAATCGGCGAGGAGTTCAAGGGCAAGGACAAGCTGATCGCGCCCAACCTGAAGGCGCTGCACATCGGCCGCGACTACGCGCTCGAGCATCTCACCTGTCCGATCACCCTCACTGTCAAGCGCGCCGACGCCGTGCGCGATCGCATCTATATCGAAGGCAATTCGGCCGCCGCGCTCGGCGCCGTCTACGGCGGCGCCACCGTGTGCGCCTGGTATCCCATCACACCCTCATCCTCGCTCGCCGAAGCCTTCACCCGCCATTGCGCGCGCTACCGGATCGATCCTCAGACCGGTCGGAATCGCTACGCCATCATCCAGGCGGAGGACGAGCTTGCGTCGCTGGGCATCGTGGTCGGCGCCGCCTGGAACGGCGCCCGCGCCTTCACGGCGACTTCCGGGCCCGGCATTTCGCTGATGCAGGAATTTCTCGGGCTTGCCTATTTCGCGGAAATTCCCGCGGTGCTTTTCGACGTGCAGCGCGGCGGCCCCTCGACCGGCATGCCGACCCGCACCCAGCAGTCGGACATCGTACTCGCCGCTTACGCTTCGCATGGCGACACCAAACATGTGCTGCTGTTTCCGGAAGATCCGGCCGAGGCGTTCGAGTTCGGCGCCACCGCCTTCGATCTCGCCGACCGGCTGCAGACGCCGATCTTCGTCATGATCGACCTCGACATCGGCATGAACCACCGCCTGTGCCGGCCGCTCGCGTGGGAGGAGAAGCGCGCCTACGACCGCGGCAAGGTAATGACGGCGGCAGAGCTCGACGCCGGCAAGGACTTCGGCCGCTATCTCGACGTTGACGGCGACGGCATCCCCTATCGCACCTACCCGGGCACTCACCCGACGCGCGGCTCTTTCTTCACCCGCGGCTCGACCCGCGACCGCTATGCCCGCTACACCGAGGAAGGCGGACCCTACGTCGACAACATGCAGCGGCTGCTGCGCAAGTTCGAAACCGCCAAGGGCCTGGTGCCGCGCCCCGTGCGCCGTGACGCCGACAAGCCCACGCGCCATGGCGTGATCTATTACGGCTCGACCAGTCCGGCGATGGACGAGGCAATCGTCGAGTTGGGCGAACGCGGGCATCGGCTCGACATGCTGCGCGTGCGTGCCTTCCCGTTCCATCAGGACGTTGCCGATTTCGTTGCCGACCATGACTTCGTCTTCGTGGTCGAGCAGAACCGCGACGCCCAGCTGCGCATGCTGCTGGTGAACGAACAAAGTCTCGATCCAGTGCGCCTGGTGCCGGTGCTCCACTACGACGGCACGCCGATCACCGCCCGCTTCATCGTCCGCGCGATCGCCGAGCATCTCGATGCGCTGAAAATCACGCCGCTGCGCAAGGTGGTGTCATGACCTACATCGTCAAGCCGAAATTCCACCACCCGTCGCTGCCGGTCAACGAACTCGGCTTCACCCACCGCGATTACGAGGGCTCGATATCGACCCTGTGCGCGGGCTGCGGCCACGACGCGATCAGCGCCGCGATCATTCAGGCCTGTTTCGAGCTGAACCTGCCGCCGCACCGCGTGGCGAAGCTCTCCGGCATCGGCTGCTCGTCGAAGACGCCGACCTATTTCCTCGGCAGCTCGCACGGATTCAACTCGGTGCACGGACGCATGCCCTCGGTGCTCACCGGCGCCAACCTCGCCAACCGCGATCTCATCTATCTCGGCGTCTCCGGCGACGGCGACACCGCCTCGATCGGCCTCGGCCAGTTCGCCCACGCCATCCGTCGCGGCGTCAACATGGTCTATATCGTCGAGAACAACGGCGTTTACGGTCTCACCAAGGGCCAGTTCTCCGCCACCGCCGACCGCGGCTCGAAGTCGAAACGTGGCGTCATGAACAACGACAACTCGGTCGACCTCGTCGCCATGGCGCTGCAAGTCGGCGCGAGCTTCGTCGCGCGCAGCTTCTCCGGCGACAAGGCGCAACTGGTGCCGCTGATCAAGGCGGCGATCGAGCACAAGGGGGCGGCATTCATCGACTGCATCTCGCCCTGCGTGGCTTTCAACAATCACCCCGGCTCGACCAAGAGCTTCGATTACGTGCGCGAGCACAACGAGGCGGTCAATCGCCTGGATTTCATGGCGCCGCGCGCGCCGATCCACGTCGATTACAAGCCGGGCGAACTCGAGATCGTCGAGCAGCACGATGGCTCGAAGCTCGCGTTGCGCAAGCTGCACGCCGACTACGACCCGCACGACAAGCTCGGCGCGATGACGTATCTGCAGGAGCGCGCCCACGCGGGCGAGATCGTCACCGGCCTGCTCTACGTCGAGCCCGAGGCCGACGACCTGCACGATCATCTCAATACGGTCGAGCACCCGCTCAACGAGCTCAATGAAAAAGAGCTGTGCCCGGGCGCCGGGACGCTCGCCAAGATCAACGCGAGCCTGCGGTAATACCCGAACCTTTCGTCGAACTGGCGACGGCGTGGGCGCCCCGCTCTGATCGCGCGCGCCAGCGCGCGACGAGCCAGGCGATATTCACCGCACCGACCACGATCGATCCGGCCAGGAACGGCAGGAGATAGCGCGGCTGGAGCGAAACCGCCGCGTGCATCAATAGGCAGGTCAGATAGGCAAACCAGAGGCCGGCCAAGGCCGCCGTTTGCGCGGTCACGCCCTCGCGCACAAGCCGCAGCGGCGTGACCAGGAGAAAGGCCGCGAAAACCACGGTCGAAATCACCTCGAACAGGCGATGGACGATCACGGCCGGCACCATCCACCAGTTTCCGGCGCGGATCGCTGCCTCGCGACCAAAGTCATGGTCGCTGCCGGTGTTCCACAACAGCACGTCGCGCACAGTCTCGGTCGGCCGCACCGCCTGGTGCAACTGGGTTTCCGTCAGGAAATGCAGCACGTGATGAATCATGGCGCCGGGGTGGTCGATCCAAGCGCGGAAATAAGCACGCGCGACTTCATGCGCGATCTGCGGCGCGGTCCAGCCGTACTCACGATGCAGGATTCGGTTGGCTTCACCGGAGTCATCGAGGGTGTAGTTTTTGGCGACGCGGCGGCCAACTTGATCGAGCGGGCTCGTCCCTGAGAACAGCGTCGGATCGTAGCGCGACGCCCTGATCAGCGGATCGAGCAGCACCCATTGCGGGACCGTCGTTATCACCGCGTCACCGATGCGCGCGCGGTTCCATTCCATGTAGCCGACGTACGTGCCGATCAGCGGAAGGAGCGTCAGAGCGAAGGCACCCGCCCGGCGAGCCCATCCCGGCGCCGAGAATGCCGCTGCCGCAATCAGCGGGAAAAGCCCGAGCACTTCGAGCGCGATCACGTCGCGCATCAGAAAAGAGACCACGATGAACCCGCCGGCGGCGAGCAGCAGCGGCACCCGCGGCGGCACCCGCCGCAGGGCCATTTCGGCGAGGATGCATGCCGCGATCGTCATCGTGCTCGCGCACAGGCTGTCCGACGCGATTGCCTGGTCGACCACGAACTGCAGCGAGGTGGCGTAGGCGGCGGCGACGCCGACGCTGACCCAGTCACGCAACCCGAAGCAGCGGGCGAGCCGATAGACCATGGCGGTGGCGAAAAGCGACGCCACGAACTGGACCAACACGACGGTGGTGGCCCAATGGGCCGGCACGATGATTTTCGCCGCCGCGATCACCGCCGGATAACCGATCGGCCGGTACAAGGTCAGCTGCGGGTCATTCGGCGGGTAGGGGATAGCGGCGTCGCTCGCGAGATCGACGTGCCGGAAGGCGCCGCTGAGAATCTGATCCGCGTAGCCAATGTAATCGCGGCTGTCGACCACGATCGTCGGGCCGAAGGCGATGAGCGCAGCCAGTTTAAGCGCGAGAAGAAGAATCAGCGCGGCAGCGAGCCACGCGGCCGACAGCGGCGCCTTGGGAGGCGAGGCGTTCGCGGCCGTCATTCTTCCGGCGCCTCGACGATGGGATCGTAGCGCTTCACGTCGAGGCCGAGCAGATTCCACGACTGCGCCATGTGCGGCGGCAGCGGCGCGGTCACGTCGATGATGCCGCCGCGTGGGTGCGGCACGGCGATGCGCCGCGCAAGCAGATGCAGCCGGTTCTGCATGCCGCCCGGCAAATCCCAATTTTCCCGGACGAAATATTTGGGATCGCCGACGATCGGGTAGCCGATGTGCGCCATATGCGCGCGCAGCTGATGGGTGCGCCCGGTCACCGGCTTGAGCGATAGCCAGGCGAGTTCTCTCGCGGCGGTCTCGACCACGGCATAATAGGTCAGGGCATGGCTCGCGCCCTCCTCGCCGTGGCGCGCGATCCGCATGCGCGAGTCCCCTTCCATCTCTTCCTTGGCGAGGAATGTCGAGATGCGGCCCTGGGTCGGCTTGGGTACGCCGGCGACCAGCGCCCAGTAAATTTTGCGCGCCGCGCGCGAACGAAAGGTCTTCGCCAGCGCCGCGGCGGCAAAGCGCGTCTTCGCCACCAGCAGGCAGCCGGCCGTGTCCTTATCGAGACGATGCACCAGGCGCGGACGCTGCCCGTCCGGCTCCTGCAACGTCGCGAGCATGCCGTCGACGTGGCGCACCGTGCCCGAGCCGCCCTGCACCGCCAGGCCCATGGGCTTGTCGAGCACCAGCACGTCCGCATCCTCGTAAAGCGTGATCGACTTGAGGAACGCGCGGGTCTTCGCATCCGCTTCGCTCATCGCTCCGCGCGACTTT
>JAFAUQ010000059.1 GCA_019243195.1 Hyphomicrobiales bacterium
TTTTTTTTAGACGCCCGTCGCCGAAATATCCGATATCCATGCCTGCCATCGCTCGGCCTCCCGAATCACGACGGCAGAGACAGAATCACACGAGATTCATTCCAAGCAAGCCTAAATCGAGGCATAGATGTGTGCCCAAGCTAGCCCCTTGCGGGAGAGGGCATCTCGATGGTTCAGCAATGTGGGTTGGGTGAGGGGAAAGCCCCCTCACCCCGACGGAGTTTGCTGAAATTTTGAGTGGCCCTCTCCCGCAAGGGGAGAGGGCGCAATAACAACTGCCGCTATTTGTTGCTCGCGCTCAGTCACGCCCGGGACGGCGCCACGATCACATCCCCGCTCAGCGGGTCGGGCCCGTATCGGTTGGCTCCGCGCGTTCCGCGCAGACACCCGAGTACGACGAACGCCCAGATTGAAATGCCCAACGACACCAGCCCCGAGACCAAAGCTCCCGCGCCGGAGTCGCTGTTCTGTCCGATCGCGCTCGCCACGACGGGACCGAAATAGAATAGCAGGATCCACCAGCCGCTCTGGTCGCGATCGTGCAGCCGTTTGATGCCGACGGCAAAACCGGAAACGATCATCGGCACGAACACGAGCAGGAATACGAGGATGACACCGAGCCCAAAGCTCAGGATCGCCCGGACAATATCCGCCCCTGATGGCTCGGAGCCGAGTGCCAGGAGGTGACTGCCCAACATCCCGAGCAGGACGGCGAAGACGACAATGTCGATGACGACCCAAAACAGAACTGCGAGCCAGTACTTGGCCCGGTTTATCCGGCCGTGAAAGCTGAACAGCACTTGCAAGAAATTCATCGTTGGGCCCCGGTGTTGATGTCCGCGTGCCTTCGCGCGGGTGCTTTCTCGCGCTGGTAAAATCGTAACCTGAGACGGCATTGCGGGCAACACGGGGCCCGCCCCCAGGGCATCACGGTCACGAACTACTCCGCGGCCTGCGCCGGCGGCGGCTTCCGCCAGCGCAGCACCGGTGTGCGCGCGGCGCGGGTCTCGTCGAGGCGGCGGCGCGGCGCGAGGCGGGGCGCGTCGAGGAAGCGCGCCTTTTCGCCCGCTTTGGCGGCAAAAGCCAGATCGCGAAGGGTCGCGATGAACAGATCGAGCGAGGCCTTGCTCTCGGATTCGGTCGGCTCGATCAGCATCGCGCCGTGGGCGACCAGCGGGAAGTACACCGTCATCGGGTGATAGCCTTCGTCGATCAGCGCCTTGGCGACGTCAAGGGTGGTGATCCCGGTGCCATCGAGCCAGCGGTCGTCAAACAATACTTCATGCATGCAGGCGCGGTCGCCGAACGGCTGGCTGAGGAGATCGCGCAGGCCGGCGCGCACGTAATTGGCGTTGAGCACCGCGTCTTCCGAGGCCTGACGCATGCCGTCGCTGCCGTGGGAGAGCATATAACTCAGCGCCCGCACGAAGGTGCCGAACTGGCCGTGAAATGCGCTGAGCCTTCCGAACGGCTTGGCGTAGGCGCCGACGCCCGCTGCATGCTCGACTAGCCGCACCCCCTCCGCGTCGGCGAGCACGAACGGCACCGGCACGAACGGCGCGAGCGCAGCCGAGAGCGCGACCGGCCCGGCGCCGGGGCCGCCGCCGCCGTGCGGGGTCGAGAATGTCTTGTGCAAATTGATGTGCATGGCGTCGACGCCGAGATCGCCCGGCCGCACCTTGCCGACGGTGGCGTTGAAGTTCGCTCCGTCCGCGTAGAACAGGGCGCCGGCGCGATGCACCGCGTCGCCGATCGCCACGATGTCGCGCTCGAACAGCCCGCAGGTGTTGGGATTGGTGAGCATGATGGCGGCGACGTCGGAGTTGAGATGCTTCTCAACCTCGGCGGGATCGACCGTGCCGTCCCCGCGCGCGGGCACTGGCTCGACCCGATAGCCGAGCAGCGCCGCGGTCGCCGGATTGGTGCCATGCGCGGATTCGGGCACCAGCACGACGGAGCGCTTGTCGCCGCGCGCGGCGAGCGCCGCCTTGATCGCCATCATGCCGGCGAGTTCGCCGTGCGCGCCGGCCTTCGGGGTCATGGCAATCGCCGGCATGCCGGTGAGTTCGCGCAGCCAGCGCGCCAGCTCGGCGATCAGCGCGAGCGCGCCTTGAACCATCGAGAGCGGCTGGAGCGGATGGATGTCGCCGAACCCGGCAAGCCGAGCCATTTTCTCGTTGAGGCGCGGGTTGTGCTTCATCGTGCACGAGCCGAGCGGGAACATGCCGCTGTCGATGCCGTAGTTCTTGTGCGACAGGCGCACGTAATGACGTACGGCTTCGGGCTCGGTCAGGCCGGGAAGGCCGATCGGCGCCTTGCGCTCCAGGCCGCCGAGCCGTGGGGTTAAGGCGGCAGGTTCTTCGAGGTCGACACCGGTGACCTCCGGCCGCCCGGTCTCGAAGATGAGCGCCTCCTCGATGTCGAGCGCGCGGTTGCCGGTGAAGGTGGCCGGCGTCGGAGCGGTCGTGATTGTTTGCTCGTTCACGCCAGCACCTTCCCGAGCGCCGCCGCATAGGCCGCGCGGTCCTCGTCGGTGTTGACCTCGGTCGAGGCGACGATGATCAGATCCTTGAGTTCGGGTCGGCCGGGGTCGAGGCGCGACGCGGGGACTCCGCCGAGGACGCGCCGCTGAGCGAGCGCCTCGACGACCGTCGCGGCGTCGCCCGGCACGCGGATGGTAAACTCGTTGAAGAAGGCGCTGTTCAACACCGACACAGCCGGCAGCTGCGCCAGCGCGTCGGCGAGCTTCACCGCATTGGCGTGATTGATCCGCGCGAGCCGCGTGAGTCCCGCCTCGCCCAGCAGCGTGAGGTGAATGGTGAAGGCGAGCGCGCACAGGCCCGAGTTGGTGCAGATGTTCGAGGTCGCCTTTTCCCGCCGGATGTGCTGCTCGCGCGCCGAGAGCGTGAGCACGAACCCGCGCCGCCCGTCCGCATCGACGGTCTGGCCGGCGAGCCGACCCGGCATCTGGCGCACGAATTTCTGCCGGCTGGCAAACAGGCCAAGGTAGGGCCCGCCATAGGCGAGCGCGTTGCCGAGCGACTGGCCCTCGGCCACGACGATGTCGGCGCCCATGTCGCCGGGCGGCGTGAGCACGCCGAGCGACACCACTTCGGTGACGACCGCAATGAGCAGCGCCCCCGCCGCATGCGCCTTCTCGGCGAGCGGCGCCAAATCGTGCACATGACCGAACACATCGGGCGTCTGCACCACGACGCAGCTCGATTCTTGATCGAGCGCGGCGGAAACATCCTCGTTGCCCGCCGGCTGCGGCGGCAGCGCGGTCACCTGATCGCCCGCCATCGCGGAAATAGTCTCGATCACGCCGCGATAATGCGGATGCAGGTTGCCGGCGACGACCGCCTTGCGCCGCTTGGTGAGGCGATGCGCCATCAGCACCGCTTCGGCGGCGGCGGTCGAGCCGTCGTACATGGAGGCGTTCGCCACCTCCATGCCCGTGAGCATCGCCACCTGCGTCTGGAACTCGAACAAATATTGCAGCGTGCCCTGGGCGATCTCCGGCTGGTACGGCGTATAGGAGGTGAGGAACTCGGAGCGCTGGATGAGATGATCGACGCTTGCCGGCACGTGGTGTTTGTATGCGCCGCAGCCGACGAAGAACGGCAGGCTGCCGGCCGGGAGATTGCGCGCCGCCATGTGGCCGAGCACGCGCTCGACCTCGAGTTCGCTCTTGTGCGGCGGCAGCGCCGGCGGTTCCGGCAGCAGCTTGCCGGCCGGGACATCGGCGAACAAATCGTCGATCTTGCCGACGCCGATCTTCGCCAGCATCTCGGCGCGGTCTTCGTTGGTCAGGGGCAGGTAACGCATGCGAGCGGCACCGAGATCAGGAGACGGGCTGCCGCGCGACGACCATGACTTCGGCGCGCACCGAGTTGGCCACGTAGCACTCCTCGTGCGCGTGGTGATGCAGCGAGTCGAGCTCCTGCGGCGACGGCCGCTTGGTGCCGCTGAAGGTGATGGCCGGGCTGAGCGTGATCTTCGAAACAAACAATTTGCCCTGCTCGTTCTTGGTCATGACGCCGACCGGCTCGTCCTCATACCGGTCGACGACAAACCCGGCTTTCGCCGCGAAGCCCAGGAAGAACAGCATGTGGCAGCTCGATACTGCCGCGACCAAGGCTTCCTCCGGATCGACCGCGTCGGCGCGCGAGAGCGGCAGTTTCACCGACAGCGGCGAGGATGACGCCGGAACCTCGACGCCGCCGTCGAACCGCCACACGTGGCCGCGGCTGTAGCGGTTGTCGGTGAAGACGGCACCATCGCGGGTCCAGATAACGTCAGCGCAGTATTCGTGGGCCATGGGCGTGCTCGCGTATCAGGAAAGCGTGGCGACAAAGTCCTTGTATTGCTGCGCAGTCATGAGCTTCTCGAGCTCCGCCGGATCGGCGAGCTTGAGCTTGAGAAACCAGCCCTTGCCCTCGGCGTCTTCGTTGACGGTCGCGGGCGCATCGGCGAGCGCGTCGTTGACCGCGACGACCTCGCCGCTCGCGGGCGCATAGATTTCGCTCGCGGCTTTGACGGACTCGACCACCGCCGCCTCGTCGCCGGCCATAACGTTTTTGCCGATCTCGGGAAGGTCGACAAAGACGACATCGCCGAGCTGCGACTGGGCGTGCTCGGTGATGCCGACGAGCGCGGTGTCGCCATCGAGGCGAATCCACTCGTGTTCTTTGGTGTAGCGCGTTTCGCTCATCGAAGGTCAACTCCCGCGGTAATAGCGATGCGGCACGAACGGCAGCGCCGTGACGCGCGCCGGAATGTCCTTGTCGCGCACGACAAGCACGATTGAAGTGTCCGGCTCGGCGAAGGCGCGCTCCACGTAGCCCATGGCGACCGGCCCGCCGACACTCGGGCCAAATCCGCCCGAGGTGATTTTGCCGATCGGCGCGCCGTCGCTCGATTTGATCTGCGCGCCCTCGCGCGCCGGAATGCGGCTTTCCGGCCGCACGCCCACGCGCAATCGGTGCGGCCCGTCGCGCAATTCAGCAAGCACGCGCTCGGAGCCGGGAAAGCCGCCCTCCTCACGGCGGCGCTTCTGAATCGACCAAGCGAGCGCGGCCTCTACCGGCGAGGTGGTCGTGTCAATGTCGTGTCCGTAGAGGCAAAGGCCTGCTTCGAGCCTGAGCGAATCGCGGGCGCCGAGGCCGATCGGCTTCACCTCGGCGTGGCCGAGCAGGCGCTCGGCGATCGCGCGCACGCGGTTGGCCTTGACGGAAATCTCATAGCCGTCCTCGCCGGTGTAGCCCGAGCGGCTGACGTGACAATCGATGCCGTCGAAGCTCGCGCTGCGCGCCGTCATGAACGGCATCGTGGCGGCGCCGGCGCAGTGACGTTCGAGCACGGCGGCGGCTTTCGGCCCCTGCAGCGCAATGAGCGCGCGGTGATCGGCGCGGATCAGCCGCACATTTGCCGGCAGCGCGCCGGCGATATGGGCGTAGTCGGCTTCCTTGCCGGCGGCGTTGACGACGAGCATCAGCACGCCGTCCTCATCCGGCTCGGCGGAGCGCGTCACCATCAAATCATCTAAGATGCCGCCGTTAGCCTCGGTGAGCTGCGTGTAGCGCTGGCGGCCAGGCGCGAGGTTGACGATGTCTGCCGGCACCAGCGCTTCGAGCGCGCGCGCCGCCGTTTCGTGGTCGGGCCCGACGAGGAATGCCTGACCCATGTGCGAAACGTCGAACAGGCCGGCGGCCTCACGGGTATGGGTGTGCTCGGCAATGATGCCGTCGGCGTATTGCACCGGCATCTCGTAACCGGCGAACGGCACCATGCGGGCGCCGCGCGCCACGTGGAGCGCGTGGAGCGGCGTGTGCGCGAGCGGTGTTTCTATCGCCGGGGCTTCGCTCATCGTCGGTTCCGCATTGACGCCCTCCGGGCGAACCGCCCGGTCGAGCCCCCTCTGTCGCGGAACCTGAGAGATTTCGCCGCGCAATGGATTGCGGCGGCTTACTCCGTCGGTGAGCCTAACGCCGCATGCGGCGCACGGCTGCTTTCCAGAGCGTCATCCCCCCGCGGTCCTTTTGCCTGAGCGTTTCCGGGGCGGTTTCGCCTTCGGCGCCGGCGGCTAAGCCGGTCTCTCCCGCAGGGTTCGTCTGACGATTGTGAGTCTAGGACACGCGGCGAGCCGGTTCAATCGGTGTTATTTGCCCTTCTTCGCCGGCCGCTGCTTCGGCTTCTCCGGCGTCAGCGCGCTGGGATCGAAGCCGACGTAGACCACGTAGGCTTCCAAATCCTGACGGCTCGGCACCGGGAAGCTCATGCCCTCTTCGACCTGCACGAAGGGCACGTTGCTTTCCCCGGACGGGATCGTCACCGGGACGCGGTAGAGCTTGGTCCAGATGGTGCGCGGCTCGACGCCCTCACGCACGAGCGCAAGCCGCATCGGCACCTCGACTTGTCCCGGGGTGCCGGCCGGCCCGAGGATCACGCGCCCCTGGATGCCGATCTTCATAGTCATGTTGCCGCCGCTCACGGCACACTCGCGCGCGGTCTGCGAGACGCTGGCCTGGAAGCGCAGATTGGTCGCGCTCGGCTCCACCCCGGGCGTGTTCACGGCGAGCGTCGCAGCGGCCGAGCGCACGGTCACGCCGGGGCAATCGAGGTTGGGGTCCGGGCCCGCCGGGGCGGTAGCGGCGACTTTCTCCTGGCCGGAAG
>JAFAUQ010000132.1 GCA_019243195.1 Hyphomicrobiales bacterium
CTTTCAAAGGCATGAGACGGCGCACGCATTCACCTTCCGCAGATAATGGCTCGCGACAAGTTGCCAGGATGTTCAGTCCGGGAGCGCTCTTGAGCAGCTCAACCGCCAGAGCAGCGGCACTTTCAACGACGTGCTCGCAGCTGTCCAGGACGATGAGCACCCTTTTGTTGCCGAGAAAAGCAACCAATTCGTGAGCCCGATTACCAGGGCCGGACGCGAGTCCAAACACGGACGCCAGCATGGTTGGCACAAGCAAAGGGTCCGTGAGAGGGGCAAGATCGACGTACCGAACTCCGTCGCGATAGGCCGCGATCCTTCTATCGGCCACAGCGAGTGCGACGGTGGTCTTGCCGATTCCCCCCGGTCCGACAATCGTAATGAAACGCCGACGCGGCAACTCTGCCGAAAGCGTGTTAGTGACGGCGTCGCGTCCGACCATTCTTGTGAGCGATGCCGGGAGGTTGTGTGCCGGTGCCGCGGTTGGTGACTTCGGCGCGGGGCGATCTGTCTGTTCCGAAACCGCCACCGGCGCTACAAACCGGTAGCCCCGCCCGGGAATATTGGCCACGTAACGCTTGCCTGCGTGACCGTCGCCCAGGACCCTGCGCAGTCCGGCGATATGGACCCTGAGACTGCTCTCTTCGACGAAAGTGTCCGGCCAAACCCGGGCGGTCAGCTCGTCCCTGCTGACGAGTTCACCTGCATGTTCGACGAGCATCGTCAGGATGTCGAGCGCCCGGCTTCCCAGGCGCACGGGCTTCTCGTCTTCCAGCAGAATTTGTTCCCCTGGAAGCAAGCGGAAGCGCCCGAACGAGAATGAGAATTCGGCTGGAATACCCGTGAAAGAAGCCACACTTGGCGCCTTAAAAGGATCGAGTTGCCAATTCTAAGGCGTCAAAAAGCGGCTGTCCACGCGGGTTAACGCGTCAGCCGATTCGGCAATCACGCGGATTCACAGCGATTCACTTGCCCCTGGGCATCGACGCGCAAACGCTAAGCCTTGACCAGCTATGATCATATCCATCCTGATAGCAGATGGAACATGGTTAATGGGGATTCAGCCCAGTGCGCCGGAAGTGCTCTCGGCGAGCACCGGCGCAAACGCGGCCCGGAAGAGCCGAAAGGCTGCGTCAGCGAAGAGCGGATCTCACGCAAAGGAGCCGCCTGAGCATCATGGGAGAACTGGCTGCCGCATTGGCTCACGAACTCACGCAACCGATCGCCGCGGCGCGCAACAACGCGCAGGCGGCCCTAAACTTTTTGGCCAAGAGCCCGCCAGACTTGGCTGAAGTCCGGGAAGCACTCGCCTGCGTCGTGGGCGATGTTGATCGGGCCGGAGACATCATCAACCGGGCCCGTGACCACATCAAGAAGACGCGTCCGCGGAAGGATCGTTTCGATCTCAATGCCGCGATCGGCGAAGCAGTCGGATTGGCGCGAGGTTCAATTATCAAGAACGGAGTCTCGGTCCGGACCCGCCTCACCGATGGGTTGCTTCCAGTTTCGGGGGATCATGTTCAATTGCAGCAGGTCCTCCTGAACTTGATCGTGAACGCGGTCGAAGCGATGGCATCGGTTGAAGCTGGGGCACGAGAATTATTGATCAGCACTGCGCAAAATCAGGCCGATAGCGTCCTCGTGGCAGTGCGCGATACGGGGCCAGGCATCGATCCGGGCCATGTCGAACGCGTATTCGAGGCTTTCTACACCACCAAATCCAGCGGAACGGGCATGGGATTGTCGATCTGCCGGTCCATCATCGCCAACCACGGGGGCCGGCTGTGGGCAGAAGCCAACGAGCCTCGTGGCGCCGTATTCCAATTCACCTTGCCCGGCAGATAATTGCCAAGTCCCCTATTGTCATATCGGCGGGCAGCGTAAAATTGATCGACCGCAACGAAATCTCCCGACCATCGAGACGCGTGTGAACTACTCAAGTGGAGAAGTCCTGTGGGAGGACGGCGAACGCGTCTTCCGCCGCGGCTGGCGGCTGGACGACGACGGCAAGCGATGCGCGGTGCTGATGGTCGCTCCTGCCGCGGAGCACCCGTCGCGTTCAAGCCTCGATCGCCTCACGCACGAATACAAACTAAAGGATGAGCTCGACCGGGCGTGGGCGGTACGGCCGCTCGACCTCGTGCGCGACGCCGGTCGGACCACGCTGGTGCTCCAGGATGCGGGCGGCGAGCCGCTCGACGCGTGGTCCGGCATACCCGTGGAGATGGGACGCTTCTTGCGCCTCGCCGTCGCCGTTGCCGCGGTGCTCGGCAAGGTTCACCAACGTGGCATCATCCACAAGGATATAAAGCCGAGCAATGTCTTCATCAACGAAGCGACTGGCGAGGTGCGGTTGACCGGGTTCGGCATCGCCTCACGACTGGCGCGCGAGCGCCAGTCGCCGCACCCTCCCGAGACGATCGCCGGCACGCTCGCCTACATGGCGCCCGAGCAGACCGGGCGGATGAACCGATCGATCGATTCCCGCAGCGATCTCTACGCGCTCGGCGTCACGTTCTACCAAATACTCACCGGTGCTTTGCCGTTTAACGCCGCCGACCCGATGGAATGGGTGCACTGTCACCTCGCCAGGCGGCCGGTGCGGCCCGCCGAGCGGCGCACGGAAATCCCTAACGCCGTCTCGGCGATCGTCACGAAGCTGCTCGCGAAGCGGGCTGAAGATCGCTACCAGACCGCCGCCGGTCTCGAGCGCGATCTTCGCAAGTGCCAGACCGAATGGGAGGCGCGGCAACAGATTGATGACTTCTCACCCGGCGAACGCGACACGCCCGACCGTCTGCTGATCCCGGAGAAACTCTACGGTCGGCAGCGCGAGGTCGAGACCTTGCTCGCTGCCTTCGACCGCGTCGTCAAGGGCGGCGCACCGGAGCTGATACTGGTTTCGGGCTATTCCGGCATCGGCAAATCCTCGGTCGTCAATGAACTGCAGCCGGTTCTGGTACCGCCGCGCGGCCTGTTCGCGTCCGGCAAGTTCGATCAGTACAAACGCGACATCCCCTATTCGACGCTGGCGCAGGCCTTTGCGAACCTGATTCTGCGGCTGCTCGGTACAAGCGAAGCGGATCTTGCGCCCTGGCGCGACGCGTTGCGGGAGGCGCTGGGGTCGAACGCAGGACTGATTGTCGATCTTGTTCCTGAAGTGAAGCTCATCATCGGCGAGCCGCCGCCGGTCTCCGAGCTTCCGCCGCAGGACGCGCAACGGCGCTTCCAGCTGGTGGTCCAACAGTTCCTCGGTGTGTTCGCTCGCCCGGAACATCCGCTCGCGCTCTTTCTCGATGACTTGCAATGGCTCGACGCGGCGACGCTCGACCTTATGGAAGCCCTGTTGCGGCGGTCCGATCTCCGCAATCTTCTCTTGATCGGCGCCTATCGCGATAACGAAGTCACTGCCTCGCATCCTCTGATGCGAAAGCTGGAGGCGATCCGGGCAACCGGAAGGGTGCAGGATATCAATCTGGCGCCCCTGACGACCAATGACCTCGGAAATCTTGTTGCGGACTCGCTCCGCTGCGACGCGGAGCAGGCCGCCCCGCTCGCAGGGCTCGTGCACGCAAAGACCGACGGCAATCCGTTCTTCGTGATCCAATTTCTTCACCTGCTTGCCGACGAGGGTCTCCTGGCCTTCGATCACGAGCAGGCGCGATGGACCTGGGACCTCGGCGGCATCCATGCCAAACGGTACACGGACAATGTCGTGGAGCTGCTGGTCGGGAAGCTGACGCGGCTGCCGCTCGACACGCAGGGTGCATTACGGCAGCTCGCTTGCCTCGGCAACGTTGCCGACGTCGCGATGCTTTCGCTGGTCCTGGGAACGCCCGAGGAACAGGTGCACGCGACTCTCTGGGAGGCCCGGCGCCAGCAATTGATCGACCGTCTCGAGCGCTCCTACAAGTTCGTTCACGACCGGGTGCAGGAAGCCGCCTACGCGCTGGTCCCGGAAAAGTCGCGCGCGGAGGCGCATCTGACGATCGGCCGGCTGCTCGCGGCGCACACGCCACCGGAAAAACGCGACGAGGTAATCTTCGAGATCGTCAACCAGCTCAACCGCGGCGCATCGCTGATCACGTCACGCGACGAACGCGAGCAGCTCGCCGAGCTGAACCTGGCCGCCGGCATGCGCGCCAAGGCTTCGTCGGCCTATACCTCCGCGCTGACCTATCTCGCCGCCGGCGCGGCGCTGTTGCCGGAGGACACGTGGGAGCGCCGGCAGGAACTAGCCTTTGAGTTGGAGCTGCACCCGGCCGACTGCGAGGTCTGTACGGGCGCGCTGCAGGCAGCCGAGGCCCGTCTGGCGGCGCTCGCAACGCGCACCCTCGGTACGGTCCAACAATGCTCCGTGGCACAGCGCCGCGTGGATCTGTACACGATTCTTGGGGCGGGCGAGCGCGCGGTCGCGGTGGCCCTGGAATGTTTGCGGCACAGGGGCATCGACTGGCCTGCGCATCCCACCGAGGCGGACGCGCGCGCCGAGTACGAGCGCATCTGGTCCCGGCTCGGAAATCGCGCGATCGAGGATCTCGTTGACCTGCCCCCGATGCAGGATCCGGAGGTTATGGCAACGCTCGGCGTGCTCAGCAGCCTGACCGTATCTGCCATGTACACCGATGCGAACCTGCACGCCCTCAACGTCAGCAGAGCGGTCAATCTCAGCCTGGAGCACTCCAATAACAACGCCGCACCAGCGTACCAGTCGCTAGGAATGATCGCCGGCCCCCGCTTCGGCCACTACCAGGAAGGTTATCGATTCGGAAAGATGGCCTGTGATCTGCTCGAACGTCGCGGACTGACTCACCGTGGGGGACAGACCTACTTCGGATTCGCGGCTCTCGTCCCGTGGACACGACCGCTCGAGGAAGCGATCGATCCGGCGCGTCGTGCCTTCCAGCTGGCGAAAGAGCACGGCCATCCGGCATTTGCCGCACTCGCCTGCCGCGCTCTCAATTCCATTCTTCTTGCCTTGGGCCACCCGCTCGATCAAGTCGAACGCGAGGCCGAGCACGGATTGGAGTTCGTGCAGCAATTCGGGTTCTTCCTGGACAGAATTTCGGCACCGCTCGCGTTCGTTCGAACGCTGCGCGGATTGACCACGAACTTCGGCTCGCTCGACGATGGTCGGTTCATCGAGCGCTCCTTCGAGGAGCGCATGACGGGTCAACCCGCCGTCACCTTCCTGGAATGTTACTACTGGATCCGAAAACTCCAGGCGCGCTTCTTCGCCGGCGATTACGCATCGGCGATCGACGCGGCGGACAAGGCGGAGGCGTGGTACGCGACGTCTGCATCGCTGTCGCTCTTTCCGTTGGAGAAGGCGGAATATCACTTCTATGCCGCGCTGTCTCGCGCCGCACAGTGCGAGCCCCCGGGGCCCGATCCATACGCGAGGTATCGCGAAGCGCTTGGGAGACATGAGCGAGAACTTCGGGCCTGGGCGGCGAACTGCCCGGAGAATTTCGAGGATCGCGCAACGCTGGTCGGTGCTGAGATTGCCCGTATCGAGGGGCGTCCGCTCGAGGCCATGGAACTCTATGAGCGGGCCATCGCATCGGCACGCGCAAACGGCTTTGTCCATAACGAGGCGCTTGCCTACGAGCTGGCTGCCCGCTTTTACGTGGCGCGCGGTCTTGAGGATTTTGCCGATGTCTATCTGCATAAGGCGCGTGACTGTTATTCACGCTGGGGAGCCGACGGCAAGGTGCGGCAACTCGAACAGCTCCATCCCCGCCTGAGGCAGGACGCGCGTGCGCCGGGTGCAACGGGCACGATCGAAACACCGGTCGAACAGCTCGATTTCGCGACAGTAATCCAGGTTTCGCAAGCCGTCTCCAGCGAGATGGTGCTGGATAAACTGATTGACCGGCTCATGCGCACGGCGATCGAGCACGCTGGCGCCGAGCGAGGTCTGCTGATTACACCCCGAAGCGAAGAGCTGCAGATAGACGCGGAAGCAATCATGCGCACGGACGATGTGATCGTGCAGCTGCGAGACGGCGCCCACGTGGCGGCGGCGCTGCCGGAGGCGCTCGTTCGCTATGTGATGCGAACGCATGAAAGCGTGATTCTGGATGATGCATCATCATCTCAGAATCCGTTTGTCGCCGCCTACATCGTTGGGCGCCGCGCCCGTTCCATTCTCTGTTTGCCGCTGATCAATCAGGGAAAGCTCATCGGCATTCTCTATCTTGAGAACAATCTGGCGCCGCGCGTCTTCACACCTGAACGCGTCACGGTGTTAAAGGTGCTTGCGTCGCAGGCGGCGATCTCGCTGGAAAATTCGCGACTTTATCGCGACCTCGCGGATCGCGAAGGAAAGATTCGACGCCTGGTCGACGCCAACATCATCGGGGTTTACGTTGCCGACATCGAAGGTCGGATGCTTGAGGCCAATGACGCGTTTCTCCGAATCGTAGGTTATGACCGTGCGGACCTGGTTTCGGGCCGCCTGCGCCGGACCGAGCTGACCCCGCCGGAATGGGGCGAGCACGATGAACGTAACCTGGCGGAGCTGCGCTCAACCGGGAGTTTTCAACCGTTCGAGAAGGAGTATTTTCGCAAGGACGGCAGCCGCGTTCCCGTGCTTGTCGGCGCCGCGCTGTTGAAACAAGGCGGCGGCGAGGGCGTCGCCTTCGTGCTCGATTTGACCGAGCAAAAACGCGCAGAGGAGGCACTGCGCGAAAGCGAGCGAGCTTTGCGCTCGGTAATTGACGGGATACCTGGTTTCGTTGGGATCCTGGCCCCCAATGGTAAGGTCGAGGCCGTCAATCGCCAAATCCTCGAGTATTATGGCCGGCCGATGGAAGAGCTGAACAACTTCGGAGCGATTCATCCCGATGATCTTCCCCATTTCGCTGATGATTTCACAAAATCAATTTCTGCCGGTGTTCCCTTCGAGACCGAAGCACGTCTGCGACGCTTCGACGGTGAATATCGGTGGTTTGACATCCGCTGCGTCCCAATTCGCGATAACTCTGGGCGCATTACTCGCTGGTATAATTTAAACACGGACATCGAGGATCGCACACAAGCGCTGGCGCGATTGCACCAGATGCAAGCGGATTTCGCCCACATCAACCGCGTGAGCATGATGGGAGAATTGGCGGCCTCGCTGTCGCACGAAATCACGCAGCCGATCGCCAGCGCGCGCAACAACGCTCGTGCGGCCCTGAATTTCTTGGACCAGCAACCGTCCGACCTGGGCGAGGTCAGGGAAGCGCTCGCCTGCATCGTCGGCGATGCCGATCGAGCCGGAGCCATCGTCGAGCGGATCCGGGAGCAGATCAAGAAAGAGCCGCCGCGAAAGGATCACTTTGACCTTAATGCGGCGATCAATGAGGTGATTGTGCTGGCGCGAACCGTAATCGTCAGGAATGACGTCTCGGTCCAGACTCGCCTCGCCGAAGGCTTGCTTCCCCTTCAGGGGGATCGCGTTCAATTGCAACAGGTCGTCCTCAACCTGGTCCTGAACGCGGTCGAAGCAATGGCCTCAATCGAGACGGGAGCACGAGAGTTGTCGATCAGCACCGAACAAGACCACACAGGCGTCCGCGTGGCAGTACACGATTCCGGACCAGGCATCGATCCGGAGCATCGCGAGCGCATTTTCGAAGCGTTCTACACCACAAAGCCGAGTGGAACGGGGATGGGGCTGTCGATCTGCCGGTCGATCATCAACGCCCACGGCGGCCGGCTGTGGGCGGAGGCAAACGAGCCTCGTGGCGCCGTGTTTCAGTTCAGTTTGCCAGAAGGGTGACTACCAGCGGAATTAGCTAATGAACTACTCCGACGGCGACTCTCAAGTCCTCTGGGAGGACGGCGAACGCGTCTTCCGCCGGGGCTGGCGACTGGACGATGACGGCCAGCGGCGCGCCGTGCTGATGATCGTTCCTACCGCCGAGCATCCGTCCCGCTCGAGCCTCGATCGCCTCACCCATGAATACGAATTGAAGGATCAGCTCGACGGAGCGTGGGCGGTGCGGCCGCTCGACCTCGTGCGCGACGCCGGCCGGACCACGCTGGTGCTCGAGGACGCGGGCGGCGAACCGCTCAACGTGCGGTCCGGCGTACCCATGGAGATGGGACGCTTCTTACGCCTCGCCGTCGCTGTTGCCGCGGCGCTCGGCAAGCTCCACCGGCACGGGCTCGTCCACAAGGACATCAAGCCCGCCAACATCCTGGTCAACGGCACGACCGGCGAGGTGCGGTTGACCGGGTTCGGCATCGCCTCACGCTTGGCACGCGAACGGCCGTCGCCTCATCCTCCCGAGATGATCGCCGGCACGCTCGCCTACATGGCGCCCGAGCAGACCGGACGGATGAACCGGTCGATCGATTCCCGCAGCGATCTCTACGCCCTCGGCGTCACGTTCTACCAAATACTCGCCGGTGCTTTGCCGTTTACGGCCACGGACCCCATGGAATGGGTACATTGCCACCTCGCCCGGCAGCCGGTAGCGCCCGCCGAGCGGCTGAACGAAATTCCCGCCGCCGTCTCGGCGATCATCATGAAGCTGCTCGCGAAGAGGTCCGAAGACCGCTATCAGACCGCCGCCGGCCTCGAGAGCGACCTTCGCCGCTGCCAGACCGAATGGGATGCGCAGCGCCGGATCGACGACTTTCCACTCGGCGAACACGACACGCCCGATCGTCTGCTGATTCCGGAGAAACTCTACGGTCGGCAGCGCGAGGTCGAGACCTTGCTCGCCGCCTTCGACCGCGTCGTCAAGGGCGGCGCACCGGAATTGGTCCTCGTCTCGGGCGATCCGGGCGTCGGTAAATCGTCAATCGTGAATGAGCTGCAGAAGGCGCTGCTCCCGCGGCGGGGCCTGTTTGCGTCAGGGAAGTTCGATCAGAACAAACGAGACATTCCGTATACGACTTTCGCCCAGGCCTTCCAGCGGCTGGTCGGAATGATCTTGGCCGAGCCGGAGGCAGAGCATGCACGCTATCGCGACGCAATCCTGGCCGCCGTCGAACCCTACGGTCAATTCATCATTAACCTGACGCCCGAGCTCGAACGGGTGATCGGCAAGCAACCGCCGATTTCGGAGCTCGCGCCCCAGGACGCTCTGCGCGTATTCCACCAGGTGCTGCGGCGCTTCATCGGCGTTTTCGCTCGACCAGACTGCCCGTTGGTCATTTTCGTGGACGACTTGCAATGGCTCGACACAGCAACGCTGGAGGCGCTTCAGCACTTATTGCTGCAGGAAGACGTCAAGTCCCTGTTACTTGTCGGAGCGTACCGCGACAATGAGGTCGGCCCGGATCACCCGCTCTTACGTTGTGTGGATGCGATTCGCCGCGCCGGCGTGCCGATCAGCGATATCAAGCTCGTGCCGCTTGATTTGACCGACTTGCACGCGATGATCGCCGAAACGCTGCACGACAACGACGTCCTCCCTCTGACCGAACTCGTGCACGAAAAGACAGCGGGCAATCCGCTCTTCGCGAGCCAATTTTTCACCGCGCTCGCGGACGACGGTCTCATCGCCTTCGAGCCCGGCTCGCGACGCTGGCTATGGGATGCGTCGCGCATTGCGTCGCGCCGCTTCACCGACAACGTCGTGGAGCTGATGATCAAGAAGATCATGCGGCTGCCGGCGCCGTGTCGCGAGGCGCTACGGGTGATGGCGTGCATCGGCAACACCGTGCGCGTGGACGCGCTGGCTGCGGCCCTGGACGTAAGCGTGTCCGACCTCCACGCTAGCGTCCGCCATGCGATCGACGCTGGTCTGGTGACGTTGCAAAGCGGGGCATACACCGTCCTCCACGATCGAATTCAGGAGGCCTGCTACGCGCTGATCGCGGAAGCCGAGCGCCCCAGCGTACACCTCCGGGTGGGCCGGCAGATTCTCACCCGGACGCCAGCCGAAAAGCTCGACGAAAACCTGTTCGAGATCGTCAATCAGCTCAATCGCGGCATCGAACTCGTCAGCGATCGCGATGAGCTCGATCGTATTGCCGAGCTCAATGCAAAGGCGGGTCAGCGTGCGAAGGCTGCGACCGCAAATGTCACCGCGCTCGCGTTGTTGCGCACCGGAGCCGCCGTGCTCGGCGAGGCAGGATGGCAGCGGAATCGCGCGGTGGCTTTCACACTCGCCTTCGAGCAGGCCGAGTGCGAGTTTTTGATGGGCGACCTGGAGCAGGCCGAAGCGCGACTTTCGGCGCTGGTCGCGCGCGCCGAGGGGCCGCGTGAGCTTGCTGCCGTCGCGTGCTTGCGGATCATGCTGTATGTCACGCGGGGTGAGCCCGCCCGGTCGGTCGAGGTGTGCCTCGAGTACCTCAAAAACGAGGGCATCCGTTTCACGCCCCATCCGTCGCGTGAAGACGTCGAGAGCGAGCTCGAACGCATGTGGCGAGCGCTCGGCGCCCGCTCCATCGAAGATCTCGCACAGCTTCCCGAGACCGCCGACCCGGCCACACTCGCCACGCTCGACGTGCTGGCGGCGGTGGCCTCACCCGCCTGGTTCACGGACCAGCTGCTGCCCGCCCTGATCGGTGCGCGCATCGCCAATGTCTCCATCGAACGCGGCAACGGCCCCGCCTCGAGCTTCGGTTACTCGATGCTGGGTATGAAGTTGGGACCGTTCTCCGGCGACTATCGAACCGCATACCGCTTCGGAAAGCTCGCGCTCGAGCTCGCCGAGCGCGTCGGCAACCCGCGCACGCTGGCCCGCGTGCTGTTCGGCTACGCCGGTTTTACGCGTCCGTGGGCCGACGATGTTAGCGGCTGCCGGGAGCTTCTGGAACGCGGGTTCGAAGCGGCCGAGCGCGCGGGTGACGTGACTTACGCAACGTATCTTCTCTACCACGTCGAAGAGTTGATGCTTATCGCGGGCTCACCCCTCGATGAGACCGAAGCGGCCTGCCGACGCGCGCTGAGTTACGCGCGTAAGCTCAACTTCGATTTCGCCGTACTCCAGGTTCAGCCGCAACTGGCTTTGGCTAGGATGCTGCGGGGGGACTCGGTGCGTTTCGGGTCGTTCGACAGCCCCGAGTTCGATCAAGACGATTTTGAGCGCATATGCAGGGGGGTACCGGCACTCACCTCGCCCCTTTGTCGGTACTGGTTCCGCCGCCAGCAGGCGCAGTTTCTCGCCGGTGACGCCAGGGGCTCCGTCGCTGCGGCGGAGGCCGCTGGGCCATTGCTATGGTGCGCCGATGTCTTCCCCCAGTTCGCAGAGTATCACTTCTATGGGGCGCTTGCTCGTGCCGAGTGTCTGGACAGCGCCGATGAAGCCGCACGACCGAACTTGCGCGAACAGCTCAAGGCACACGTGACGAAGCTGGCTCAGTTCGGCGAAAACTCGCCGGTCACCTTCGGCAGTCGCGCCGCGCTCGCCGCCGCGGAGTTTGCGCGCATCGAGGGCCGGGAGCAGGACGCAATGACGCTTTACGAGCGGGCCATCCATTCAGCCCGCGCGGCCGGCTTTACCCATGTCGAGGCTCTGAGTTTCGAGCTTGCCGCGCGCTCCTACGCCGCGCGCGGCTTCGAGACAATCGCAAACACTTATCTGCGAGAGGCCCGGTTCTGCTATCAGCGTTGGGGCGCCGACGGCAAGGTCCGGCAGCTTGAAACGATGTACCCCCGTTTGCGCGAGCCGGAACCGGGCTCGCGCGCGGACGCGACCATCGCAGCGCCGGTCGAGCAGCTCGACCTCGCGACCGTCATCAAGGTGTCGCAATCCGTTTCTGGCGAGATGGTTCTGGAAAAACTGATCGACGGGCTCATGCGCGCGGCAATCGAGCACGCCGGCGCCGAGCGAGGTCTCCTGATTACCCCGCGAAGCGAAGAGCTGCACATAGATGCGGAGGCGACCGCGCGTGGAGAGGATGTGATCGTGCAACTGCGCGATGGCGACCGTACCGCCGCCGTGCTGCCGGAGTCACTCGTTCGCTATGCAATGCGCACGCGAGAGACCCTGATTCTCGATGATGCATCGTCCCAGAATGCGTTCAGTGCCGATCCATACATCGTTGGGCGCCGCGCCCGTTCCATTCTCTGTTTGCCATTGATCAACCAGGGAAAACTCACCGGCATTCTCTACCTTGAAAACAATCTGACGCCGCGGGTTTTCACGGCCGACCGCGTCACCGTGTTGAAGGTGCTTGCGTCGCAGGCGGCGATCTCGCTCGAGAATACGCGGCTCTATCGCGACCTTGCAGATCGCGAAGGGAAGATCCGGCGCCTGGTCGACGCCAACATCGTCGGGATCCTCATGGCCGACGTAGACGGTAGAGTTTTTGAGGCCAATGACGAATTCCTCCGTATTATCGGGTATGACCGTGAGGACTTGATTTCGGGCCGCATAAGGCGAAGCGACCTCACGCCGCCGGAATGGCGCGGCCAGAGCGAACGCGCCGTGGCGGAACTGCGCTCCACCGGGAGGGTTCAGCCATTCGAGAAGGAGTATTTTCGCAAAGACGGCAGCCGCGTCCCCGTGCTCGTCGGCCTCGCGCTGTTCGAAGAAAGCGCTAACGAGGGCTTTGCGTTCGTGCTCGATTTGACGGAGCGCAAACAGGCGGAAGAGGCGCTGCGTGAAAGCGAGCGAAGTCTGCGCTCGACCATTGACGGAATACCGGGTCATGTTGGGATCTTGGCTCCGAATGGTGACATCGAAGCGGTCAATCGCCAAATCCTCGAGTATTGCGGCCAGTCATTGGAAGAGCTGAAGAACTGGGGAGCAAATGGAACGGTGCATCCCGAAGACCTTCCCTATGTCATCGAAGTTTTCACGAAATCGATCGCCTCCGGCATTCCCTACCAAATCGAACAACGCTTGCGTCGCTTTGACGGCCAATATCGATGGTTTGACAACCGCGGAATCCCAATTCGCGATGACTCCGGGCGTGTTACTCGCTGGTACGTATTGCTGACGGAAATTGAGGATCGTGTACAAGCCCTGGCGCGATTGCACCAGATACAATCGGATTTCGCCCACATCAACCGCGTGAGCACGATGGGAGAATTGGCGGCCTCGCTGTCGCACGAAATCACCCAGCCGATCGCCAGCGCGCGCAACAACGCTCGTGCGGCTCTGAATTTCTTGGACCAGCAGCCGTCCGACCTGGCCGAGGTCAGGGAAGCGCTCGCCTGCATCGTCGGCGATGCCGATCGTGCCGGCGCCATCGTCGAGCGGATCCGGGAGCAGATCAAGAAAGCGCCGCCGCGAAAGGAGCGTTTTGACCTCAACGCGGCGATCGATGAGGTGATTGTGCTGGCGCGAAGCGCAATCATGAAGAATGGTGTCTTGGTCCAGACTCGCCTCGCACACGGCTTGCTTCCGGTTCAGGGGGATCGCGTTCAACTGCAACAGGTCGTTCTGAACCTGGTCCTGAATGCGGTCGAAGCAATGGCCTCAATCGAGGCGGAGCCACGAGAGCTGTCGATCAGCACCGAGCAAGACGAGACAGGCGTCGGCGTGGCTGTGAGCGATACCGGGCCGGGCGTCGATCCGGAGCATCACGAGCGCGTGTTCGAAGCGTTCTACACCACGAAGTCGAGCGGCGTGGGGATGGGCCTGTCGATCTGCCGGTCGATCATCAACGCCCATGGCGGCCGGCTGTGGGCAGAGGCGAACGAACCTCGCGGCGCCACGTTTCAATTTACGCTTCCGGCGAATGCGGACGTCACGTCCTGATCGGGCGTGCACGCATCGTCGGGTCGGGCCACCGCCCTGATCAGGTGGATTTTCCGGAACTCCCCATCCGCCCACCTCACTGCATCCTCAGCCGCCATGCCCTGGACGGCCTTGACGACTATGCCGCAATGTCCAGTTTACCCGCGAAAGCGTTCAAATAGCCGGACATTCCGCAATGACCGAGATGTGCCAAAAGGCGACATGCTCGCTCGTATTTTATCCTCAACCCCGATGGTCATCGGTCACGTCGTCCGCAACAAGCAGAAACTCGCGGCTAATCGTCAGCCTCAACTGACGTTGTATCGGGGGGCCGGGATGGCGCTCGAGAGCTTGCCGAACATGGCGCGGCGCGCTGCCTCATAGCGGTCCCAGTCGGACTTGTTGACGAGCGACGGAATGGTGACGACCTCGCCCTGGTCGAGACCGGCCAGCGCGGCGTCGACCATGTCATCCGCCGACATAACGATTGCGGTGGGAAGCTCATGGAGCGGCTTGCCCGCGCGGTCCCACAGTCCGGTCGCGGTCGCGCCGGGCAGGACGACCTGGACGCGCACGCCCTTGTCGGCGAGTTCGTGATGCAGCGAATGGCTCAACGCCAGGACGAAGGCTTTGCTTGCCCCATAAACGCCGTTGAGCGTTTCCGGAGTGATCGCCACGATCGAGGCGATGTTGATGATGGTTCCCCCGCCGCGCGCGACGAAGCCCGGGACCGCCGCATAGGTCAATCGGGTCAGCGCGCCGACGTTGAGCCGGATCATGTCGTCCATTTTCTCGATGTCCGCATTGAGCAGCGGTGCCGTCGCGGCGACACCGGCGTTGTTGACCAGCAGCATGATCCTCGCGTTCGCGCGCAGGATGGCCTCGACGCGCGCCAGGTCCGTTTTGTCGCCGAGATCGGCCGCAACCGTCTCGACCGATCGGCCGGTCGCGCTTTTCAACCGCTGCGCCAGGACGGCGAGACGGGTCTTGTCGCGGGCGACAAGTATCAGGTCGTAACCGCGTCGCGCCAGACGGTCGGCATAGACCGCGCCGATGCCGGCGGACGCGCCGGTGATGAGGGCGGTGCCCTTGCTCGTGATGTTCATGGCGTACCTCCTGTGTACGGCCCTTGGGGTACGCTCTCCGAAATCGATGAAACTAGATACGAATTTATACGCCCTCGACTACGAAGCCACGGGCGGTTGAGTTGTTGGTCCGGTCGATCATCAACGCCCATGGCGGCCGGCTGTGGGCAGAGGCGAACGAACCTCGCGGCGCGGTATTTCAGTTCACTTTGCCAGGCGCTGAAAAAGAGCTCACGAACTCTGGCGAGTCGTGAGAGCCTCCCGGAGGCACTCCGCTAGAAGCTGTTCATCAACCGGTTTTCGAAGATAACATAGAACCCCGTCGTTCAAGGCGCGGGCTTGGTCGATCTCGTTGGGATATGCAGTCACGAGGATCGTCGGAATCGCGTGTCCCGCATCGAGAAGGTTTCGGTAGAGTTCTATTCCGGTCATCCCAGGCATGTGGACATCGGCGATCAGGCAGGCCGTTTCGCCGAGACGAGGGGATGCGAGGAAATCGGCCGCCGAGGGAAAAGCCTCGACGGGATAGCCCAACGACCGCATGAGCCTTCCCAT